>CALHLB010000082.1 GCA_938034375.1 uncultured Alphaproteobacteria bacterium | reverse complement strand
AATCGCAGTTCGGGCTTGTTCATACACGCCATCGTTTAAAAACAAACGCAATGGTACACATCCTCTCATGCATCGCTGCATATCAATTAACCACAAACAAACCTGCCATGAACACAAAACCTTAAACAAAACTGGGGTTAAAACAGCATAAACTTCTTGAATGGGAACAGGATATATGTTCTATTTTTGTTCTTATTCAAGAAGGGAGTAATAAGATGAATGAAAACTAACAAAACATAAGGAAAAAGCGATTTGGAAAACGATGACATTAAACAAACAAAGGAAACTGAAAACTACAAAACACTGACATTTGATGCCGACTATTATCAAGGCTTTCTGGATGATGCCGATATTCCCAATGACCAGAAACGGGAATTTCTTGAAACACTTTGGAATATTATGGTTCAATTTGTTGATATGGGATTTGGTATTGAAGCCACACAACTGGCGACTGACTGCCAAACATTAGAAGCAAGCCCTCAAGAATCAACACGTAAAACAATTGCAAAAGAGGAGATTAATACATGTCTATAGATTATCATGACCAAATGCCCGTTGGGTTCTCTTCAAAGAACATTCTCAGGACATTTGAGCATAATTGCACGGAATCTTACATCTACACCCGCGTTTCTTCTAAAAAACAGAACAAATGCGGAGATGGGTTGAAATCACAGGAAACACGTTGTCGGGAATATGCGCGATATAAAGGCTACACGGTGCTTGACGTTTATTGTGATGATCTAACAGGCAAAACAGCTAGCCGAAAAGGTATCCGGCATCTGATTAAACTTCTAAAAGCACAAAGAGGGAAAAAGCAGTTCATCGTTATAATTGATGACGTTACCCGATTTGCAAGGAATGTGAGAACACACGAAGATTTGCGCGATGAAATCAGGGCGGCTGGTGGCATATTGGAAAGCCCCGCTATTAAATTCGGCTATACGGCAGATGATAGAGCCTTTGAATATGTGGCTGCTACATTCTCTCAATATAAATCGGAACAGAATGCTGAACAGACCGTCACAAGAATGCGCTCAAGATTACTTAATGGCTATTGGCCGTTTCAACCGCCTATCGGTTATAAACATCAAAAAGTAAAGGGACATAAGGGAAAAGTTCTCGTTCTTGATGAACCCTTGCTTCCATCATCAAGGAAGGTCTTGAAGGCTATGCTTCCGGTCGCTTTGGCTCTCAGGTTGAAGTGAAACGCTTTTTTGAGCAGCATCCGGTTTTTCCCAAGGATTTACCAAATGGTGAAATTAGAAACCAGCGCATTACCGATATTCTCAAGCGCCGGATTTATGCAGGTATTGTAGAACACAAAGATTGGTTTGTTCCGCCACAGAAAGCCGTGCACAAGGCGTTGATTTCTCTTGAAACTTATCAACGCATTCAGGAACGTTTGACGGGGAATAAGAAGACGGCTGCTCGCAAAGACATAAGTCAGGATTTCGTTCTGCGTGGTGCTGTCGTCTGTAATTCGTGTCACAAGCCCTTGACGGCAAACTGGTCACGTTCCAAAGTCAAAGAAACAATATGGCTATTACTGGTGCTTTAATCGTGATTGTAAAAGTCACAGAGTGAACATACCCAAGCGCCAAATCGAAGGTGATTTTGAAAGCTTGCTGCAAACATTGCAACCAACCAAGGCACTTTTTGATATTGCACATGCCATGTTCAAGGATGCTTGGGGACAACGTCTTGCACAAAGAAAACACATTACGGAACAAATGCAGCAGGATATTCTGACAATTGACAAACAGATTAGCGGTGTTGTTAAGCGCCTTATTGCAACGCAGAACGATACAGTAGCAGCCGCCTGTGAAAATGAAGTTTCCAAACTGGAAATGCAAAAACGGATTGTGGTTGAAAAGCTAGAAAATCAGGAAAATTTTGAAGACACTTTTCAGACAAAGTTCCAAAACGCTTTTACTTTCCTGAAAAGTTCTTGGAAACTCTAGGCTTCGGACAAATTGGAGCATAAAAGGACAGTGCTAAAACTGTTATTTCAAAACCGATTGGCCTATGGGAAGGACACAGGCTTTACGAACACCGATTATTCGTTGCCTTTCAAATATTTAGTGGGTTTTTGCACCCAAAAATGTAAAATGGCGCGCTCGGGAAGATTCGAACTCCCGACCCCCAGATTCGTAGTCTGGTGCTCTATCCAGCTGAGCTACGAGCGCGTATGGTTGTCAATTTTAATTTGACATCCTTTGATGAGAAGCAGGGAATAATTGGTTATGACCTGAAATGCAAGGTCTTTTAAAAATAAATTTCATTCAAACTGATTTTATTTGCAAAATTAGCTGAAATCAGACTTTTTTCTAGATGGAAGATCAATTTGGAAAGTGGCGCCTTGCTCACTATTTTCACGCAAAAAGATCTTTCCACCGTGTTGATTTATAATTTCATATGCGATGGCCAGACCAAGACCAGTTCCCCCTTGTGAAACAGAGCCTCGAAAAGCTTCGAAAAGATGTTTTTTCGCTTCTTCAGGCAGACCAGGTCCCGTATCACGGATAGTAATGCTGGTATAATTGCCATTGCTTTCTGCTTCAATGGTAAGCTTTTTAGGTGCTTCATCAGGTAATTTTTCCATTACTTTGATGGCATTACGGGAGAGATTCATTAAAACTCGAAAGATTTGTTCATAATCAGCATATATTTCGATTTCTTCAGAGACTTTATTATTCCATTCAATGCCATTATTTTCGGCGACATCTAAAAAATTTTCAAGCTCGCGCGTCATTCGATAAAGCTTAATTAAATGACGGTTGGGTGCCTCTTCCTTTGCGCTGCTATAGACAAGGGTGGATTGGCAATAACCAATGGCGCGGTCAATGCCAGCAATTAGTTTGGGTGCAAAACGTTGAACTTCTGGGTCGGGTACGCGTGTCAAACGATCTGAAAATAGCTGAACGGAAGCTAAAATATTACGTAAGTCATGATTGATTTTTGATACAGCAAGCCCCAAAGATGCAAGGCGTTTTTGGTTGGACAAAGTTGTTTGTAAATCAAGTTGCATATCTCTTAAACGTTCTTCAGCAACGCCTATTTCATCACCGCGCCCACAAGGCATAATAACTTTTTCTACCAATTCAGGGTTTTTGGTAAAGTCGATCATATTATCTGCCATACGTTTTATGGGGCGTACAAATAATTTGGAGAGACTGAAATAAACCATGCTTGCCGTTAAAACAGAAATGATAAAGGATAAAATCATCACATTACGCGTGTATCGCAGCATAGCCTGCCTTAAGGGTTGCTCCAATACAACGGCCTCAAAGAGCTGATTGCTGCCGGGGGGAGAGCCCGTAACAAGGATCGTTCGGGGCGAGCGACTGAGAAGTGTGCCAAAGGCATCTTTTATCGATTGCCAGGGGCCTGTATGATGAACATCGAAATGGGCCTCCATGATGGCGGGGCTGTCGTTTATCATGGCGATTAATTGTCGCATGCCATCCTTTTTATGGGCAAGGGTAATGACATCAAAGGAGCGGATGGCTTCTTCAATACGGGCCATTTCGCGGGCATTGGCCTCTTCAGGGTTTTGCGCGCTTTCATAGTCATCCAGCATCAACAGGACTGTGCGTGATCGTGTGAGACGGTCTGTGAGCCAGTCATTGCGAAATTTCGCGACAGAGGGAACAAAAACGAAAATCTCACTTAACATAACAAAGCCTATGGTTAAGACCAGAAGCTTTGAAGAAAGGTTAAGGGAAAGACCGTTCTTTTTTTTAGAAGAGTCAGAATTTTTTAAAGAACTTTCTTTTGCAATAAAAGTTTCTTTATGAGGTGTTTCGTTCACATCTTTATTCCCTTACATAAAGGTGATTACCAGATAGTCACTGTGTGAAATCAAACTTGCCTGATAAGTTTTATTGCCAGTAAGATAAGCCTAACTAGTCTACAAGACAATCTTTGGGAGGTGGCTACATAAAACTGTGACCAACCTGTGATTAGCCAAAGGCTCGCAGAAAAGCCAGGATACGTTTTAGCCAAGGATTTTGAAGGCTTGGTTTATAAAATTCTGTTATTGCCCGTTTGCCAATTTCAGACATTGTTGGATAAGGCGGAATATAAGCGGCTATATCACCAACTTTCATGTCTTTACTAAGCGCCAAAGCCCAGAAATTTATCATCTCGCCTGCATTATGCCCCACAATGCCTGCCCCTAGAATACGTCCTTTTTTATCGGTTATAATTTTAATAAGACCTGTTTTTTTATGTTCAGCCTGTGCGCGATCATTCTCACCATAAGGCCAGCGTAAAATTCGAATTTTTCGATATTTCTTGCGGGCCTCTTGTTCTTGTAAGCCAACAGAAGCTATTTCTGGATCAGTAAAAGTAACCCAGGGAATTATTGTCCGGTTTTCTTTTGCACCCATACGAAATAAAATGGAACGGATAACCAACCCTGCATGATAGCCTGCCACATGAGTAAATTGCAGCCCTCCTGTTACATCGCCAATGGCATAAATCTTTTTATTGCTTGTTTGTAACTTTGAATTAACAACAATACCTTTTTTAGAGTAATCAATACCTGCTTTTTCAAGATCAAGACCAGCCACATTGGGGGCGCGACCTGTTGCCATTAAAAGATGGGAACCGTTAATGGTTTCTTGGCGCCCCTCTTTTTCAATCAAAACATCAACGCCACTCTCCGCGCCGGGTAAAAGACGTATGGTTTTGCTTTTCTCATAAATTTCTATGCCTTCTTTTTTCAGGGCAGTTAAGGCAATATTTGAAAGTTCTTTATCATCTTTGCCAAAGGCTTCCATCATTTCAATAACGCTTACACGCGCGCCAAGGCGTCGATGGGCTTGGGCCATTTCCATACCGATAGGACCACCACCAATAATAATCAGGTGTTCTGGAACCGATTTATTGTCAAAAAGGGTTTCATTCGTGAAATAGGAAACACTATCAAGGCCAGGTATAGGCGGGATAAAGGCTTTTGATCCTGTGGCAATAACAAATCGGCGTGCTTTAATTTCGTAATTACCGGCAATAACGGTCTTTGCGTTTAGAAAGCGGCCTTCTTCGGTGATGACTTTGACGCCAAGGCCGGTAAAGCGCTCAACCGAATCATTGGGTGCGATGGCGGATATGACGCTGTGAACATGATTGTGGACTTTTTCAAAATCAATGGAAGGCTCAATAGATTGAATGCCAAATTTTTCGGATTGCCGAAATGTTTCAGCAATTTTTCCAGCTGCAATGAGGGCTTTTGAAGGAACGCATCCATAATTCAGGCAATCCCCCCCCATTTTATGTTTTTCCAGTAAAACAACAGAAACGCCAAAGGCTGCAGCGGCAGCTGCAACACTAAGACCGCCAGAGCCTGCACCAATAACGCAAATATCAGGGTTTAATGTTTCAGCCATAATATAATCCTTAAGATAACAAGTGTTCCGCAAATAATTGTGAAATCTGATTTGTGATGAAGAAGCGTTTTTTGCTTTAAAATGTCTTAATTTTTATTTTTTCGCAAATGTTTAACAATGATTGGGATAAGGGATGCAACAGCGAGCGCGGCCAGACCAAGGGTAATTTTGGTTGTAATATCATTGCCCCCAACAGCTGCGCCAAGTTGGTTGCCAATAAAGGCATAAGCATAAGTGCCTGGAATAATACCAATAAATGTTGCAAGGGCATATCTGAAAAGGTCCATACCAAAAAAGGCTGGTGCCAGATTTGTAATCCAGAAAGGCACAATTGGCGCAAGACGCAGGGTTAAAAGATAGTTGAAGGCATCTTTTTGAAAGCCATCACGTAATTTATTCATGCGAGGGCCAGCACGATCTGCCAAAAAATCACCAAGAGAGGTTTTTGCAACCAGAAAGATAATAGAAGCGCCAATGGTTGCGCCAAATATTGTAAGGGTGCCGCCAATAAACCATCCAAAAATTGCACCGCCAGCAATGGTAAAAAAACTTGCGCCAGGGAAGGAAAGTGCAACAGCAATTATATATACTAAAAGGAAAGCCGTCATGGATAAAATAAGATTTTCTGAAACATATGTTTCAATTGCTTCTTTATTTTGCGTAATTGTATCGAATGACAGATATTTATGCAGGTCGAAAATATAAGCAAGGCTTAACAAGCTGAAAATCACAATAAGCGGCAAAAACCGTTTGAGCATTGCAAAACCGCCCATTCTTGATTGCGTGTTCTGCGATTCTGGAAGGTTTTTAAAAACTTCTTGTTCAGTCATATTTTTTCCCTAATGAATATATTTCATTATTTCTCAGTTTACACATTTGTAGACTTATAGCTAAAGCACTTTAAGATAATATATGTTTTAGCTATATGCTTTTGTTTTGCTCATATTTTCTTTCAAAATGAGGAGCTTTTTTAAAGGCTTATGCTATATATAGGGAAATTGAAGATGATATTTATATTAAAAATTCAAAAATGACGCAGATGTTAGATTTTCCACCCTTAATTCACGAGAACGTGAAGGTTTAAGTGCCTTTTAAAAGGTATATGGATGTTTTTTGAAACTGGGATAGGCCAATTTGGCCGTTTTAGATTGACACTCTGGTCCTTTTGTTTTTATAAGCCGCAAACTGATTTTCATGGATGAAAGCTAACGCGCCTCGACTTTATCAGCAGCGCGCCCTCTTTTAGCCGGATTTAAAAAACTTTTGAAGATATGAGGTCTGCCTTTAAAAAGGCGGGAAGTTAAGATGAAACGTACATTCCAACCAAGTAAACTTGTTCGCAAGCGCCGTCATGGCTTTCGTGCCCGTAAGGCAACGCGTGGTGGACGTGCTGTTTTGGCTGCGCGCCGGGCTAAAGGTCGTAAAAAACTCTCAGCTTAAGGCTTGTTAGTTTTAAAAGATTCTAAAAGCTTCCGGCGCCAGCCTTATGGCTATGAACCATGCAAACAGTAAAGACAGGTTAAAACGGCGGGCTGATTTTCTTCAGGCCGCTAAAGGTTTTTATGCGCCTAAAAGCGCATTCATTATGCAATCATGCAAGCAAGATTTTTCAGCAAAGCCTCGAATTGGTTTCACTGTAACGAAGAAAGTAGGGAATGCTGTCGTTAGAAACCGCATTCGGCGTCGTTTGAAAGAAGCAGTTCGTTTAACAAATGCCGATTTTTTTGAAAACCATCATGATTATGTACTTATTGGCAAACGTAATGCCTTAGCTGCGGATTTTTCTTTGCTTTGTGCCGATATTGAAAAATGCTTAAAATTGTTTGCAAATGGTAAAGCTAAAAAATTCGTTCCTCGCAGACAGCGCAAAGGGAATTAACAAAATGATTATGGATAGATAGGGGACGACACTTTCATGAATGACAATAAAAACATGTTTATTGCTATTGGCTTGTCTCTCCTGGTTCTTGTCGGGTGGCAATTTCTTATTCTCGCGCCACAAGAAGAGGCAAGACGTGCCGCATTGGAGGTAGAACAAGCTGAGCTTGAAAAGTCACAACCAAAAGCAACTCTCAATCATGAAGGCAGGGTACCCTCACTTGAGGCAAAGCAACCAGATAGTAGTGTCATTATTCCTGGTGAAACATTGCCGACAGCGCAAGAAATCCTTGAAAAGGGCAGTCGTGTTAAAATTGCAACCAACAGGCTAGAAGGATCCATTAATCTTGTGGGTGGCCGTTTGGATGATTTACTTTTACGTGGTTACCGTGAGGAAATTTCTGATAAAAGCCCCCTTATCCGGCTTTTTCATCCTGTTGGTAGCAATAATGCCTATTATGCTGAGACAGGTCTTGTTGCAAGCGCAGGAGGTCCAAAGCTGCCAGATAGTAAGACAGTCTGGGAAGTTGAGGGAAATGACGTCTTATCTGTTGAAAATCCTGTAACATTGAAATGGGATAATGGTGAAGGGCTGGTTTTCAAGCGCACTTATGAAGTCGATGAAAATTATCTTTTTACCCTAAAGGATAAAGTTGAAAATAGTTTAACTTCAGATATTACAGTTTATCCCTATGGTTTTGTTTCCCGCCGGGGGCGCCCTTCCACAAGCGGTATCTGGATTTTGCATGAAGGATTACTTGGTGTTTTTGGTGAAGAAGGCTTAGTCGAAGTCGATTATGATGACTTGGAAGAAACACCAAAAATTGAACAGGTCAAAGCAGATACTGGCTGGCTTGGTGTAACAGATAAATATTGGGCTGCAACGCTTATTCCACCCGTTGGTTCATCATTCAAAGGACGTTTTGCATTTAATTCAGGTGTGGTGCCGGCTTATCAGGCCGATTTCCTGTCTGATCCAGTTACGATTGCGGCTGGTGCATCGACTGAAATTGAAACACGTCTTTTTGCTGGCGCGAAAGAGACTGTCTTGGTTGATGCTTATGAAAAAGAACAGAATATTAAATTATTCGAACTTTTGATTGATTGGGGCTGGTTTTACTTTTTAACAAAACCGCTTTTTTATGCATTGCATTGGTTATTTGCGGTTTTTGGGAACTTTGGTGTTGCTATTCTAGCTGTAACCATAGCCATCAAAATTGTCTTTTTCTGGTTTGCCAACAAGTCATACATTTCAATGAGCCGTATGAAACTTTTGCAACCAAAGATGAAGGAAATTCAAGAGCGGCACAAAGAAGACAGGCAGGCCCAACAACAAGCGATTATGAAGCTTTATCGTGAAGAGAAAATCAATCCTTTGGCTGGTTGCTGGCCGGTCTTAATTCAAATACCTGTTTTTTTCTCGCTCTATAAAGTGCTGTTTGTAACAATCGAAATGCGTCATGCACCGTTTTTTGGTTGGATTCAGGATTTGGCAGCTCCAGACCCTACAACGATTTTCAATCTTTTTGGGTTAATACCAGTGGATATGCCTGAATGGATACCTCTTATTGGTATCTGGCCACTTTTAATGGGTTTGACCATGTTTGTGCAAATGAAGCTTAACCCTGCTCCACCAGACCCAACACAACAAATGATTTTTAACTGGATGCCTGTTATCTTCACGGTTATGTTGGCAAGCTTTCCTGCAGGTCTTGTTATTTATTGGGCCTGGAACAATTTTTTATCTGTCATTCAGCAATATGTGATTATGTCGCGGCAGGGTGTGGATGTTGATATTATTGGCAATATGTTGGATACCTTTCGAAAAGAAAAAAAATCCAAGCAGATTGAAAAAACAGATTAGGGTTTATGTAGTTTGATACATTCGGATGAAGAAATTAAAAAGGCGGCGCTTGAAAAGGGTCGCCTTTTCTTTGCCCAAAAATGGGATTTTTTACTCAGCGTTGCTGACCTTTCAGGCTTGCCTGATTTTGCGGGCATTGAAGTAGCCTTTGCAGGGCGCTCCAATGTTGGTAAATCATCATTAATTAATGCTATAACAGGCGTGAAAGGTTTAGCTAGAACATCCAATACACCAGGTAGAACGCAGCTTTTAAATTATTTTACACCACAAGAAGGTTTTTCTGCTCCCTTAGCGATTGTTGATATGCCAGGTTATGGCTATGCAAAGGCGCCCTTGCCCCTTGTCGAGCAATGGACAGATCTAGTGATGCGCTATTTGCGTGGAAGGCCAAATTTAAGGCGCATCTATGTTTTGATTGATAGCCGCCATGGTTTTAAAAAAAATGACCTTGAAGTCCTGGACATGCTGGATAGTACAGCCGTCTCCTATCAAATTATTTTAACTAAGATTGATAAGATAAAAAAGCCGGCCATTGAAAAACGAATAAAAGAAGTTGAAGCAACCCTAAGTCGCCGTCCCGCAGCTTTTCCAGAAATTATTGTAACATCAAGCGAAAAAAATATTGGTATTGATACAGTCCGCGCCGCCCTTTTTACCCTCAGTCAGGAATAATTAGATTTTTCCCACGGCGCTTTTTGTCTTGTTTTTTCTCCGTGAGGCGTTTTCTCCCATTTGTGGGGGTCGATCATAAGTTGCAACAAAGCGCGCCATGCAGCAAATGACAAAAGAAACCAATAAAGCGGAAATGTAAAACTGTAATGAAATAATTGTTTGATATTTCGGTATTTCAAAGCGTAATAGGTCAAGATTATATAGGTTATGTAACTGAATAATAAGAGACATAAAGCCAATAGAGCAAAAATCTTATTGGATTCAAAATTATAAATCGGAATGATGTGTAATAAAGCCATAATCAAGAAGAAAGGGTAACCAAGCGCTGAAACAACAAGGCTCGTTGCAATAAAGTGGAAACTGATAAATCCTTTCAAACCAAGTTGGTCGGCCATTTGATGGGGAAACCGCGTATGAACAAGCAAGGTCTGCATCCAGCCTTTAAACCATCTGGTGCGTTGTTTCAGCCAAATACCTACCTTTGAAGGAGCTTCCTCATATGTTGGTTCATCAATCACATCAACATAGTATCCAAGTCTTTTGAGGCGTATTCCAAGGTCGGCATCTTCTGTCACGTTATATGGATCCCAAGCACCAATAGCGCGCAAGATGTCTGTTTTGAAATGGTTTGAAGTACCGCCCAAAAGAACAGGAAAGTTCCATCGAGCTAAAAATGGAATCAGCCCATCAAAAAGGCCATTATATTCCAAAGAAAACATGGCTGTAAGCCAATTCTGCTTGGCATTGTCTATGAGTAAAGGTGCTTGAATGCAAGCGGTTTTATTCGTGCCTGTTTCGAACCGGCTATAAGCTGCAATAAGTTGGTTGGGGTGTGGTCTATCTTCGGCATCATATATTGTAACGAATGAGCCGCGAGCAAGGGTTAAGCCGTAATTGAGCGCCCGTGGCTTGGTACGTGGTTTGCCCTCTGGTACAATAAGCATGTCCATTTGTGGATAATGGCTTATAATTTTTTGAACAGCTTCAATCGTTTTACCGTCATCTTCTTCAAGAATGATTTTTATGTCTAGTTTAGCCTTTGGCCATTTCAAAGAGTCCAGCGCTTCAAAAAGCGCCTCAACACCTTCAGCCTCGTCATAAAGAGCGACCAGTATAGAATATATTGGAAGATTTCGTGCTTCAGGATATGGCCAGTTTTTCAATCGTTTTTTGTTACTTTCGAGCGTAAGAGCGGCTATAAAACGGATGAGTATAGCACCAAAAAACAAGATGATAAAAATAAGGCTGGTACTGATGAAAAACCAACTGGATGGAAAAAATGACAAAGCCAGATTAGTTAAAATCAGACCAATAACCAGAAAGAATAGGCTGATGGAGGTAACGCGATAGGCAGAATAAGTGGGCAAAGCACGTCTTAGCCCTTGTGAAGCATGTGTTAATAGCGACTGGTCTATTTTTTTCAAAAAAACGGAACGCAAGGTTTCTGGCGTTGCAAAGGCAACATTTTGGTGAAGTGTTTTAAATTTTGCAAGATGCTGTTTTAGATGAATAATTTCATCATTTTGTGGTGTCGTGATAATTTGAAATTGGCCAGTGGTTGCACGAGAAAAGAGCTTGGGCTTGACACGCAAAGAATGAATAAGTCCTTTTTCATCATGATATTCAATATTACCAATGTCATTTTCTTTTTTGTAAGCAACCCCTAGATGGTCTGCAAGGCATCTATAATACCGTTCTTTGGTTATTTTTTTCTCGTAAATCAGCTGTAAATGGGCATCAACACCATTCTTTACGGCATTTTGCGATATCATTAGTAATTCTTGCATTTCATAATGGTAAGCGAGTAGAAATGAGATATTATCGGGAAGAAGGGG
>CALHLB010000081.1 GCA_938034375.1 uncultured Alphaproteobacteria bacterium | reverse complement strand
CCTCGTCAAGTAAAGTACTTTCAAGACAAGCTTTTAGCCTGGAAAAATGAAATTCTTGAAGAATCCAAGGGAACATTGGAGGCTCTTCAAAAAGAAAGCCAAAACCACCCCGATATTGCCGATAGAGCTTCTTCAGAGGCAGATCGTTCGGTTGAGCTTAGGGCGCGGGATCGTCAACGCAAATTAATATCAAAAATCGATGCAGCTCTTGCCCGTATTGAGGATGCCACCTACGGTTATTGTGAAGAAACTGGGGAGCCAATAGGTGTTGGTAGACTTGAAGCGCGCCCCGTTGCAACCCTCTCACTGGAAGCACAAGAACGCCACGAAAAGCGTGAAAAAGTTTATCGTGACGATTAAATTTTGATGGGCTAAGTATTTTTGGGCTTGGGGCTAAATGGGCATTATACGAATTTTATTGGCGCTATCAGTTTTAACGGCGCATGCAGGCCCGCTTCCTATTTTGGGCAGTTTATTACCTGGCTCCTTTGCAGTAAAAGCTTTTTTCGCTCTCTCTGGTTTTTATATGGCCATGGTCTCAGAAGCAAAATATGCAAATCCTGCACATTTTTATTGGAATCGTTTTTCGAGAATCTTTTCAGGGTATTAGGTCTGTTTGATTGTATCAATATTTTTGTTGCAATTGATTGGAATTAATGAATTTTGGAATATTATTCAGGCACCGTTTACTTTTTCGGCAAAACTATTTCTGCTTTTTTCAAATTTGCTTCTGTTTGGCTCTGATTGGGCCATGTTCACACATCCAACACCCGATGGGATTGAATTTACATCAAATTTTGCATTGGAAGAATATCGTTTCCATCCATTTTTTTATATTTCACCAGCATGGTCTTTACCTGTAGAATTGTCTTTTTACCTTCTTGCACCGTTTATGATCAAATCAATAAGAGTGATTTTGTTGTTTTTTTCATTTTCTGTGCTGTCAATTGTTGTGACGTATTCCGCCTTTGGTCAACATGATCCATGGAATTATCGTTTTATGCCCAATGAATTAACTGTATTTTGTCTTGGGATGCTGGCTCATAAATTTAAAGCTATATTTATTGGCAGGGCTCATAATTTTATTGGATGGGCGTTGATATTTGCAATTTCATACTCTTTTTATAAATGGGATTGGTTCGCTCATAATTTTGGAGCACAGTTTACTGGTTGTTTTTTAATCATGTTATTAATAATTTCTTCCCCACTTTGTTTTCATGCTACGAAAAAAAATTCTTTTGACCGATTTTTAGGAGAATTATCGTATCCAATATACCTAATTCATGTTCCTATTTTAACTTTTGTTTCTTATATTTTTTCACCATCATTTTTTGAGCTTGCTCCTAAAAGTTTATTGGTTTGTATTTTTAGCTTGCTCATTTCAATTCCAATTCATTCGTTATCAAAACGTGTTGATATTTTTTTCCGTAAAAAGTTTAAGTTTCATTTCGAGAAAAAACTTGCCGATCGTAATTCTTCTATTGGTTAATAAAATACGGCACCTGTAGTTATGGCTACAGGTGCCGTTTTTGAGGTTGTTCAATTGGGAAGCGAACGAACCTCTAGCCGCTCAATTGGGGAGGCGAACGGCTGGGGAGCTTTTTTGAACTTTTTAGAATGGTGCAACAATATCAACGATCTGATCACCGTAACCTGGTTGTTGCAATGTACTTATTTGGCCGCGCCCGCCATAAGAAATACGCGCCTGTGCGATTTTAGAAGATTCAATTGTATTATCGGGTTGAATATCATCTGGCCTGATAATACCAGCAACAACAAGCTCTCGAATTTCAAAATTAACCCGTACTTCCTGTTTGCCTTCAATAACAAGGTTGCCATTGGGCAATTGTTGTACGATCACGGCTGCAATCGTTGTTGTGAGTGCTTCTGAACGTTCGATTGTGCCTTCACCTTCTGTATCGCTGGAGGCATTAGCGCTTAAAACCGCGCTTGTATCTGAAATGCCAGGTATAAGGCTGAAAATTGAACCTAAAACCCCTGTACCAACTCCTAAGCTTCGGTTTGATGTTTTGTTGCGTTCTGTTGTGTTTTCAAACTCGGCTTCATCATTGATTGTAACATTGATGGTTAAAATGTCGCCGACACGGCGGGCTCTGCCATCTCTGAAAAAGGATTGATCGTTTGATCGCCAAAGAGAATTTGCGGTATAAACCGCTGGTTCAGGTGCTGGTTGTGGCAAACTAACGGGTTTATAACCTGGTTGCGCCGTTGGGTCTTCAATCGCGGAAAGTTTCGGTGTTTTGCCAATTTCGGATAATTGGTTGGCCGCGCCACATCCGGTTAAAGCTGTTGCAAGGGTGAGGGTGATTAACAAAGTCTTTTTTGGGCGACCATGGTGTTTAAATAAGGCATGAATACGCATAACTAACGAACCTCTTGCGGATTTTGTGATGGGATTTGAGTATTGGCGAAAAGCGGTTTCTTAACATCAACAATCACTTCCCCTCTATTGGTGACACGACCACGAATGATACGTCTTGATTGTAGATTCATGACCGAGATAATGTCATCTTTAGCGCCAGGATCGAGCGCGCGGCCTTGAGATGTTAAAATTAAACCTGGAATTGAATAAAGAATGGAAACAGAGTCATTTGAACGCACCAATATGGGTTCTGTGACATCTTTTTCGCGCAAGGCATTACCTTGTGCCAAATTTCTTGTTGCAGCTTTGCCAATAAAAGCTTCTAAAGAAGATAAAGTGCCTGGACGAACACGTGCCAGTGGAACGCGTTTTTCTTCCACATCACCGGCCCCAATCACTTCATCCCTTTGAAGTGCGCGGGTTGGGGTAATAACTTTTGTCATTTCTATAATGGCGCCCCGTACGGGAATATTTGTTGGACGATTATAGCTGCTAATTTCAAATATTGCCTCAAAGCGCTTTTCATTTTCAAAAAGCCTGAAGTCACGCACCTTAACGGCATCACTGATGCGGGCATCTGCATGAACAAGTTTGGGCAAGCTATTTGTTGTTAACTCAAAATCGATTTTTGTAGATAGCTTTTTTGTAACAATATCCCTTAATTCGGCCTGAAGGCGGTCACGGTTTATTTTTTGGCTTGGGCGATGGACCGTGACCGTTTCAATATTATTAAGTTCAATATTGTATAGACCAATATTATACGCTTCATTTGCAACGCGTTGTGCGCTGATTGTGCCGCTTTTTCCTATATCAGGTGATAGAAATAAAGGTTCATTGGCAAGCTTGTCGGCATTTTCAAAAAGGTCTTTTACGGTCACAATATTGGAATAGACAGTTACGGTACTTTTTATACTGGCTGCAGAAGCGTGACCAACAAGTAACGTTAAGAAAAGGGCTGGAATAAAAGGCCCAAATTTTTTAATAAATTTCAACATTGTCATGACCTCCTTTTAGGGATCAGTGCGTTTAACGTAAAATCTGCCCTGCTGATTGCATCATCTCATCGGCAGCAGAGATAACCCGTGAATTTAATTCATAAGCGCGTTGAGCTGCGATTAGATCTGAAATTTCACGAACGGCCTCAACGTTTGAGCCTTCAAGAAATCCTTGCAAAACATCGCCAACCCCTTCTTCACCTGGTGTGCCTGTTTGTGGGTTGCCGCTTGCGGCTGTTTCGACAAATAGATTGTCGCCTATCGCTTCAAGCCCGCCTGGATTGATAAAGTTGATAATATCTACCTGGCCAACATTGGTGGGGTTTGCATCATCGCCTGCAACAACTTCAATTTGTCCATCAGTTGAAATATTGATAGAGCGCGCGTCCTGTGGAATAGTGATACCGCCACCCACTTGATATCCATCCAGTGTAACAACCTCACCATCCTGATTACGTTCAAAAGAACCATCGCGTGTGTAAGCTGTGCGTCCGTCTGGCAGCTGAATTTCAAAATAACCTTCGCCTCGAATGGCTAGGTTAAGCGGTTGTTGTGTTTGTTCTAATGGCCCTTGCGTTAAAACGCGGCTTGTTGCAGCAAATTTAACGCCAGAACCAATTTGTACACCGGTTGGTACAATTGTACCTGAATTGGAAGAACTGGACCCGACACGACGAACGTTTTCATAAAGAAGGTCCTGAAATTCGGCATTTTGTTTTTTAAAGCCTGTTGTCCTAATATTTGAAATGTTATTGGCAACGGTTTGAACATTCAGTTCCTGGGCGCGCATTCCGGTGGCTGCTGTGTGAAGTGCTTGCATTTTATCATCTCCCCTTATGCGTTAACTTGGACACGGCCAAGGCGTTGAATGGCAGTTTCGCGCAGATCATTTTGCTGGCGCATAATGTTGGCCAGTTGATCATAGGCCCGCTGTACTTCAATCATTTGGGAAATTTCTGAAATTGGATCAACATTGGAACGTTCACGCGCAAATTGTACAACACGTGGTGTTTCTGCGAGGAGGGGATTAGCGCCTTCAAAAAGATTATTACCAATTCTGTCTAATTGTTGCGGATCATCAAAAGTAACAATACGGAGGCGACCAATTTCGCCTTCCCTTCCAGAAATGGCGCCATCGCCTGTTATTGAAATATTTGTTTCATCTGGATCAAAGATAATTGGCCCATCTTCACCAAGAACGGGAAATCCGTCATGGGTTGTGAGCTGTCCTGTTGGATCAAGGGTAAAACCACCGGTTCTTGTGTAACGTTCACCAGCAGGGGTTTGAATAGCAAAAAAACCTTCACTTTGAAGAGCTACATCCAGCTGGTTGCCTGTTGTTTCCAAAGCGCCAACATTAAAATTGCCAACTGTCCGGTCATCAAGAACGAAACTAAGATCGCGATCGCCGAATTCAAAACTTTCAGCGCTGCCAACAGGGCTTATATATTCTTCAAAGAGCATATTTTCGCTCTTGAAACCTGTTGTATTCATATTTGCCAAATTATTGGCAACAACACTCATTTGTCTGTTTAACGTAGATATACGCGACAGAGTAATTAACTGTGCATTCTCCATAACGAAGCACCTTTTCTTTTTTCCCCAATGTGACCCGAACTCCCCAGTTCAGGTTTGTGTTACCCACTCCCCAGTGGATGACACATTTTCATGTAAGCAGAAACTATGCCAACTTATTAAGTATATGATTTTATTGTATTTTTTATTTTTATTGGATGATCTTGACTCGGTAAGGTTTGCCTAGCGGCAAAAATGGTCGGCAATATGTGCCTAGCGCCTTATTCTTTGTTAATAAAATGCAAGAATTCGTTAACCATTATGATCGTAATATTAATTCCACAGAGAATCATTCATGATTGATTTTTAGAATTATTGTTTGATTGCAACATGATAGGTGAATAGCATGTCAGATGATTCAGTGAATGCTGAAGATGGCGCCGGGGAAGATGAAACCTCTGGCTCTGGCAAAATGAAAGTTATTATATTGGCTGTTGTTGCCTTGTTGCTGATTGGTGGCGGGGTGGCGGCCTATTTTCTATTTATTTCTTCACCAGCGGAGGAGGAACTGGTTGAAGAAGCTGTGCCAGAACCTGAGCCTGTTGTTTTTTTTTCTATGCCTGAAATTACGGTGAACCTGGAAAATGTGGCTGGCCGTCAACAATATTTGAAGTTAAAGGCTACGCTGGAACTTAGATCGCAAGAAGATGTTAGCGCCATTGAGCCTTTCATGCCGCGGGTTCTGGATGCTTTTCAGGTGTATTTGCGTGAACTTAGGACGAGTGACCTTGAAGGGTCTGCTGGTATGTTTCGTCTAAAAGAAGAATTGCAACGCCGCATAAATGTTGCCGTTTATCCTGTTGAAGTGCGTAAAATTTTGTTTGAAGAAATTTTGATCCAATAGGGGGTGATATGGCTGAAGAAGATGATTTTGTTGAAGATGATTTAGCCGCCGCCTGGGGTGAGGCGATGGAAGAGCAGGGGGTTGGCGATGCTGAAACCCTGACAGCCCAATGGGCTTCCATGATGGATGGTTCTGATGAGGAAGCCGATGGGGCGGGCCAAAATTCAGACCGTTTAATGAATCAGGATGAAATTGATAACCTGATGGGCTTTCGGGTTGATGAACTTCTTCTGGCTGATCAAAGCGGTGTGCGTGCGCTTGTAAATTCAGCATTGGTTTCTTATGAACGTCTACCAATGCTTGAAGTTGTTTTCAATAATCTTGTGCGGCTATCAACCACGTCACTCCGTAATTTGACATCAGATAATGTTGAAGTTTCTCTTGCTTCCATTTCTTCTGTTCGTTTTGGAGATTACCTCAATTCTATTCCCTTGCCTGCTATTTTATCCGTTTTTCGTGCGGAAGAATGGGACGGCTTTGGTCTTATTACAACCGATTCACCTCTCATCTATACAATTGTTGATGTGCTTTTAGGGGGCGGGCGCGGTATGGCTGCTGCCCGCGTTGAGGGGCGGCCTTATACCGCGATTGAATTGAGCCTTGTTCAACAGCTTGTTGAACGGATTTTGCGTGATACTGAACAGGCTTTTGAACCGGTTGCACCTGTGCATTTCAAGTTAGATCGTATGGAAACAAATCCAAGATTTGCAACGTTAATCAGGCCTGCTAATGCTGCTATTTTGGTTCGGTTTCGCATCGATATGGAAGATCGAGGCGGAAATATCGAATTTCTTTTGCCTTATGAAACCATTGAACCCATTCGCCATCTTTTATTGCAAATGTTTATTGGCGATAAATTTGGACGTGATCTTGAATGGGAAAGTCATTTGGCAACACAGACAAGTGTTGCCCAAATCCAGTTGGATGCCGTTTTGTTTGAAAAAGATATTCCTTTGGAAGAAGTGTTGGATCTTGAAGTGGGGCAAACACTGTTACTTAGGAAAAGCCCTAGTGAACCTGTTGAATTGAGGGTTGGTAATATAACAATGAGTGAAGGGCAGATCGGGCGTATTAACGACCATGTATCTGTTCAGGTAACGCGTAATTTGAAGCCGCAAAGAATGACAATGGAAGGCTATGAGCGCGCCATTGCAGAAATGGAAGGGGGAAGCCCATGACACCAGGTATTTTAATTGAGGGTCTGGTTATTGTCCTTCTTGTTGCGACAATTGGTTATTGCGCTGTTTTAAGTGGTCGTTTGAAGAAACTAAAATCGGAGGAATCTGCTTTGCGTTCAACCATTGCTGAATTGTTGACAGCGACAGAATTGGCAGAGCGCGCGATTAGGGGGTTGAAAATAACGGCCAATGAGCATCAAAAAACGCTAGGACTTCGCGTTAAAGACGGTGAGCGCCTTAATATTGAATTGCAAGCCAGGCTTGATGAAGGTGATGCGCTTATGGAGAGATTGATTGCTATTACAAAGGCGGCTCCTGTTGCTCAGCCAAGACGAACAGCGCAAAGGACGCCTGTTCCTTCCAACCCACGACAGGTGAGTGAGCTTGCCGCTAAAGCAACAGCAAGAATTAACGCATTGAGGCAGGGCGGGGGATAATATGCGACTTTTGCAAATTCTGGCTCTGGCTGCCATTGCTCTTGTTTCTTTTAAATTAATTGGCCTTGCTGCACGCGGGGCCTTTGAGGGTTTGGCTGTTCAAGAGGCAGCCGCGCAAAATACGCCAGAAGAAAAGGCGGATGCGATCCCTGGAAATGAAACGAATGAGAATGAAAATACCTTACGGGCTAGTGCTCAAGATGATGTGAAGGATGCTAAAGGAAGTAAAGCCAGCCTTTTGCAAAGATTAGGGGAACGGCGTGACGTTTTGGAAAAACGTGAGCAAGATTTAAAATTGCGCGAGGAACTCTTACAAGCTGCAGAAAAACGCCTTCAATCAAAGTTATCCAAACTGAAAGAACTGGAAGACGCAGAAAAATCCGGTGAGAAGTCTCAAAAGCAAAGCATAAAAGATTTGGTGATTATTTATGAAAATATGAAGCCAAAAGATGCTGCTCGTATTTTTGATGCCTTATCGCTGGATATTTTACATGAATTAGCCACCTCGATGAATCCTAGAAAAATGTCTGGAATCTTGGCTGAAATGGACGTGAAAGCGGCAGAGCGGTTAACTGTTGAAATAGCCGCACAGGCCCATAATCGCACCAACAAAAATAAAAGGCAGCTTTCAAAAATTGGTCAATGACCAGTCAGTAATCGCCCATTAACATCCTAATGATACTTTATGTAAATCAATGAAAGAGGATATGAAGTCGGTCTGTTGAATTTATGTTGTTTCCATAACAGGCTTAAGGGCCATTTATTAGAGGTTGGGAAGTGTTTTTTCTGCCTTCTATTTATACTTGCCTTTGCTTTAGCTATTCTTTCAGGGATTTCAAACGGCTTAGCGCAAGAACCAGAAGCGGTTAATGTACGTGTTGATGTTGAAACAGATCGGGGCTTTGGTCGATTTTCACTAAGCTTACCAGACAGGACAAAATTTCTTAATCATACGATTTCAACGGATGATAATGTTGTGGTTTTGCGTCTTGATGAACCGATTAATATTGACCTTGTTAAAGCTGCTGAACCTCTAAAAGATTATGTTTTAATTGCTCGCCAAGATCCAGAAGGCACCGTTTTAAGATTTGCTCTTGCTGCTGGCGTTAGGGTAAATACGCTTGCCGCTGGTGAACACTTTTATATTGACTTTTTACCAAGGACGTGGACTGCAGAAAATCCTTCAATTCCGGAAGATGTTGTTAGAAAACTGGAAAGCAGAGCCGAAGCTGCTCTTGCTCTTGCCAAGCAAAATGCTCTTTTAAATAGCGATGATGACGATGAAAAGAAGGTTGTTTTAAATGTTCGCCTTGGTCGGCACCCAACTTTTAGTCGTTTTGTTTTTTCATGGAATGTTCCCTATGGTGTTTCATTTAAGAGGGAGGATGATATTGCCATTCTAGTTTTTGATAAGGTTGGCAAATATGACTTTGGCCCAATCAATGCCGCGCCGCCAGCATTTGTAAAACGTATTATTGGCCAGTTAGGAAAAGATCAAACCATTGTTCGTATGAAGTTGGATAAAAAGGCGCGCATCCGCTCTTATATAGATGGGGATGATTATATCATTGATATTACGGGTGACCAGTTAGATAATAAAAATGGTGCTCCGTTTGTCATTGGTGGCTTACCGGCGGTTCCTGATACAGCGCGCGATGTTTCGCAAGTTGCTCCGCCAAGCATTGCGCCAAGAGGGTTGGCTGAAGATCATGCACAAATCCCGCAAGAGACGCAAACAAGATCACAGACCATACAGCAGGAAAATAAGCAAGGGGATCCACCAAGCGCTGTTCCAAGAGATGGCCGTGAAAATAATGCGTTGAAAAATGTTGCAGAAGAGAAAGACAAATCAAACTCTGAGCAGTTGACTGGTGAACAGGGCTTTGCCTTAAACCCTGAAAAAGTGGATGAGGCAGACAAAAAAGTTCAAGGTGTTAGTGCTGTTGAGGCAAGCATTAATGAAAATAATGACGCTTTAAGGGTTGTATTTCCTTTTGATAAGCAAACGCCATCGGCTATTTTTCGTCGGGATAAATCCGTCTGGATGGTTTTTTTAACAGAAGATGAGATTGATATAAGCGGGTTGGATAATCTTAAAGGTGAGTTCTTACGTAAGGTAGAAATCATTGAAAAAGGAAATTATAAAGCCGTTCGTATAGTTTTACCAACGGCGCAACTTGCTTCTGCCGCGATTGATGAGAATAGCTGGATTGTTTCTATTGGTAATTCAGTTATTCGAGCATCAGAACCTTTAATAGTAGAGAGACAATTAAGTGAGCAAGGCCTGTTTTTGAATGTGACTCTTAATAATGCCAGAGGAAGTGAGATTTTTACCGATCCAGATGTTGGCGATAAAGTTCATGTTGTCGTGGCTGATCCTCCCTCGCGTGGACTTATTCGTTCTCAAAAATTTGTAATGCTAACAATTTTACCTTCAACGCATGCGGTTGCTTTTGTTCCTCTAGGCGATACGGTAAGAGCGCGTATTGAAGAAAGTGGCGTTGCTATTGAAAGTTCTGAGCGGGCGCTTAACCTCTCAACACTTAAGGAATTACGTGCTTCTGCCAGTGGTAAGATTATTACCGGTGAATGGTATGATGAACCTTTAGAAATTACGACTGCTGATAAGGCTGAAAGAGTGCGGTTTGCGACACGGGAAGCCGATTTGATTAATCAGATTATTTCTGCTTCAGATGAAGAATTACCTAAAGCACATCTTTCTCTAGCCAAGTTTTATGTTGCTAACCATTATGGACCTGAGGCGCTAGCCAACATTGATAGGGCTTTAGCTATTCAACCGCTTTTAGAAAATAAACGAACATTTGTTTTATCAAGGGCGGCTGCTCAAATAACAATGGGGCGCTTTGATGATGCTATCAAAACTTTAGGGGAGGAAAGTTATCATAAGGATCAAGATGCCGCTGTTTGGCGCACAATTGCAGCTGTTAATGAAGGTAAATGGTCTATAGCAGCTGAAAGCGCTGTTCTTGGCAAAGTGAGGCTTTCTTCCTATTATCCAGAAACCCAACAAGACTTTTTTTTGTCAGCTGCCAAAGCTTCTCTTGTTTTGAAAGATTTGAGCAGCGCTAAGAATTATCTAAGCAATCTCGTTTTACGGGATGCATCACGTTATAATCTCGGACGATATGAGCTTTTGCAGGCGCAATTGGCAATAGAAGAAGGGCGCAATGAAGATGCCCGCTTTTTTTATAACCGAGCCGTTGTTTTTAATGATCCGCGTATTGTATCAGAGGCTCGTCTCGGTCTTATCGATTTAAATCATAAGACTGGCAAAGTCGCCAACAAGGATACGATTGAAGAATATGAAAAATTTGTCGCAATTTGGCGTAATGATGACCTTGAATTGCAAGCCTTAAGAAATCTAAGTGGTGTTCTGGCTGAAGAAGGAGAATACCGCAAGGCTTTTAAATTGGTAAAAACGGCGACAATCTCAGATAATACTTCGTCCATTACCTATGGCCTTCAAGATGATATGAAAGCTTTGTTTGTGGATTTGTTTCATGACGGTAAGGCTGATAACCTTGAACCTATTGAGGCACTTAGTCTTTATTATGACTTTAAACATTTAACCCCAATTGGTCGTGTAGGCGATGAGATTGTGCGCTACCTTTCCAGAAGATTGGTTGATCTTGATCTTTTGCCGCAGGCAGCGGATTTATTGCAGCATCAGATTGATAAACGCCTCAAAGGTTCTGCAAGAGCAAGGGTTGCAGCCGATTTGGCAGTGGTGCAGCTTTTGGACCATGAACCTCATAAGGCTATAACCACGATACATAAAACGCGTTCTGCCAGTATTCCTGCAACACTAAAACGTCAAAGGCGATTGGTTGAAGCTTATGCTCTTTCTGAAATTGGCAAATACGATATTGCACTTGAGCTTTTAGAAAGTCTTGAGGGAGGAGATGTGAACAGGTTACGGGCTAACATTAATTGGGATGCGCGTCGCTGGAGTGCAGCTGGTGAACTTTTAGAAAAAGCACATAGTGGCCGATGGGCTGATGTCGACCCGCTGGAGCCTCATGTAAGACTTGATATTATGCGTGCGGCTATTGCTTTTTCTCTTGGTAAAGATGATTTTGCTCTTAACCGTCTGAACCAGAAGTTCGGACAAAAAATGGCTGAAAGTCAAGATGCTTCAATTTTTCAGGTTTTGGTTCAGCCACAAGATGAACAGAGTTTTGAGCGAGATGTTGCTGTAGACAGTATCTTGAATATTGGTACAGTGGATTCTTTTTTACGTGATTATCGCCGTCGCTATTTATCGCGCACACGTAATGCACTTCCCAAAGCGCCGGATGCTTAGGGATATTCTTTTCTAACCTATACCAAAACTACGGATAAGAGATCCAGCTAATAAGTGCCAACCGTCTATCAAGACAAAGAAGATGAGTTTAAAGGGAAGGGAAATCACGATAGGGGGTAGCATCATCATACCCATCGACATTAATATTGAAGCAACAACAAGGTCTATGATGACAAATGGTAGATAAAGCAGAAAACCTATTTCAAAAGCGCGTTTTAACTCACCAATCATAAAGGCTGGTATTAAAATTCTAAGCTCCAGATCTTGCGGAGTATCGGGCAGCGGATTGCCGCTTAATGATTGAAAAAGCTCAATATCTTTTTCTCTAACATGGCTAAGCATAAATGCATGAAATGGTTTTGCAGAAAGTTGCAAGGCTTCATTTAATTCAATTTCTTCATTAATTAAAGGCTCTAGGCCTGTATTATAAGCCTCTTCCAATGTTGGCATCATAATGAAGCTTGTTAAAAAAAGGGCCAGCCCGATCATAACGGAATTTGGCGGGGCGGTTTGGAGACCGATGGCCGAGCGCAAAAGTGAAAGAACGACAACAATGCGGGTGAAAGAAGTTACCATAACCAGAATGGAAGGTGCCAGACCTAAAATCGTGACCAGCGCGACAAGTTGAATGGCTCGCTCGGTGACTGATGTGTCGCCTGTAAAATCAAGTGTTACACCTTGAGTGTGACCATAATCAGGATATAGGGCAAATATAAAGCATATTGAACACAAAACAAACTTGGCCCAAAAGCCTTTAGGCTTTTTTGTATGATGGTGTATGTTTTTTTGAGTAAATTGAGTGTTTATCTGCTTTATTTTTTGTGCCTTCCTTAAAAAGGCAATGGGCATATTTTTAATCTCCAGCTATCTGGTCCAAAAGAAGATCCATTTCTTTTGTTATTTTAGCTGAGTCGTTAGGGGTTTGTGGGTTACTAACAGTTTTTCTTTTCCGTTCGAGGGCCGGTTCAGAAATTGTGACTGGAACGTTATCGGTTTTGTTGTTTAAAGGCTTTTTTTTAACAAGGGTTTGTTCGTCATTATTGGTTATGACTGCTTGTTTTTTTTCTGTTACTTCTTTTTTATTGGGTAGGGGCTTTGGCACTTTACCCTCTATGTTTTTTTCAATAACAAGATCATTTTCACCCCCAATCATGATGAGATGTTCCACATCATCGCGCCTTACAAGAACAATGCGTCTTTTTCCTTCCAGGGCAATGGCTTGGGTTATGCCAAGTCTGTTTTGACGTTTACCGTTAAAGCCACCGGCACGAAAGGCGTTTAAAATTCTAAACAAAAATGAAATTAAAAGAAAAACAATAATGAGTGCGATGCCTATAGAGGCGTAGTTTGCATATTCTTCCCCAACAATCGGGTTTAACCATTCTGTCATTCTATTGGCCCTGATATGGCGTAAATGAAAAGATGCTTTCTAAACCGTTCCATGATTTTTAAATGATTTAGCAATGTATCTGTAATTTGTTTTCATTAGGCGTTATTAAAAAAACAGTTGCAACAGGTCTTTTATTCGCTTGTGTTTTATCTCGTTAAGTGTTGCCAATTTGCATTTTATTAAGATTTGCCAGGCAATCCTTACCTAGTTGTTAACACTTGATTAACCATAAGCAGGCAAGATTTTCCTATGATGATTCTGGTTGGGGAGCGATTAGAATCTTTTTAACCTAAGCGAATTGCTGGGGAGCATCGCGATGGACTTTATGGGATTGTCGGTTTTTACCGCGCTTAAAAATAAGATGCAGTGGCATCAGGCACGTCAGGGTGTTTTATCTGAAAATATAGCTAATGCGGCAACGCCTGGCTATATGGCGATGGAATTGAAACCCCTTGATAAATCGGGCCTTAAACTTGCTTCAGCACAATCATCGGGTGGTTTTGAGACGTTTTTAACGCATAAAAACCACATTGCTGGAAGTGTGGCGCCGTCAAGGCTTTCATCTGGTGCGATTGAAAGTGATTCTTTTGAAATCACACCAGATGGCAATTCCGTTGTTCTTGAAGAGCAAATGTCGAAAATTGCGTCTAATCAAATGGATTATGAAGCCGTAACATCGCTTTATACTTCCAATCTGGGTCTTTTGAAAACAGCGATGGGGCGTGGCCAATAGGCTGATTTTATGGAGAATATCTTATGGATTTTATGAAGTCTCTTTTTGTTGCAGCCTCTGGCTTGAAAGCTCAATCTGGCCGGATGCGGGTTATTGCGGAAAATATTGCTAACGCAGATTCAACCGCAAGAACACCGAACGGGGATCCTTATCGTCGCAAAATACCAACTTTTGAGGCTGTTTATGATTCTAAAATGAAAGCCAATAAAGTGGAATTGGGGCGCATTGAAAAAGATAACTCTGATTTTACATTGCGTTTTAACCCTTCCCATCCTGCTGCGAATGGTGACGGATATGTTAAAATGCCAAATGTCGACCGCCTTGTTGAGGCTGTTGATATGCGTGAAGCGCAGCGCAGTTATGAGGCAAACCTTAACGTCATTACATCAACCAGAACCATGCTTGCCAGAACTCTGGAAATTTTGCGAGCCTGATTTTAAAGGATAATAACCATGACTTTACCGACATCAGCCGCGTTATCTGCTTATCAGTCAACAGCCAACCTTGTTGATACTATCTCTCAAGGACAGAATCAGGCATCATCGCTAACACAGTCTATAGGGGAAAATTTTGAACAGTTTTTAAGCCAGACTGTTGAAAATGTTACTGCAGCGGGGAAAAGTGTTGAAACTCAAACACTTTCTGCCGTTCAGGGGCAAGGTGATATGATTGATGTGGTAACTGCTGTTGCTGAAACAGAGGTTGCGCTGCAATCCATGGTTTCAATGCGCGACCGTGTTATTCAATCATATGAAGAAATTATGCGTATGCCTATCTAGCTAATAGGGCATCGTTTTTAAGGAAAAAAGATGAGCGGTGCTGAAGTTTTAGATATTGCAAGAGATAGCATTTGGACCTTGCTATATGTTGGTTTGCCGACAATGCTAACAGGGCTTTTTGTTGGTTTGATTGTGGCTTTGTTGCAAGCCTTGACGCAGGTGCAGGAACTAACGCTTGTTTTTATTCCTAAAATTATTGCCATGTTTTTGGCAGCCCTTATTACGTTACCTTTTATGGGGGCTTTGATGAACAGCTTTTCAGAACGTATCTTTGAAAAAATTGTATCAGGTGGGTAAGGGCGGTGGAATTTGGTTTCTTACCCCTGTTTGCTTTTCATTATATGTTGGTTTTTGCTCGTACGGCGATGATTTTATCTCTTATGCCTGCAATTGGTGCTCAAAGTATTCCGCAGCGCATCAGACTTTCAACCGCACTTCTTATCACAATTGTGCTGGTGCCTGTTGTTGAAGAGGTATTGCCAGCTTTGCCAACAGGGCTTTTTGCCCTTGTTTTCCTGCTTATATCAGAAATGATTGTGGGATTATTTATTGGTATGACGGGCAGCATGTTAACAGCTGCTTTGCAGACAGCAGGCGCTTCTATCGCTTTTCAAACCAGTTTGTCATCAGCGCAAAACACAGATTTATCTACGGCTGTTCAAGGTACGTTGATTGCCAGTTTTCTTTCTACTTTGAGTTTAACTTTAATTTTTGCAATGGATGTTCACCACATCATTATTGCTGCAATGCATGATAGCTATCAACTTTTTAAACCGGGTGAATTAATGCCTGTGGGGGACGTTGTTGAAGCGGGTGTTATGCTATTTGCTCGTTCTTTTTTAATTGGCGTGCAGCTTTCAGCGCCATTTATTGTTATTGGCTTTGTGTTTAATGTGGGTGTTGGTATTTTATCGCGCCTTATGCCGCAATTTCAAGTTTTACTGGTTTTATTGCCGGCCAATATTATGATCGGCTTTTTTGCGCTTTTTGCCTTAATTGGTACGATGATGTTCTGGTATATTGAACATGTGCAGCAGGGTCTCTCTGTTTTTTTGGTAAAGTAGGGGGAGAGTATGGCAGAAGAAGCAGAAGATGGCGGTGAAAAAACCGAAGACCCAACCGACAAACGATTACGAGACGCACAAGAAAAAGGTGATGTTGCCAAAAGCCAAGAGGTAAATACCTGGTTTATTATGGCGGCTTCTCTTATTGTCATTGCTGGTTTTGGATCTAGCATGGCGTCATCCTTGATGCATGAACTTTCTGGCCTTGTGGAGCATTCTGATAGTATTCCGGTTGATAATGGTGGCTTACGAAAATTATGGGCGCTTGTTGGTAAAACGCTGCTAATGCCTCTTATGATACCGCTTCTTATTTTGGCTGCGGCGGGTCTTCTTGGAAATATTATTCAACATGCTCCGGTTTTTTCAACAGAACCTCTTACACCCAAATTGTCCAAAATATCGCCTATCGCTGGCTTTGGCCGTCTTTTTTCAACGCAGAGCCTTTTGAATTTTGGCAAAGGTGTTGTTAAAATTACGCTCGTGAGCATCATCCTAGTTGTAGTGATTTGGCCGGAGAGAGACCGTTTTGATCTTCTGGTCCGCACAGACCTGGCGCAGCTCATGCCTATTATGCAAGAGCTAACTTTAAAGCTTTTGGGAGCAACATTTATTCTTTTTACTGTCATTGCCATTGTTGATTATTCCTACGAAAAATGGCGCTGGATGCAAAAACAGAAAATGACCCTGAAAGAGGTGAAAGACGAGTTCAAGGCCCAGGAAGGGGATCCGCAGATTAAAGGTCGCATTCGCCAGATCAGACAGGAGAGAGCCAGAAAACGCATGATGGCGGCTGTCCCCCAAGCTGATGTTATTGTTACAAACCCCACGCACTATTCTGTTGCGTTAAAATATGAGCAGGGCATGAATGCACCGCTTGTTCTTGCAAAAGGGGTGGATGATGTTGCCTTTAGAATTCGGGAGCTGGCGCAGGAGCATGATATTCCTTTGGTTGCAAATCCACCTCTTGCCCGCGCGCTTTATGCTACGGTTGAAATTGATGAGGAAGTGCCATCTGAACATTATAAGGCTGTCGCAGATGTTATCAGCTATGTCATGAAATTGAATTCGAGGAAGGCGTGGCGAAGTAAAAAATAGTGAATAGGTTAATATATTTCGTTAATTTTTAAATTTAAATTTTTATTAAATTAAATATTGTTTGTTCTATTTTGATTTTGTTTTTTAATGACTTATATTTGTTAATCTTGTTTGTTTATGGTTAATTGTTAAAATTATTTTTTTAATGATTATTTATATTATATTAACGCATCAATTATCATTTTTATGAATGAGAGATAAGATGCGAGAATTTCTTAAGAGTAAAGTGGACTGTTTTAAGCGTGATGTGAGGGGTGTTTTCGCAATCATTATTGCGATTACTTTGCCTATATTTATTTTTATCTCTGGTTTTGCTGTTGACTATACCAATTATATAACCATCAGCAGAATTGTGGAGGCTTCTTTGGACAGTGCCAGTCTTGCTGCTGCTATTGACCTGGATCAGGGAGGAACACTGGAGCGCTCAGCCAGAAAAAAGGCTGAACAGGCATTTGTACTGAATTTGCAGGAGACATCTGTCATTGATTTTAATGCCGTTACAGGCAGTTTGAATATTCAGCAAAAGCCTGGTACGAACGAGATAACGGCTACAGCCAATCTTAAGGTTCCAACTTATTTTAGTAGCATTTTTGGGCTTAACACAATCAATCGCAACCTTGTTTCCAGTGCTGATTTTGGCAATGGATTAGAGCAAAAAACGGAACTTGTCTTCGTTCTGGACAATACAGGTTCAATGGCGCGTCAAATTAATAATCCTAATGGCAGAAAGAATAATGAACGCATTAATGCGCTTAAAAGTGCCATGCTAGAAACCATAGACATTGTATTGCCGCTGGATGGGCAAAATGATGATCTTGTTCGTGTTGGATTAGTTCCTTATGCAACATCCGTTAATTTGGGGAGCTATTATCTGGATTCTGTGAATATTTTCAGTGATAGTGTTTTGGGAAATGTTAATAATCCAACACAGCGTTTTTTACAGCGGGCGCGCCGTCTAAATGCGACTTTGAATGAAGATCAAAAGCAGAGGGTTTTTGATAATCTTGCCCATCAATGTGTTAGCGAGAGGGAAGGTGCAAACAGTTTTGGCGATAGGGCGCCTTCTCAAAATGTTGATACATACCGTAAGTTTAAACAGCAAAGGGCAAGTTTTTATGAGACTGATAAATTGCTACGTAGTGTAAGCCGCTTTAAGAGATTGCCCATTTGCCCCGATGTTGCCATTCGCCCTTTAACAAATAACAGGGCTGATTTGATTTTTGATATAAAATCTATGAAACCTTCAGGTTATACAGCGGGTCACAATGGCATTAATTGGGGGCTTAATTTACTTTCTGAAAATTGGCAATCATTCTGGCCCAAGGCTTCAAAACCAGCCTCATATAATGAAGAAAATGTTCGTAAAGTGCTTATTGTCATGACGGATGGCGAATTTAATACCCATCTATTTGATAATAAGCCGGGGATCCGTAATCCAGGTAGCCGGGCGGCTAGAAATGTTGCTTTTAAAAGTGCAAGAAACTTCTGCGATCTTGCGAAAGAGGCAAACCGCAATGTTGAGGTCTATACAGTCGCGCTGGGTCCACAAATTGAAGTCGGTAATCCTGAAACAGCGGCTAATCTTGTTTTAAGAGATTGCTCCTCTTTAGACAGTCCAGGTGAAGTACCGCATTTTCTAACGGCATCATCTGTTGGAGAGTTAACCGCCGTCTTTAAAGCCATAGTTCAGCAGGAAATTGGAACACCTGTTTTAACTCAATAAAATTGCAATAATTTCGTTTAAAAAGCCGTGTTGCTTATCAAGCAGACACGGCTTTTTGTTGCTTATAGCTTGATTGTCGCTAAGGTATGAATCGTTGAAGGCGATTCCCTTTTATAATGCTTTTTTCGTGCTTTTTCTTCAAATCACGATTTTAACAAGATGGGAATAAACAGTCTTTATACGCCAGAAACAGGAATTGGGTGCTTTTGCCCGATAATGGAGAATAAGCGATTTTACCATTATGATTATTGATGAAAAAATAGAAAACAAAAAACGTTCTGGCGTTTTATTTCTTGCCCTTATCGGCTTTTTGATTGCGGCTCTTATTGGGATATTTCTGTTCTTTTTTGAAGAATCAATGGGGGCGATTGTTCTTTTTCTTCTTGGTATTTTTGCAGTTATTGGAATTTTTACTGTTTTTGCTTCCACAATTGGCCTTATTAAAATTGGCGGGGTGGGAAAAACTGAAAGCTCCCCTTATGCTTTTTTGGAAGCACTTGAAGATGCGCATCTTGTTACAGGAAGTGATGGGCAGATATTATATGCCGATAAAGAATATCGCGATTTGACTGGCACCGAATATCATATGGACGTCCCTTCTATTGAACGGGCATTTGCTATGGAAGAGAATGTTTCTGAAACAGTTTTCAGACTTTCTCTTGCTGTCAATGAAGGGCGCTTTGGGAGTGAGGAAGTTCGCCTTGAAAGGCCTTTGGCTTCCTCAGTAACTGATTTGAAAGATGCGCGCGATGCAAGCTGGTATCAACTTTCTGTTCGTCCTGTGTTGTTTAATGCCAACATAGATGATGGCAAAAAACTTAACCTTTGGCGTGTGCGTGATATTACGAAAGATCGCGAAAACCAAGAATTTGCCTTTCAGGAATTGCAAAATGTTATCAATTATCTTGATCATGCTCCTGCGGGCTTTTTCTCATCAGAACCTGATGGCAAAATTGTCTATATCAATGCTACCCTTGCCTATTGGCTTGGCTATGATTTAACAGAATTTGAAGTTGGTAGAGTTCATGTTCATGATATTATTCGCGGCGATGGTGCGGCTTTATTAAACACTGTTCCTGCTAAGTCAGGCGAGACACGCACTGAAATTATTGATCTGGATTTTGTAAAACGAAACGGCCAAAGTCTTCCTGTTCGTTTATTGCATTTAACACCTTTCAAGAAAGATGGTGCGCCAGGCGCAACGCGTACAATCGTTATTAATCGCTTAGAAAGCGGTGATGCTGAAGAAGAGAACCTTGAAGGAGCAGCTCAATTTTCAAGGTTCTTTAATTCAGCACCAGTGGCGATAACTTCTCTTGATTCCAAGGGTCTGATGGTTCGCGCTAATGCCTCTTTTTTAAGTCTTTTCAAAACAGGAAAATGTGAATCTGGTAAACAGGCTTTGGTTGACCTTGTCTCTGAAAATGAAAGGGAAAAATTAGGGGATGCGATTAAAGCTGCACAAGAGGGACAAGGAGAAATTGACCCCGTTGATGTGGCCCTTAAGGGAGAAGATGAGAGTAGTGCCAGGTTATTTATCAGCTCGGTTATAGGCCGTGTTGATGCTTCTTTAGATGAAGGGGTTATTATTTATGCTATTGATATTACCCGACAGCGTGCTTTGGAACAGCAATTTGCTCAAGGCCAGAAAATGCAGGCAATCGGCCAACTTGCCGGTGGTATTGCCCATGATTTCAATAATATGTTGACGGCGATTATCGGCTTTTCTGATTTATTGCTTCAAAATCATGGTCCTGCTGATCCATCCTTTCAAGATATTATGAATATTAAGAATAACGCCAACAGAGCTGCAGGACTTGTGCGCCAGCTGCTTGCCTTTTCAAGGCGCCAGACATTGCGACCTAAAGTGATTGATCTTCGGGATATTGTGGAAGATCTTTCCATCTTGTTGGAACGCCTATTGGGTGAAAATGTTCGTCTTCACGTGACACATGGTCGTGATTTATGGCCGGTTAAGGCTGATTTAAACCAGCTTGAGCAAGTTATTATCAATCTTTCTGTTAATGCGCGTGACGCTATGAAACAAGGTGGCGATTTAACTATTAGCACTGAAAATATCACGAAAGATGCTTGTGACAATAGTGTTATGGAAGAGTTGGTTCCAGCGGATTATGTGCTTATTAAAGTTGCTGATACGGGAACGGGCATGACGCCGGAAGTCATGGCTAAAATTTTTGAGCCCTTCTTCTCTACCAAGGGCGTTGGTGAGGGTACAGGCCTTGGCCTTGCGACAGTTTATGGTATCATCAAGCAGAGCGATGGTTATATCTATCCTGTTAGCCGTGTTGGTGAGGGGACTGTCTTTCATATTTTTCTACCCCGCCATGAGATTGTTGAATCAGAAGAAGAGCAAACGAACCAACCCATTGAGAAGCCGCGTGATCTTTCCGGTTCTGCGAATATTCTTCTGGTGGAAGATGAAGAAGCTGTAAGGGCATTTTCTGCCCGCGCCCTTCAAGCACGCGGTCATACGGTGCATGAAGCTTCAAGTGGTGCCCATGCTTTGGAGGTTATGGAAGAAGTTGGCGGCGAGATTGATCTTGTGGTTTCAGATGTTGTTATGCCAGAAATGGACGGGCCAACCCTTTTGGGTGAATTGCGAAAGGTGCGTCCTGAACTGAAAATAATTTTTGTCTCAGGCTATGCAGAGGATGCTTTTGAAAAGCACCTTGTGGAAGGTCAGAAGTTTGAATTTCTAGCCAAACCATTTTCCCTCAAGCAACTTGCAACCAAGGTGAAAGAAGTGCTGGATAATGATTAAGCTGCTTCTCAATTTTTTAAAAGTGCAATGCCATGATAAGTTTGTCGTGGCCTGTCTTTCTTAATTGCAATTATAACCGTATGCACCTCTGGTTAGTAAGGCTTCTTTCCAGAAACTTTCTCTTGCAATAATCATGCGATCATCGGTTTTAAACGGCCAGCATTCAATTAACGTAAGGCGAAAATTCTTCCTTGCATAATCGATGCCCATACCTTTGATTAATCCGGTAAGTTCTTTATTTCCATCCATGTCCTGTTTTCATATAACTAGCCCAGCGTGACCAGATCCCTGTATCACCATAAGCAGAGCCAATATATTTTTTACCCGTTTTCTTATCGGTAATTACATATACGCCTTTGATGTTTTCCAATGCGCTTTTCCAATTTGTTCTCTCGTTTTTGAAAATAACTTCAAGCATGAAGAAATCTTGGCTGATATTTTCGTAACCACAAAAAAACTCACCGCTATAGGATTCACGCAAAATTTCGCAGACTGATAAGCGATTATATACGGTTTCTAAATTGAAGGCTCTGCCACGAGAAAGTTTTGCTGTAATTTTCAACCGACCAATAAGGTCTTTGCCCTTATCAGTTAATTCAATGTTATAGCTGTGTGTATTTTTTTCTGGTCTCCTTCCCAAAATTTTATAAATACCTCCGAAAAGCCATGTTTCCTGCTCTGGATAAAATTTGATAAATGAAACCACATAATTGCGGTTAAACTCGTTTTTTGTGCCTTGCCAGCTATTCCAGTTATCCCATTCTTTGCGATCTTTTACAAATACATCTAGTGGCTGCTCACTACCGTTGTAACGTGCTGCATGCAACTTATAGTCCTGTAGGTGTTCAATTTCCAAAATTGTTGCAATATTCATGTTTCACACTGTCTTTGACAATTATGTGTAATGATTGGATTCTATTCTTTAATACTACAGGCACCACCACCCAGAACACAGAACTTTGAACAATAAGAATGGTTTAAATAAGTGCGTTTGCTGCTGTCTTTTAGAGTGCTTTCAAATTCAAACTCTTTTTCATAAGGTAGAAGTGTACAGGCAATGACGGCTGGTTTTTCTGCACCTTTGCGTTTAACCACCATTCGTGAATTGGCGCACATCATGGTACTGGGGCTTACATTTAAAATATCCCAACAGGCTGTCGTAATTTCTGGTACATTCTGATTTTCTTCCATTTCAGGGAAGAGAACAAGTTGTTTTGCGCTATGGGCATCAATTTTTATGGCGTGTTTGTTAAATAAAGCCTCAAAACCCTGGCGTAAAACAGCTTCATCTTCCCCCCATCTTGTGCGTCCGGCTATATCGATGGTAAAATCATTGTCTGAAAGCCATTTAAGCCCTTCAAGCATAGGATCCCAGCTTTTGGGGCCGCGCTCTTCTTCATGCATTTTTGGGTCATAGTGATCAACGGAAACGCGCATGGTTAATTTTTCGCCTAACCGATTTTTTATCTCAAGAAGTTTTTCTTGAAAGCGCATCATGGGGCGCATGGCATTGGTGAGTACGATTAATTCAAAGCCACGGCTGAGGCATTCTTCAATAATTAGAAGAATATCACGGTTCATAAAAGGCTCGCCGCCCGTTAAACCAATTTCACGAGTGCCGAGTTTTTCTGTTTCAATTTCATCCAGATAAGTTTTAACTTCATCATGGGTTATGTAAACAAGTCGGCCATTTTTGGGCGATGATTCAATATAACAATTAACGCAGGCAATATTGCAAAGTGTGCCAGTATTAATCCAGAACGTCTCAAGTTTTTCAAGGTCGACAAAGGCGCGGTCTTCCCCTTTGGCTGTTTTTTGATAATGAGAGAATTTTTTCTTTTTTGAAGGTATCGTTTCAAGCGCTTCCTCAATCTGTTCCAGGCAATCACTTTGATTAAGGTTTTCCATTATCTTCCCTGAGGCTTAAGGTGGTTGATATTATTTATCTAGATGACATAATTGAGCCAAATTACAAGACGCCAGAGTGCTGGATAAGCTAATTGTGATGAGCTAGTGCCATGACATTAGGGACTTTTGTTGTCTGCTTCAACGGCTGCTACCAGCTTTTCAAAAATATCAGGAATGGCAGAAACAACACGGCGCCAGCTTGGAATATAGGCTGCTTCTTTGGGGGCATCGAGAAAGCGGACGCCAGCATCAAGAATATTTTCAGCAAAAACTTCAACAGCCCGCTCCTCCTTATGGCGATCAATGGCAAGGCCGTTCATACGAGCATCATTGGCATAGGTCTCAATAAGGTCGAGTGCTATTCTAAGATAGGTTGCCTTGACACTTCTAAAGCTTTCAGGACTAAAAATAACACCTTGCGTTGCTAGCTTCCTAAATAGGGCAAGAGCAATATCCAGTGTCATGCGGGAAAGACCCGTTGTTTGGTCATTTGCTGAAAGTTTTTGGTGCTTATGGTCGTAAATATCAGCAATATCAACCTGGCAGATACGATTTGTGGAATAGTTGCGGTTCATTTCAGATAAAATGCCAATCTCAAGTCCCCAATCTGAAGGAATTCGCATATCGGCCAGTGTGCCGGTTCTAAGAGCCATTTCACCACATAAGGGATAGCGAAATGTATCAAGATAATCAAGGTAATCAGACTGGCCGCAAACACGCTTTAGGGCGCGGATTAGAGGGGTGACAAAAAGCCTTGCAGCGCGGCCATTCATATTATTGTCGCTGCCGGCGCGGGCATAAAAACCTTTTGCAAAAGCATAATTGAATTGGGGGTGGGCTATTGGGTAAATCAGGCGTGACAAAAGTTCACGCTTATAGGTTACAATATCACAATCATGAAGAGCAACGCCGTCAAGGTCGCCTCTTGCTAAAACATAACCAAAACAATACCAGACATTGCGCCCTTTGCCTGGTTCTGTTGGGGCGAGGCCTTCATTTGCAAGCATTCCATGAATTTCAGTAAGGCGCGGGCCATCATTCCATAAAATATGATGTTCTTGTGGTAGGCGGCCAAAATATTCTTTTGCATGATTGTATTGGTCTTCATTGGCTCGATCAAGACCTATGATGATGCGGTTTAAATAATTAACAGGTTGTAATTCTTGTATTATTTTCTCAAGAGCGTCCCCTTGTAGTTCAGAATAAAGGGAGGGTAAAACAAGGCCTAACCGGCGAAAACGGGCAAAGGAATTGAGTTCGTAATCCAATTCATCGGCTGAACGTCGTGTAATATTGTGAAGTGTTGTAACAACGCCATTTTGATAAAAGTCTGCCATTGAAATCGTCCTGCCTGAAGTCTATTTAGCGCAAGGTAACGAGTCTGGTGAAAAAGCGAAAGGCTTTGTAATATATTTTTTGCAATGCAATATTTAAAAACAAATGAGAGTCATAAAAAAATTTGAAAAATACTCTCGGCCCACCCTTGTGGCCCATAACTGATGGTGCAACGTGCTTTATTTAAAAAGGGAGTTTGGGGTGTTGGTCCACTTTTTTTAATCCATATGGGATGTGTTGCGATGGACAATAAAGCTTTATCATTTTCACTATCTCCCAAGGCAACGATATTTTGAATGTCAAAGCCATTTTGTTGATATAATTCAATCAACTTTAAGGCGGCCTTTCCTTTGTCTGTCTGCCCGCCAACACTTAAAAAACGCCCGCCCTGCATAGCCTGTAATCCATGGTTTTCAGCGAGTTTTATAAAGTGCCGTTTTTGCTCTTCATCTCCTAGCCATAAAAGAGGTTCGCTTGCATTTCGTTGGGCTGCTTTTTTTGCTGAAATTTCATCAAGCCCAGTTATCTGGCTGATTTTTTTTATGATCATGTCACCAAAACCTTCAAACTTGAAGCCTTTGAGCTGCATGGTTGATAAAAAAGAGCGAATTTCATGGTAGGAAGCACCTAAATGAATGATTTTTTCCTCTTTATCAAAAGTACCGGCTGGTAGAATAAGCGCCCCGCCATTTTCAGTGCAGTATGGGTATTTAATGCCTGCTTCAATTTGTAGGCTTACAACTTCAGGGCGTGTTTTGCTGCTTGTAAATATGACAGGTACATTATTCTTTTTCAAAAAATTCAAAGCTGATTGGGCGGGCTTAAATGAATAATTGTAATGATCTAATAATGTGCCATCAAGATCTGTAAAAATGATTGTTTTATCAAAAGGTAATGACATGGTTTATCGTTCTACTCTATCAGATCTTATCAGATACAAAATCAGAACATTTGTCAAATAAAATAACAAAAACAAACTTTTAAAAAAGACTTGCAATAATAGAACAAAAAGAGTACAAAATTAATAGATGGGTAAAGGTAAAAAATTACCCTCGTATCGCTTGCAAGAATGGGAAAGGGCAGTATTTTGGCTCAAAGTGGTTTGCGTTTGGTTGAAGGAAGCAGCATGGATAAAACAAAGGCGCTGGATGCGGCTTTAAGTCAGATTGAGCGTGCTTTTGGCAAAGGCTCAATTATGAAATTGGGCAAAGCCGGCACCGAGCTTGATATTGAGACTGTGTCGACAGGCTCGTTAGGGCTTGATATTGCGCTAGGTGTTGGCGGCTTGCCACGGGGACGGATTATCGAAATTTATGGTCCAGAATCCTCTGGTAAAACAACTTTGGCCCTCCATACAGTTGCTGAGGCGCAAAAGACCGGCGGTATTTGTGCTTTTGTTGATGCAGAACACGCGCTTGATCCCGTTTATGCACGTAAACTTGGTGTCGATCTGGATGAATTACTTATTTCCCAGCCAGATACAGGCGAGCAGGCACTGGAAATTACAGATACGCTTGTTCGTTCGGGTGCGGTTGATGTTTTGGTGGTTGATTCCGTTGCAGCCTTAACGCCTCGTGCTGAAATTGAAGGTGAAATGGGGGATAGCCTGCCTGGTATGCAAGCACGTTTGATGAGCCAGGCTTTAAGGAAATTGACGGCCTCTATTTCGCGTTCCCGGACTATGGTGATCTTTATTAACCAAATTCGTATGAAAATTGGTGTGATGTTTGGTTCGCCCGAAACAACGACCGGCGGTAATGCGTTGAAGTTTTATGCTTCCGTTCGTCTTGATATTCGCCGTATTGGTGCAATCAAGGAGCGCGATGAGGTGACCGGTAATCAAACCCGTGTCAAGGTTGTTAAAAACAAGGTTGCTCCTCCTTTTAAACAGGTTGAGTTTGATATCATGTATGGCAAGGGCGTTTCTAAAACGGGAGAACTTCTTGATCTTGGCGTGAAGGCTGGAATTGTTGAAAAATCAGGCGCATGGTTTTCCTATGATAGTCAAAGGTTGGGGCAGGGGCGTGAAAACTCCAAGCAGTTTCTTGCCGATCACCCAGAGGTCGCAGATGAGATTGAAACGTCCATAAGGCAGAATGCCGGCCTTATTGCTGAAAAATTTCTTGAAGAAGGTGGCAAGAGCGAAGACGATCAAGACGGTGAGGAGGCATAAGGCCTTTTCAGGTTTTTGAAATGCACTCATTTAATATTCTTTTTTGTGTTCCCCTTAAGAAACACTTAGTGCTGGACAAGAATTTTTAGTCTGCTTAAGAAGAATGAATTGAGCTGGTGCGGCTTTAAATGTTTTGAGAAGTTTCCCAGATTTGAAAAAGGCATAACGGGTGCAACCAGAATGACAAGTGTCAACGATATAAGAAAATCATTTCTGTCTTACTTTAAAGAGGGGGGGCATGAAATTGTCTCTTCTGGACCATTGGTACCCCAAAATGATCCAACGTTAATGTTCACAAACGCTGGTATGGTGCCTTTCAAAAACTATTTTACCGGCCTTGAGACCCCCCCTTATCCACGTGCTGCAACATCGCAAAAATGTGTACGTGCTGGTGGTAAGCATAATGATCTTGATAATGTTGGTTATACGGCTCGCCACCATACATTTTTTGAAATGCTGGGTAATTTTTCCTTTGGAGATTACTTCAAGGAGCAAGCCATTGAACATGCATGGCAGTTGATTACACGTGACTTCGAAATTAACAAAGATCGTCTTCTTGTTACCGTTTATCATGAAGATGATGAAGCCTTTAATTTATGGAAAAAAATTGCAGGCCTTCCAGATGAAAAAATTATCCGAATTGCGACTTCTGATAATTTTTGGTCTATGGGTGATACTGGACCTTGCGGGCCATGTTCTGAGATTTTTTATGACCATGGTGATCATATTTGGGGTGGTCCCCCAGGCAGTGCACAGGAAGATGGCGATAGATTTATAGAAATATGGAATCTTGTCTTTATGCAATATGAGCAGGTGAATGCGAAAGAACGTATTAATCTGCCAAAACCTTCCATTGATACTGGTATGGGGCTGGAACGTATTGCGGCCCTTTTACAAGGTAAGCATGATAATTACGATATTGATCTTTTTCGCTCTCTCATCGCGGCTTCTGTTGATGAAACGGGTGTTAAAGCAGGAGGGGTAAACAGGGCTAGTCACCGGGTTATTGCAGATCACTTGCGGGCGACAAGTTTTTTGATTGCAGATGGTGTTCTTCCTTCAAATGAGGGGCGTGGTTATGTTTTACGCCGCATAATGCGCCGCGCTATGCGTCATGCCCATCTTCTTGGCGCGAAAGAACCGCTTATCTGGAAACTGGTGCCAACTTTAATTTCAGAAATGGGACAAGCTTATCCTGAATTACTGCGTGGTGAAGCACTTATTACAGAGACTTTGAAACTTGAAGAAGAACGTTTTAGAAAAACACTTTCTCGCGGTTTAATTATTCTTGATGAAGCAACAAAAAATCTTGCTGCAGGTGATGTGCTTGATGGTAAAACAGCTTTTAAACTTTATGATACATATGGATTTCCGTTAGATTTGACGCAGGATGCATTGCGTGTGCGTGAGATCGATGTTGCTGTCGATGATTTTAAGGTTGCGATGCAACAGCAAAAAGATGAAGCGCGCGCTTCATGGGCTGGATCTGGCGATCAGGGTGCTGAAAAAATCTGGCTAACTTTACGCGAAAATTGCGGAGCAACAGAATTTCTTGGTTACAAGATGGAAGAAGCTGAAGCGGTAATTGTTGCGCTTGTGAAATATGGGGAAGAGGTTGAAGCTCTTTCAACGGGGGATAAGGCTGCCCTTATTTGTAACCAGACACCTTTTTACGGTGAATCTGGTGGGCAAGTCGGGGATCAGGGTACCATTCGTTTAGGAGATGATGCGCTTTTCACCGTTACAGATACAAAGAAAAAAGCGGATGGGCTTTTTGTGCATTATGGTGAAATGAGCAAGGGCTGTTTGAAAATACATGATGCTGTTGAAATGCGGATTAATAAGGAACGGCGTGATGCTATACGCTCCAATCATTCTGCGACACATTTAATTCACGAAGCGTTGAGAGAAGTTTTAGGAGACCATGTTGCTCAAAAAGGGTCTTTGGTATCTGATGAACGTTTGCGGTTTGATTTTTCTCACCCTAAGCCATTAAGTGAGCTGGAACTTCTAAATGTGGAAACAATGGCTAATGAAATTATTCAGCAAAATGATGAGGTTTTAACCCGCATCATGGCCGTTGATGACGCTATTAAAGCAGGGGCTATGGCGCTTTTTGGTGAAAAATATGGTGATGAAGTGCGTGTTGTTTCCATGGGGCAAGCGCGCCATGGTAATAAGGCCGGCAAGACTTATTCATTAGAGCTTTGTGGAGGAACCCACGTTCAAAGAACAGGTGATATTGGGCTTGTGAAATTAACGCAAGAAACAGCCTCTGCTTCTGGTGTCCGCCGTGTTGAGGCGATAACAGGAAAAGCTGCACTTGAAACCTTTGACAATTACGATAAGCAATTACATAAAATTGCTTCTCTTTTAAAGGTAACTAAAAATGAAGTTGCTGAACGTGTTTCAAATCTTTTTGATGAGCGCAGGAATCTTGAGAAAGAACTTTCAGATTTAAGGAAAAAACTAGCGCTTTCGGGTGATGAACACTCAAAGGACGAACCTGAAAAAGTGAATGATGTTTCTTATTTACCGCGTGTGGTTACCGGCATTGCTTCAAAAGAGTTGAAAGGCATTGTTGATGAAGCGAAAAAAAATCTTGGTTCTGGGGTTGTTGTTTTTATCGGAATCAGTGCTGATAACAAAGCTGCTATTGTTGTTGGTGTTACCAATGATTTAACGAACCGTTTTAATGCTGTTGATCTTGTTAGAATTGGATCAAAAGCAATAGGTGGAAAGGGTGGTGGTGGGCGCCCTGATATGGCACAAGCAGGAGGGCCTGATGGCGATAAAGTTGATGAGGCTATCAAGGTGATAAGGCAAGAACTTGAATCATCTTTATAGATGAATGTTTCTTTTTGTTAAGTCCTTCAAGTTGTTTATTTTCTTTTTGAATCTTTTTGTGTTTCTTTTTCTTCAAGTATTTGTTTTACAATGAAAATATTTTTTTTGAAAAAAATAGATTATTACACTATAATTTGTCACACATCGCTTGTTACTGTCGTCTAACTTAATATGCGGCAATAAAAAGGCGTTTTTATGATGACAGCTGAAATTGAAGATATTGTTTTAAAAGCTAATACTGGCGATGCGCCTGCACTGGAAGAACTCGTTCGTCATTGTCAGAATAAGCTTTATCCACTTGCGCGACGCATGGTTGTTGACCCAGAATCGGCTACGGATGCTACGCAGGAAATCCTCATTCTTATCATTACAAAACTTGCTACTTTTCGTGGTGAGAGCAAGTTTGATACTTGGGCTTATAAGGTTGCCTTCAATTACCTTTTAACAGCACGAAAGATGTTGGAGCGTGAACGTAATATTACCTTCTCGGATTTTGGCGATGATTTGATAGCAGGCCTTGCAGATGATACGAATGCCGCGCCCGATGATCATATTATGCTTAATGAGCTTCGTGTTACTTGCACAATGGCGATGCTTTTATGTCTGGATCCTAATCATAGGGCCTGTTATATTTTAGGTGAAATTTTGGAGTTTGAGCATCGTTTATCGGCCGATATATTGCAAATTGAGCCAGCTAATTTTCGAAAACGCTTATCGCGGGCGCGGCAAGATGTGACAAATTTTGCAAAAAATGCTTGTGGATTGGCAAATGAAAACGCTGCGTGTCATTGTAAAAAACGTTTACCCATCGCTGTTGAATTAGGGCGCATTGGCTCCCAGCCGTCTGGTGATCTTTTGGAGGCTCCAAATTTTAAGGCTGTAAAAGAGTTAGCTACAAATACGAATAAAGCGTTAGTTGCCGCAAAACTTCAACAAGCAACAGGACCTTTAGTGCCTCAAAAAGATTTTGCCAAAAATATTTTAAGGCTTGTGGAACAACAAGTTTAGAGAGTTTTAACCGCACGACAAAATGGAGATTTTTATGAGCCGTGTTTTACCATGGGCAATTTCGCTTGCCCTTTTTTTAACCACTACTGTTGCACAATCAGGAGATACCATGACAGAAGTAGAAAATAACGTTTTAAATACAGTTAAAAATATGACTCAGGCCTTTGAAGCCGGCAATATTGATGCTGTCATGTCTTCTTATGAAGAAAAAGCCAGCATTGCTTTTGAACCGAAAAGTACGGTTTCAGATCAAGAACAGATTAGAGAAATGTTTAACGCTATGTCTGCAATTAAACCGGTTTTTGAATATGCAGGCCATGATGTCATCGTAAATGGTGATTTAGCGGTGCATATCGCGCCATGGTCAATGAAAGGCGTAAGCCCTGATGGTCAGGTTATTAGCCAGTCCGGTTTAAGTGTTTCAGTTTTGCGTAAGCAAGCAGATGGTAGCTGGAAACTGGTTATTGATAATCCCCATGGGGCTTCATTATTAAATGCTGAATAAGTTATTTTGATTGAATATTGATATAGCCAAGCTTACATAAATTGATAATAAATCTTGGTTAAATCTCTTTGTTTAAGCCTAAGCTTTCTTTTAAAATGATAATCACTTTAAAAGGCTTGCGCTATAATTGAAATTACCAGTATTCTTAAGTAGGTTTCTTATGAGGGGGTGTCATATTTGGCACCCCCTAAAAGCAGTATTATTGTTTTCCAATGGCTTTTTGGAGGTTTTCATCTACCTTATCCAGGAAGCCGATTGTTGAAAGCCACGGTTGATCAGGCCCGATAAGGAGTGCTAGATCCTTTGTCATATAGCCTGTTTCTACGGTATTCACACAAACTTTTTCCAGTGTTTTTGCAAATTCAATCAGTTTAGAATTTTCATCTAGTTTTGCACGATGGGCAAGTCCTCTTGTCCAGGCAAAAATTGAGGCGATTGAGTTTGTTGATGTCTCTTCGCCTTTTTGGTGCTGGCGATAGTGGCGTGTTACGGTGCCGTGTGCGGCTTCTGATTCAACGGTTTTACCGTCTGGTGTCATTAAGACAGATGTCATAAGGCCGAGAGAACCAAAGCCTTGGGCGACGGTATCTGATTGAACATCGCCATCATAGTTTTTGCAGGCCCAGACATAACCGCCAGACCATTTCAAGGCTGAAGCTACCATATCATCGATCAAACGGTGTTCGTACCAGATTTTTGCCTCTTCAAATTGTTGTTTGAATTCTGCTTCATAAATCTCTTCAAAAATATCTTTAAAGCGACCATCGTAGACTTTTAGGATTGTGTTTTTGGTAGATAAATAAACCGGCACTTTGCGTTGCAGACCGTAATTCATAGAGGCGCGTGCAAAATCACGAATTGATTCATCTTGATTATACATGCCCATAGCAACGCCAGCAGCGGGTGCGTCATAGATTTCATGTTCAATTTCCTGGCCATCATCGCCAACAAATTTCATGGTAAGCTTGCCTTTTCCAGGGAATCTGAAATCGGTGGCGCGATATTGATCACCAAAGGCGTGGCGGCCCACAATTATTGGCTGTGTCCAGCCGGGAACGAGGCGAGGGACATTTCTGCAAATAATAGGCTCACGGAAAATGACACCGCCCAGAATATTGCGGATTGTTCCATTGGGTGAGCGCCACATGGCTTTCAAGTTGAATTCTTCGACACGGGCTTCATCAGGGGTGATTGTGGCGCATTTGATGCCGACCCCGTATTTTTTGATAGCTTCAGCAGAATCAACGGTTATTTTGTCGTCTGTATGGTCGCGTTCTTCAATACCCAAATCATAGTAATGTAGATCAATATCAAGATAAGGATGTATCAACTTGTCTTTAATAAAGGCCCAGATGATGCGAGTCATCTCGTCGCCGTCAAGTTCTACAACCGGATTAGCAACTTTAATTTTATCCATAATTCCCTCTCTGACTGGTAACATCCATATTGTTTATGAACGTTACTGCGGTCTATAGCAAAGGCTTTTAAAGACTGGAAGAGCTGGGACAGTTAAAATATGCTTGGTTCATGAATTTTGATTTGATAAAGATGTTTTAAAGTTGATTTTGGGTCAATCATAGAAAGTTAATAATGTCTGGCACTGATAAAGAGCGCGATTTAATAACGGGTGGTCCCGTAATTATACTTGTAGAACCGCAATTGGGGGAAAATATTGGAACAGCGGCGCGTGCTATGGCCAATTTTGGCCTGTCGCAAATGCGTCTGGTTAACCCTAGGGATGGCTGGCCTTCACAACCGGCACGTGCTGCTTCCAGTGGCGCCCATCATGTTATCGATCATGTTCTGGTTTTTGATACATTGGAAGAAGCAATCGGTGACTTGCAGTATGTTTATGCAACAACGGCCCGTGAGAGAGGGATGAATAAACCTGTTCAAGGGCCGACAGAGGCTGCCAATATATTAGTTGATAAAGATGCAAAAGGAGAAAAAACAGGTATTCTTTTTGGTCGGGAACGATGGGGGCTTAAAAATTGGGAAGTAGGATTTGCTAATGAAATTGTTACTTTTCCTGTTAATCCGGCATTTGCTTCCCTTAATATTGCTCAGGCCGTCTTGCTTATGTCTTATGAATGGATGCAGGGTGCTTTGCGCGCTAATAGAATTGAGCCTGATGTCGGTTTTGAAGCGCCGGCCTTTAAAAAAGCAACACGCAAAGAGATTGTGGGCTTGATTGACCATATGGTTGAAGCGCTTGACCGGGTGGATTATTTTTACCCAGAAGAAAGACGGGAGCATCTTATTCAAAATTTAAGGGTAACGCTTTCAAAAACCAATTTCACAGGACCTGAAGTTCGAAATTTTCGAGGCGTTATTGCAGCCCTTGATCGCCGCAAGACCCGCGGAAAATTAGCAGATCTAAAAGCATTGATTGAAAGCTGTCCTAATGATGAGGCATAAGAATGGTTGAGCTTCATGCACCTATTCTAACTTTTGATTCTGGTTTTGGCGGGTTGACTGTTTTTCGGCACCTTTTAAAAGAACTTCCTAATCATGACCATCTTTATGTAGCGGATGATTTAAGTTTTCCCGTTGGGGGCTGGCGGGATGACGATCTCCTTCTTCATTGTATGAAGACACTTTCCAGTTTAATTGAAAAATTTAAGCCCTCAATGGTGGTTATAGCCTGTAATACGGAATCCACGCTGATTTTACCCGCTTTAAGAAAGGTTCATGCCCTTCCGTTTGTTGGGACTGTACCGGCCATAAAACCGGCAGCAGAACAAACAAAAAGCGGTTATGTTAGTGTGTTGGCAACTGCTGGAACCGTTAAACGGGACTATACCAAAGCTTTGATAAACACTTATGCCAATAATTGTAAGGTTGCTCTTGTTGGAAGCAATCACCTTGCTGGAATGGCTGAAAAATATCTTTTGGAGGACAGACTGGATGAAGCGGCTGTGTTTGAGGAAATATTGCCCTGTTTTATTGAAGACAATAAAGGAGCCAGAACAGATTTTATTGCTCTTGCCTGCACGCATTATCCGCTTTTGCTTCCTGTTTTAGAAAAGCTTGCGCCTTGGCCGGTTAAGTGGTTTGACCCCGCGCCAGCCATCGCGCAAAGAGCCCTTTCTCTTTTGCCAGATAGAAAACATAGGCATGGAAGAATTTCAGGTATCATGACATCGGGAAAGGACTTTCCCTACAGAGTCCTTTCAGCTTGACTTTGAAAAAAGGCTCTATTAAAAATCATCTAATGTCTTAATTGACATAAACTCCCGTGAAGTTTCTGCGTTGCGCGCTGAACTTCTGTCGTTTCATTTTATGAAAAGAGGAGGGCGTTGTTTCTATTCGTTTAATAAAATCAAGGAACCACGATGGCAAAGCGTGAACAAGCAAAATATAAAATTGACCGCCGTATGGGCGAAAATATTTGGGGTCGTCCAAAAAGCCCTGTAAACCGCCGCGATTATGGACCAGGCCAGCATGGTCAGCGCCGCAAAGGCAAACTATCTGATTTTGGTATTCAGTTGCGCGCTAAGCAGAAATTAAAAGGATATTACGGCAATATTTCAGAAAAGCATTTTCGCCGTATTTATGCTGAAGCAGTGCGTATGAAAGGTGATACATCAGAAAATCTGATTGGCCTTTTGGAGCGTCGTTTGGATGCAATTATATATCGCGCGAAATTTGTACCAACAGTTTTTGCTGCACGTCAATTCATCAATCATGGGCATATTACTGTTAATGGCAAGAAAGTTAATGTGCCTTCTTATCGCTGTAAATTAGGCGATGTTATTGAAGTTAAGGAAAGCTCCAAGCAGTTGGTTATCGTGATTGAAGCAACAGGCCTAACAGAGCGTGAAGTTCCTGATTATGTTGAAGCTGATCATGGCAAAATGTCTGCAACATTGGTGCGTGTACCGACACTTTCAGATGTACCTTATCCTGTTATTATGGAACCAAATCTAGTAGTCGAGTTTTACTCCCGCTAAAATTAGGCAATTCATTTTTTAAAAGCTGTCCTTTGGGCAGCTTTTTTATTTTTAGATAAGATTAAGTTTACTTAATTTTTGCAACACCTAGTGGTACGTTGAATTTCTCGCACCAAACATAAACTTCGTTATATTTGCTTACATCAATATTGGCAGCTACTTTATGTTTTGAAGCACCTTTCCATTGTTTTTTAGGTAAGATTTTGTGCAAATATGTGCTTGCATCATGTTTACCATCTTTACCAAACGCCAATTTAGGGTCTGGGCCTCCGTCAAAGAAGAAGTCATCGCCTAAAAGAACAAATGCCTTTCCGTCTTTAACTTTCACTTTAACGCTGCCTTTGGTGACATGCCCACTTTTGCCTTTAAAGGTTCCTTTGCGAAAATTGGTCGCAAGGGCCGGGGTGATGTTCATAGCTGTGGCTGCAAAAGCAGACAAGGCCAAACCAGCAAATTGGCGGCGTGATAATTTATTTTCAAGAAATTGGGACATTGAAAACCCTCTAATGATTGATTTGATGGTTTTAATCTATGGTTTCTTTTTAAAAAGACCAACCAAGAGTTTTAACATTCGATCACGATATATTGAGTATTGCGTGTTGTGTGAGCTTGACGATATGCCCTTTGCCTGACAAAAAGCAGGGCAAGATGCCATAGGGTAATTTATGTATGATGACAGAAGATGGGCTTGAAACCAGTTGCCATAGTCTTTTTAAAGAGGCGCCTTCAACAGTTTCTTTCAAGAAAACGCGAAAACGATTGATACGTCAAACACGTGAGACACTGGGTGATTTTTCAATGATTCGTGCCGGCGATAAATGGCTGGTGTGTCTTTCTGGTGGAAAAGACTCTTATACGCTTTTATCGTTGCTTTTAGACCTTAAGTGGCGCGGTCACCTTCCTGTTGAGCTGTTGGCTTGCAATCTGGATCAAGCACAGCCTGGTTTTCCAACGCATATTTTACCAGATTTTTTTGAAAGACATGCGATACCCTACCGGATTGAGCGGGAAGATACTTATTCCATCGTGACTGATAAAGTGCCTGAAGGGGCAACTTATTGTGCCTTATGTTCCCGCCTTCGCCGTGGTAATTTATATCGTATCGCGCGTGAAGAGGGGTGTGCTGCCGTGATTTTGGGGCATCATCGGGATGATATTTTGGAAACTTTCTTCCTCAATCTTTTTCATGGCGGTCGTTTGGCTTCCATGCCGCCAAAATTGGTGAATGATGAGGGGGATCTTTTCGTTATGCGCCCTTTATCTTATTGTGCTGAAGAGGATATCGAAAAGTTTTCCACCGCCATGCAATTTCCCATCATCCCATGTGATTTATGTGGCTCTCAAGACGGGCTTCAGCGCAATATTATGAAGCAGATGCTAAGTGACATTGAAAAGAAAATGCCAGGTCGCAAAGATGTCATGTTAAGGGCGCTCACAAATGCCCGCCCGTCGCACCTACTGGACCGTAAGCTGTTTGATTTTGCGGGGCTGGGCTTGGGCCAAAGAGAGCAAAATAATGGGTAATAAAAATCGTTTTAGAGAAAGATTTCCTTTCATGAATATTCTTTGCAGCGCAACTTCATGAAAGATGAATGTTTGAGATTTTCTGCCTAATCTCTCAAAGTATTATAAGGTTTTCTGTTTGAAAAAATTGTAACGAAAGTAAGTCCGGTTATAATAAAAGATACGCCCAGAATATTGTGAAGAGTGGCTGCTTCCCCTACAGCAATCATAGCAAGAAACCATGCTGTAACAGGTTCGACCAATGCGAGGGTAACTGCGGTAGAAGCTGCGATATGTCTCAGTCCCCATGTATATAAAAAATAGGATATTCCAGTAGTACCAACCCTAAAATTAGGATGATGCTCCAATCAAACGATCCGGACAGCCATGTTATTGGCACAAAGAAAAAGACAGGGCTGGTAATTAGTGCGGCTATGCAAAAGGTGCTTGCGGCAATAAGGGTTGACGGTGCGCGGTCTCCCATTTTGCTGGTTGCTAAAGAATAAGCTGCATAGCAGGCACCTGCCGCCAGTGAGAGGAGAATACCACTTACGGTTCCATCGCCCTCCAGCACCTGTTGTCGCAAGAAGGCCAACACCACCAATTGAAATAAACTGCCCTAAGGCGCGCATGCGTCTTGGCCATTGTTTCGTAACCAAAATTTCATAGACCGTAACCCAAACAGGGGCGGAGCCGATGGTGATAGCGGTTCCAACGCCGACACCAGCCTTTGTTACGGCCCAGAAGAAAAACAGATTGTAAAATCCTATTGAAATTCCGGCAAATATAATCAAAAACCAAGGCAGTTTTCGTATGTTTTGGCGGCATGGCTGGTTTAGAACTGCAAGGAGAAATAAAAACAGGGCACCAAATAATAATCTTAACGCCCCAACGGCCAATGGCTCACGGCTTTCAGGCAATAAGGATTGAAGTGTACCCGTACTTCCCCAAAGAGTGGTTGCAACAAGAACGGAGCCAATCCCCAGAGATTTCATATATTTTATAGTCATTTTAATTTATTGTGTTGCAATCAACCATTCCTATTATTTTTTGAGTATTATTCTCATAATAACAGGCTTATGATTAAGGGGCGGCAGTATTTTTAAAGTATTTTGCTAGTTTAATCATTGTGATATGATTGAAATGCAATGCTGTCGAGTGGCTGTGTTCTTGTCACATTTTATCAGGCTGAAAACTATAATTCTCAGCCTGATGTCGTTTTAAGCCATCGCCTGTTTATTCATGGCGATGCCTTTTTCTTCCAGATAGGTTTGCAATTCACCTGCCTGAAACATTTCGCGGATAATGTCGCAGCCGCCTACAAATTCGCCCTTGATGTAAAGTTGCGGTACAGTTGGCCAGTTGGAATAGTCTTTGATACCCTGGCGCAGGTCGTCAACTTCCAGCACATTGATTCCCTTATAATCGGTGCCCAGATAATCTAAAATCTGGATAACCTGACCAGAAAAGCCGCATTGCGGAAAGTTTGGTGTGCCTTTCATGAAAAGCACCATGTCTGAATTTTTTACTTCATTATCGATGAAGTCTTTCATATCGCTCATATTAAAAATCTCCTTATAGCCTACTTTTTGCAGATCATGTCTTTTATTTGGGGGCGCTTGTTTGCAATGCAAGAGCATGTAAAACGCCGCCCATATTTCCTTTTAAGGCATCATAGACAAGTTGATGTTGCTGTACACGGGTTTTGCCGCGAAAATTTTCCGAAACAACGATGGCGCGATAATGGTCGCCGTCACCTGCTAAATCTTCTATTGTCACCTCTGCATCGGGCAGGGCTTCCTTAATCATGCTTTCAATTTCTACTGCACTCATAGGCATGATATTTTCTCCATTTTTCTTAAGCCATATAGGAAGGGAACCAGCCTTCATAGGCTTGTTCTAAGCTTGTTAGGTCTATTTTTTCACCAAAATCAATGAAATTGCCGCCTGTCTTGCCTATTATTTCAAGATTTATCCCTGATTCTTCAGCACTTTTAAGGATAAGCTCTCTGTCAGATCGTTTGCAAGTTACTATATAGCGTGCTTGATCTTCAGAAAATAGGGTTGTTACTTTATCTTTCGGTAAAGAAAATGTTGCGCCTATTTTACCTTTAAGTGCCATTTCAGTAACGGCAACACCAAGGCCGCCTGATGAAATATCATGGCACGCAGTTACTCTTTCGTTGCGAATTAGGCTGCGTACAAAATCCCCGTTTTTCTTTTCTTCTGCCAAATCTACCGGTGGTGGTGGACCATAATCGCCGCCTGTAAGCGCGTTAAAAGCAAGGGTTTGGCCCATATGGGTGCCATGGCTACCAATTAAAATAATATCCTCGCCTGAATCTTTAAAGGCGATTGTTGCCATTTTATCGATATCAGGTAAAAGACCAACACCTGCCATAGTGGGGGTTGGTAATATACCAACACCATTTGTTTCATTATATAGTGAGACATTGCCGGAAACAATCGGGAAAGCGAGGGCTTTACAAGCCTCGCCAATACCTTTGATAGCGTGGACGAACTGTCCCATAATTTCAGGGCGTTCCGGATTTCCGAAATTAAGATTATCAGTTGCAGCTAAAGGCTCTGCACCAACAGCTGTTAAATTGCGCCAAAGTTCTGCTACGGCCTGTTTTCCGCCTTCATAGGCATCTGCTTCACAATAGACGGGGTTTACATCTGATGAGAATGCAAGGCCCTTTTTCGTGTCTTCTCCTGTGGATGATGGTACACGCACAACACCTGCATCGCCGCCTGGACGCTGAGCCGAATTTCCTTGAATATAGGTGTCATATTGCTCATAAACCCAGCGTTTTGAAGCAACGTTGGGCGAACCCATTAATTTGAGAAGAAGTTCAACGACAGCCTCACCCTCCGGTAAATCAAGTGCTGGAATGGGGTCCGGTTTTTTGGGTTCTACCCACGGTCGATCGTATTCCGGCGCTTCATCGCCCAGCTTTTTAATTGGAAGATTGGCCACTTCCTCGCCTTGAAAATTCACACGGAAGCGTAAATCATCTGTCGTGATGCCAACAATTGCGAAATCAAGGCCCCATTTTTTGAAAATATCGCTAGCTACAGCTTCTTTGGAAGGTTCCAAAACCATTAACATGCGTTCCTGACTTTCAGAAAGCATCATTTCATAAGCATTCATGCGTTCTTCACGTACAGGCACTTTATCAAGATCGAGTTCAACGCCCAAATTGCCTTTGGCTCCCATTTCAACAGCAGAGCATGTAAGGCCTGCAGCCCCCATATCCTGAATGGCAATAACAGCACCGGTTTTCATGAGTTCAAGGCAGGCTTCAAGCAAGCATTTTTCTGTGAATGGATCACCTACTTGAACGGTGGGACGTTTTTCATCAATGTCATCATCAAATTCAGCTGATGCCATTGTGGCCCCACCCACACCATCACGGCCTGTTTTTGCGCCTAGATAAACAATGGGAAGTCCAACGCCTTTAGCTTCTGATAGAAAAATTTTATCGCTATCTGCAAGGCCTGCTGCAAAAGCATTTACCAAAATATTGCCATTATAACGAGCGTTAAATTCAACCTCGCCACCAACAGTTGGAACACCAAAGGAATTGCCATAGCCACCAACGCCAGCCACAACGCCGGATACAAGGTGACGGGTTTTGGGGTGATCAGGTTCACCAAATCGTAAGGCATTCATGGCTGCAATCGGTCGAGCGCCCATAGTAAATACGTCACGTAAAATGCCGCCAACACCAGTTGCAGCCCCCTGATAAGGCTCAATATAAGAGGGGTGGTTGTGGCTTTCCATTTTGAAAACAACCACTTGGCCATCATCAATATCAACCACACCAGCATTTTCGCCAGGGCCTTGCAGGACACGTGGGCCTTTTGTTGGCAAAGTTTTTAGCCAAATTTTAGATGATTTATAAGAGCAATGCTCGTTCCACATGGCTGAAAAGATGCCAAGTTCAGTGATTGTCGGCTCACGGCCAATCAAATTTAAAATACGTTGATATTCATCGGGTTTTAAGCCGTGATTAGCAATTAACTCATCAGTGATGGGGGTATTATTGGGTATCATTATGCAACCTTGTTTAAGGCACTTTCAAAGAGGGGGCGGCCATCTAAGCCATGGTGGAAGGCTTCAATAAGATTTTCAGGGTGTGGCATCATGCCTAAAACATTGCCTTTTTCATTAACAATGCCGGCAATATTATTAACGGAGCCATTAGGGTTAGTGTCTTCAGCATAGCGAAAGACGACTTGTCCGTTTTCTTCAATCTGGTTTAATGTTTTCTCATCGGCAAAAAAATTACCGTCATGATGGGCAACAGGGCAACGGATGATTTCATTCTCATTATATTGATTTGAAAATGCTGTTTTATTATTGGAAACCAGTAATTTAACTTCACGACAGACAAAGCGTAGGGATGCATTTCGCATTAAGGCACCTGGTAGAAGACCAGCTTCACACAGGGTTTGAAAACCATTGCAAACACCTAGAATTTTTGTACCTTTACCGGCTTTCTCTCGCACAGCATCCATAATAGGGGAGCGGGCAGCAATGGCGCCTGCGCGCAAATAATCGCCATATGAAAAACCACCAGGAATAACAATTAAATCGTAGTCTCCAAGCTCTGATTGGGTATGCCAAACCAAATCAGGTTTTTCGCCTGAAATTTTAGTGATGGCTGCGATCATGTCGCGGTCTCGGTTGGAGCCTGGAAACTGGATGAGGGCTGATTTCATGAGTTTATCCATTCAAATGAATAATCCTCAATAACGGTATTGGCAAGGAGTTTTTCACACATGGTTTCAAGCTGTTTTTCTGCTTCATTTTTATTCGTATTTTCAAGGTCTACATCAAAAACCTTGCCTTGTCGCACTTCATTGATGCCTGAAAAATCAAGAGAGCTTAGCGCCCCTTCAATAGCTTTGCCCTGTGGATCTAAAACGCCGTTTTTCAATGTAACGGTAACGCGTGCTTTCATTATTCCAAATCCTATTTATTTCACTTAGTTATTTTACCAATCGGGGGCCAGTACCTTTTACAGGTTCGTTTTCAGTTAAAATACCTAGGCGTTGGGCAACATCGCGATAGGCTTCCAACATGCCGCCCATATCACGGCGGAAGCGATCTTTGTCGAGTTTGTCTTTTGTTTCAATATCCCATAGTCGGCAGCTATCTGGCGAAATTTCATCGGCTAAGATAACGCGCATTGTATCATTTTCCCAATGGCGACCAAATTCGATTTTGAAATCAACCAATTGTATGCCAACACCTAAAAAGATGCCGGACAGAAAATCGTTGATACGAATAGCAAGCGCCATCATGTCATCAATTTCCTGTGGTGAGGCCCAACCAAAGGCTGTAACATGCTCCTCTGATACCATTGGGTCATCCAGGACATCATTTTTATAGTAAAATTCAATGATGGAGCGCGGTAGAACCTCGCCTTCTTCAATACCAAGGCGTTTTGCTAATGAACCGGCTGCAATGTTACGAACAACTACTTCCAGAGGGATGATTTCAACTTCTTTTATAAGTTGTTCACGCATGTTGAGGCGTTTAATAAAGTGCGTAGGAATGCCGATATTGTTTAGGTGACCAAAAACAAATTCGGATATGCGATTGTTTAAAACGCCCTTGCCGTCTACTACTTCATGTTTTTTATTATTAAAGGCAGTTGCATCATCTTTAAAAAATTGAACAAGAGTGCCAGGTTCTGGGCCTTCATATAAAATTTTGGCCTTGCCTTCATAAATGCGCCGGCGGCTTTTCATGGGGTTTTGTACCTTATTTGTTAGTTGCTAATGTGAGCCAATAACATATGAGCATTGCTTTTCAAAGGCACACATTACTTTGTAATAGGATTTACTCTATCTTGCTCATTGATACAATTCTGAAAACCGGCAATTGACACTTTCTTGGTATTTAATGTTGAAAAATCTAGGGTTAGAATGATTTTTAATAAAGAATTGTCTTCAAACTCTCACCTCTTGGTCTTATATGAAGGGTGAAAATAAGACGAACGCCTGAAAGGTTATTTTATATGAGTGGTTTTGATGAGCGCGAAGATGCTTTTGAAAAGAAATTTGCCCATGATGAAGCGTTGCAATTTAAAGCAACAGCGCGTCGCAACAAGCTTTTAGGGCTTTGGGTCGCTGAAAAACTTGGCCTTAATGGCGATGAAGCGGATGAATATGCAAAGTCTGTCGTGCGGTCTGATTTTGAAGAGCCGGGCGAAGAAGATGTTTATCGCAAAATCAAAGGTGATTTTGATGAAGCTTCCATTAATCTTGCAGAAACTGAAATTCGTTCAAAAATGTCTGAATTGATGGCCGAGGCCAGAGAGCAGATTAAAAATGAAGTTTAAATTTATAAATTGGAAAAATAAACACCCGGCAATTTAATTGTCGGGTGTTTTATTTTTTAAAACGTCACTTCCAGTTTTTTACCTGTCTGGGTTTCGATAATGCCGGGCCCTGGTGGAATTTCACCTGGTACCGCTAATGAATCGATATCAATAGGGTCGCTGTTACTACAGCCTGAAAGAATAACTAACGCAATAAAAGGCAGCGCTTTTAAAAGCGCCACCCCTGATTTTTTACTTGTGCATTTCACGATGTCTAACTCCATATCGGAAGATTAGAACTTGATGCGGCTACCCGCATAAAATACGTGAACGTTTTCAAAGTCTACATTTGCACCCAATGAATTGTCTGCATCAAGGTCAAAGTATTTGTAACCAACGTAAACTTGAGCTGCTGCAGCATCGATGTTTTGAACAGCTTGGAAACCAAAGTTTAATGCTTCGGTATCTGAAAGTTCAATAGTCGCTGCAGTTGGAGCAGTAATAACACCTGTTGTGGTATTCAAAGAAGCTGCTTGGAAGTTATTTGTGCCATTACCAACGTTTGTTGAGTAGTTCACATCACCAGAGAATGCTGTTTTACCAAGTGAATTCAACTCAGTAATGATACCTAGTTTACCATATAGGAACTGGCCATCATCATTGTCATCACCAGCCGCGAATGTTGCGTTGATGCCTGATGCTAAGTGAATTACGGAAACAGAACCGTTTACGCGGTTATCACCACCTGTTGAAGTATCTTGGTCTAAATAAGCAACAGCAGCAGAAATACCAAAACCAGCAAAGTCTTTGTTTCTATATTTAAGTGAAACGTCAAAACCTGGATTAGAATCATCTGAGATATATGATGTAGCTAGTGTGAAACCAGCGATAGTTGGTGTGTCATAACGGATTGCGTCATCACGGCCAGCGCCATCAAGGTTTGTGAATACATTTCCAACAGTGAAACCTGAAAGGGCGTCTGTTGTTGAGTTAACAAACTCAAGACCGGCACCAATATCAGTTACTGATGAGTAAGATGCAACACCAGTGCCTGAAAGATCAACTTCTGAAGTGCCTTCAGATGCTGTGTGTTGTTGACCGATGCGGACACGACCGAAATCTTTATGCTTGAAAGAAAGGTTTGCTAGGCGAGTACCAAATGCACCAGCTGTTGAACCTAGAGGGTTACGGTTGTTTTGGCTAATAACAAATGAACCGCGATCGTTTGCTTGGAATTCTAATTCAGTAGCAGCAGACCATGATTCATTGATTTTAGCTTCACCCAAGATACGGAAACGTGTACCTGAGTTTGTATTGTCTGCAACGGAAAGGCCAGCATTTTCGCCATCAGCAAAACCAAGAGCAAGAACGTTAACTTGACCACTTAGAGAGATGCGAACTTTGTTGTTGCCTGAACGAACAGCGTATTTGTCACCAGGGCCGATAATTGCTTCAAGACGCTCAATACGCTCTAGAAGGTCGTTATCAGACAAGTTGTCAAGATCAGCTGCGTTTGCAACAGAACCGAGAAGTGCAAAAGACACTGCTGTACCCAGGAGCGCTTTTGTGGTTGTTTTGATTGTCATAGTTTGTCTCCGGACAAATAGTTTAATTAGTCGTTATTGGAGTGCCTTTACGCATTCCGGACAAATGCAATTCGCCATATTTGTGACGATAAGTAAACCACCTAAAATCGCTTCTTTGAAAAGTGTGACATCTTTGCACCTAAGTTCGGTCTGGCTTAATGTTTTTAAAGTTTAATAAAGCACTAAAAGAATCAGATTTTTTGGAGCTTTTATGTGTTTTTCTAGCAACATTCAGGTGAATGATTATGGTTTTGCACTAGAGAAATGCTTGGTTATAAAGTTTTGTAACAGAATTTTCGTTTTGCTTTTTGACCATAAGTTTTGTTGTTCTATATTTTTGTTGCAAAAAAGATACGATTTTTTGGCGTTGCAAATAATACTCTTACAGATTTTCTGTTTATTTTGACGTTTTGTATAGAGAATCAGGTCTGGTTAGGTCGGATGATTTTGAAATGATTTCAAAAGAATCGCTGTTTATTTGTTGAATTTTAAAGTTGTGCCATAAAATTAGCAAAGCTTAGTAAACCTTCTGGCCAAGGGCCTTGACCACTTTCCGCATTTATATGACCACAATCGCCTGCATTTTCCAGTTTTGATCCCCAACTGTAAGACATGTTTTCTGCATGAGAAAAATCGCAATAAGGATCTGTTTGACTGGCGACTAGAATAGAGGGGAATGTGAGGGGCGCCTCAGGCAGATTTTTAAAAGTAGCTGTTTCTGGCAGAGTATCTGCTAGCTTTCCCATATCTGGCAAGGCAACAAAATAGCCGCCTGCTACTTTTTGATGGGGAAAATTTTCACTGGCATGAATGCTGGCTACAACGCCTAATGAATGAGCAACCAGCACAACGGAACGTTCTGCCTGTTCGACAGTTTGAATAATTGTGTCTGCCCAATCTGAAAGGCGGGGCTTTTGCCAGTCTTTCTGTTCAATCAAACGGGCCGTCTTTAATTTTGTTTCCCAACGGGCATACCAATAATTGTTATTACCACCTCCAAGGCCTGGAACAATTAAAATATCGGCTTCAGATGTTTTCATGGCTTTTTAATTGTTTTTAAAAACACGGTTGAAAATCGTATCAACGTGTTTTGTATGATAGGCAAGGTCGAATTTCTCTTCAATTTCTTGCTTGCTTAAAGCTGCACAAACCTCTTCATCGTTTAATAATTCTTCCAAAAAGTCCTTACCCTGTTCCCAAACTTTCATGGCGTTTCTTTGAACGAGGCGATAGGAATCTTCACGACTTAAACCCGCTTGTGTAAGCGCTAAAAGAACCCGTTGAGAATGCACCAATCCTTTGAACTTATTCATGTTGTTTAGCATATTTTCAGGATAAACAACAAGTTTGTCCATCACGCCTGTTAAGCGAGCAAGGGCAAAGTCCAGTGTAATGGTGGCATCAGGGCCAATCATGCGTTCAACAGATGAGTGGGAAATATCGCGTTCATGCCATAAAGCAACGTTTTCCATGGCGGGAAGGGCCATGCCGCGCACTAAACGGGCAAGACCTGTAAGGTTTTCTGTTAATACAGGGTTGCGCTTATGGGGCATGGCAGATGAGCCTTTTTGTCCCTTAGAGAAAAATTCTTCAGCCTCCAAAACCTCGGTGCGCTGTAAATGCCGTACTTCCGTTGCCAATCGTTCGATGGAAGAAGCAATGACACCTAAGGTCGCAAAAAACATGGCGTGTCTGTCACGCGGGATTACCTGTGTTGAAACAGGTTCGGCTTTTAAGCCCATGGCTTGGGCTACATGCTCTTCAATAGAAGGATCGATATTGGCAAAGGTGCCAACAGCACCAGAAATAGCACAAGTGGCAATTTCTTCTCGTGCAGCTTTTAGGCGGCTCAAGTTTCTGTCAAACTCGGCATAAGCTTGTGCCATTTTCAGGCCAAATGTAACAGGCTCTGCATGAATGCCGTGGGAGCGACCAATGGTGATGGTATCCTTATGCTCATAAGCGCGGCGTTTTAGGGCTTCCAAAAGTTTTTCAATATCAGCTATTAAAATATCGGCAGCACGCATGAGCTGAACGTTTAGACAAGTGTCGAGGACATCAGAAGATGTCATGCCTTGGTGAACGAATCTGGCATCCTCTCCAACGATTTCTGCCAGATGGGTAAGAAAGGCAATCACATCATGTTTGGTTTCCCGCTCGATTTCATCAATGCGTGCAATATCAAAGGTGGCTTTGCCTCCTTTTTCCCAGATGGTTTTAGCGGCACTTTCCGGTATTACTCCACATTTTGCCAAAGCATCACAGGCGTGAGCTTCGATTTCAAACCAAATGCGGAATTTTGTTTCAGGGCTCCAGATGGCAACCATTTCATCGCGTGCATAACGGGGAATCATAGGGATGTTCCTTGTCTTTATAATGTATTGCTACGGGCTTTAGCAAAGCGTGCGATCAAGTGCAAATGTTCAATCGTCTTTTGAGGTTATAATGCAGTGAAAAAACGCACCTGCAGCGAGAGATAAAACGCCTATGGGCAAAAACAAACGGGCCGTAGAGGCGGCAAAGGCGTAGCCGTGAGCTAAGGAAAACAAAAGGTATTTTTTTATTGTGGTTAAGTGAAATGCGCTTCCAAGTGAATCGCTAGTAAAGCTTATCGCATAAAAAAGACTTGAAAGATAAATCGCACCAGATGTCACAACAGCAAGGAGAAAATAAATGGCTGCAAAGCGTGCTGTGAGTGGCCGTGTTTTTGTGAAAATATTCTCTATATAAGAAGCGATAGGGGCTGCGATGAAAGCAGCGCAAATAGTGAAGCCTATAAGAAGAAGAAGCTTTTCATCGAATAATTTATGCCAGAAAAGAGCATTGAGGGTGAAAGAAAACCCGGTTAAGCCAGCCCAGAAAAAGGCAAAAAGAATAAAACGTTTTCTTAATATATATTTTTTAGCGGGCATTGGCTGCTTGTTCTGCCGCCTCACGTATGGCTTTGATATTTGCTGCATAATCATCGCCTTTGAAAACAGCAGAACCAGCAACTAAAACATTCGCACCCGCACGCGCGCAAATAGGTGCGGTTTCAACTGTAACGCCGCCATCAATTTCCAAATCGATATTTCGATTGCCGATCATTGCGCGTAATTGAGCAATTTTTGGTTCCATGGTGGTGATAAATTTTTGCCCCCCAAAACCGGGGTTTACCGTCATGACAAGGATAATATCGATGTCATCGAGTAGGGGGTCAACAACACTTGCAGGGGTTGCTGGATTTAGAACGATTCCTGCTTTTTTGCCGAGGGCCTTTATCTTCTGTAGGGTGCGGTGTGCATGGGGTCCAGCTTCAGCGTGAATGGTGATCGTGTCTGCGCCGGCCTTAGCAAAGTCATCGACATAAATGTCAACGGGAGAAATCATCAGATGAACATCCATGACTTTATCTGTGACAGGGCGAATAGCATTTAAAACAATAGGACCAAATGAAATATTGGGGACAAAATGACCATCCATAATATCTACATGAACCCAGTCGGCGCCACCTTCACAAATGGCACGAACTTCCTCCCCTAAATTTGCAAAATCAGCAGCTAAAATAGAAGGTGCAATTAAAATAGGAGATGTCATGCGGTGCGCCTTGATTTACAAATATATCTGTTGATGCCTATAACTATAAATCTTCCTTTCCTCAATGGCTATTGGGGAATCCTTTTAAAATGATCCTCAGCTTAAAAGAAAAGATGAGCGAAAACAAAAGAATATAGCCAAAATCCGTTATCATTTTATACGAGTTTGGCTATAGGGTCAGAAATTATCATTATTGTAAGGGTTCTAAGGTCTTGCCATTCCATTGATGAAGCTCGTAACCTTTAAGGGAGGCATCGCCAATATTATTGAAGTTGATTGTTCCCAAAGGTGTTTGAAACGTTTCCGAATTCAAGATTTGAATTAGGGCATCATATTCTTTTGTTTTAGCTTTGCCTAAGGCTTCAGACAGAATTTTTAAAGCAGTATACCCGCGCAAAGTAAGGCCAGATGGTCGGATATTTTTTTGTTGGAATTCTTGAACGATGTTTTTTGCTTCTGGCCTTTTTCTATCATCGGGAGGGAAGCTGATATAGATTTGATCCAATGTCTGGCGATTGTTATTTCCTTCCAGGATTAAAGCCGGGAAATCTTTTTGGACCCAAGCCTCACCACCTAGAATAATTGCATTGCTTTCTACTTTATCTAACCCACGAATTAATCTTGTAGCATCAAGGTGAAGGGCCGCGATGATGATGTGTGTCGCGCCAGAATCAGCAAGCCTGTTTGCGAGTTGGTCGTAATTTGGTTTGCCGATATCAAGGCGTTCTTTAAAGATTGGCTTTTCGGTGAATTTTTTTTCCAGATTTGCTTTAAAAGCATTCCCATAAGCTGTGCCATCGTAAATAAGCGCGATGGAAGGTTTGTTTTTCTGGTTTGTTAGAAAGTCGATTATGGCTGTGGCTTGCTGTTCATTGCGCGGTGCCAAGCGATAGGTGCCGCCTTTCGGGTTTGGCCGATTCGTTGTGAGGGCGGCATTTTGGCTTGCTGGTGAGATTTGTATAATCTTATTTTTTGCATAAATTTCAGATGCTTCAATGCTGGATCTATCACAAAGGTGGCCTATAACGGCAATAACTTTTTGCCCAACGAGTTGATTTGCAATTTCTTTTGCTTCTTGGGCGCTGCATTTATCATCAAGTATAACCAAGCTGATTTTTTCATTTAATGCACCGCTGGATATATTTGTTTTTTCTAGTGCTAATTTTGCACCATTTATAATTTGTTGGCTTAAAGGAGCATAAAGGCCGCTTAGAGGAAGGGCAACGCCTATTCTTATTTCTGCAAGCGCAGGTGACGCCAAAAAAATGATGGAGACTGCAAAAACGGTGCATATTTTTTTGAGCAAGGATAGGTGCTTCATCATAAAACTTGTTCGTGCTTTTATTGTTCGCTTTATATGTCTTTTAAAAGATTCTTGATTTTTAACAAATCTTGCCAGACAAGGCGTTTTTGCGCTGGTTGACGCAATAGATAGGCTGGATGCAATGTTGCGATGGCTTTGATTTTCACATCCCCTAATTGATAATTTATTATTTTACCGCGCATTTTCATGATGCCTTCTTTGGTCTTTAATAATTGGCGCGTAGCTGGCGCGCCAAGTGGTACCAAAATTTTGGGTTTAACAAGCGTAATTTGTCGTTCAATAAAGGGACGGCATAATTCGCTTTCAAGGGGTGTGGGGGTACGATTGCCGGGAGGGCGCCACGGGACTGAATTAGCGATATAAACATCGCGAGCGCGCAAAAGACCAATAGCAGCGAGCATCTTATCAAGCAACAGGCCAGACCTTCCAACAAAAGGAAGGCCATTTATATCTTCATCACGTCCTGGCGCTTCTCCTATAAACATGATTTTGGCATTTGGGCTGCCATCGCCAAAAACGAGATTTTTGGCGGTTCGTTTTAAATTGCACCCTTCGAAATGTGAAAGAAGTTCTTTTAACTCTTCCAGGTTCTTGGCGCTTTCAGCAAGTTTTCGTGCATCTTGCATTGTTGCTGCATCAGGTAGAACCTGAGGGGGAGAGGTGGGCGCAATAAGAGGGGCCGCTTTTGAAGAAGGTGATCTTTGTAACGCACCAGAGGTGTTTGTTGGGGGAGTGAGTATTTGTTGGGCAGCAGGCAGGCTTGTTTGTTGTTGTAGCCTTACAGCACGTTTTTGTCGCACTTCTTCAAACCTGTTATGTGGATTTTCATCCAAGGCATAATCAAGGTCGTTGGCGGCATAAAATTCAATTAATGCTTCAAATTCCTGAACAGTTTTCATCTTTACTCAAACACAAACTTCCCTATGGCTATGGGGCCAAATTAATTTTTGATTGCTTTTTATTGATACTATCATGACCATAAAATTATGGCTAAAGAGAAGCATCTAAAGCATAAACGCTTTGACTTTAAGGCTATTCCTTTTTAAGTAAAAGCGCTTCTAGTCATAGCTTTCTAGGCTATTATACGAAGTTGGGCAATTAAAAGATGGAAGGGGTGCCATAATGGCAAACGAAAATGAACAGGTGATGCCAGAACGCGAAAGCATGGATTTTGATGTTGTCATCGTTGGTGCTGGTCCTGCCGGCCTTGCGGCTGCTATTCGATTAAAACAGCTTAATGAAGATTTAAGTGTTGTGGTTATTGAAAAAGGCTCAGAAGTTGGGGCGCATATCGTTTCTGGTGCTGTTATTGACCCAATTGCTGTTGACAGGCTTTTACCTGAATGGCGCAAAGAAAAAGACACACCTTTTAAAACGCCTGTAAAAGATGACCAGTTCCTGTTTTTAGGCCCTGCTGGGTCTTTGCGTATTCCCAATTTCATGTTGCCTAAGTTAATGAACAATCATGGCAATTTTGTTGTTTCGCTTGGAAATGTCTGCCGTTGGTTGGCAGAAAAAGCTGAAGCTCTTGGCGTTGAAATTTTCCCTGGTTTTGCTGCGGCTGAAATTCTTTATGATGATCAAGATCGTGTTATAGGTGTTGCAACGGGCGATATGGGTATTGGCCGCGATGGTAAACCAAAGCCAGGTTTTGAGCGCGGCATGGCGCTTCTGGGTAAATATGTCTTTTTGGGTGAGGGGGTGCGCGGCTCTCTTTCCAAGAAAATTATTGGAAAATTTGGTTTAAGTGAGGGGCGGGAACCTACGAAATTTGGTATTGGTATCAAAGAACTTTGGCAAGTCGCCCCTGAAAAGCACAAACAGGGTTTGGTACGACATTCCTTTGGCTGGCCGTTGGGCAATCAGGCTGGTGGAGGATCTTTCCTTTATCACCTTGAAGACAATCAGGTGGCTGTTGGTTTTGTTACGCATCTAAATTATGAAAATCCGTGGCTTTCTCCGTTTGAGGAATTTCAACGCTTCAAAACGCACCCATCTATTCGGGATGTTTTTGAAGGCGGTAAGCGCATTTCTTACGGGGCGCGGGCTATTACAGAGGGTGGTTATCAATCCGTTCCAAAGCTTGCTTTCCCTGGTGGTGTTTTGATTGGTTGCTCTGCCGGCTTTGTGAATGTACCGCGTATTAAAGGGTCTCATAATGCCATGTTATCAGGCATGTTGGCGGCTGAAAAAACTTATGAAGCGCTTGAGCAAGGGCGCGCGCAAGATGAATTGTCTGCCTATGAAGATGAATGGCGCTCCAGTGATATTGGCAAAGATCTCTATAAGGTTCGCAATGTTAAACCTTTATGGAGTAAATATGGTCTTTACATCGGTATTGCACTTGGTGGACTTGATATGTGGACGAATGAATTGTTTGGCTTTTCATTTTTTGGTACACAGAAACATGGCAAGGCTGACTTTGAGGCGCTAAAGCCTGCTGATTCTTGCAAGAAAATTTCTTACCCTAAACCGGATGGAAAAATTTCTTTTGATCGCCTATCATCCGTTTTTCTTTCTGCAACGAACCATGAAGAAGATCAGCCCATTCATTTGAAGTTGAAAGATGAAGATTTGCAGCTTTCTTCTGAATGGAAGGTGTTTCAAGGTCCATCCAACCGTTATTGCCCTGCCGGCGTTTATGAGTGGATGAGCGAAGATGATGGCAGTGAACCCAAATTTGTGATTAATTCACAAAACTGCGTACATTGTAAAACATGCGACATTAAAGATCCGAACCAGAACATTAACTGGACTGTTCCAGAAGGGGCAGGCGGTCCAAATTATCCGAATATGTAATTTCTTAAAAGAATGAAATTGACGGCAGCGCCCATAGTGGTGCTGTTTTCATATAAGAAGAACTTGAAATCTTTCTCATACTCTCAAAAATGTCATCTGGCGTTACTTGCTATTGATCGATTATTCTATTTTAAAGTGTAAAAATTTATTTAACGTTTTATGAAGAAAAATTAATCGGAGATTATGAACTATGTTTTATTTCAATATTTTAAGTCGTTTTTTACTGTCTTTTTTCCTTATGGTTTTCAGCTTTTCAAGCCTCGCTCTGGCAGATAAAGCTATTTGGAAACTGGATGGTGAGACTTCTAAAATATCTTATGTTTCCATCAAAAAAAATACTGTGGGTGAGGTTAACTCATTCGGTAAGGTTTCTGGTGAGGTTTTGGAAAATGGCAATGTGACCATCAATATTGATGTGACTTCTGTTCAAACAAATATTGATATTCGTAATGAACGGATGATTGCCCATGTTTTTGATGTAGCGCAACCAACAGCAACATTGAAAGCCAAGATTGATACTACGGCCCTTTCCAAGCTTGAGGTGGGGGACACAGTTGTAAAAGATGTTGAAGGTGTTTTAACCCTTTCTGGTGTTGATGTTGCAGTTGAGGCTTCTCTTTTTATCGCCCGTTTAAGTGATGAAAAGGTCCTTGTAACAACCGATGAAATGATTGTCGTTGGTACAAAGGATTTGGGCATTGATGAGGGGATTGATAAGTTGGTGAAACTTGCCAAACTGCCTGGTATTACGCGTGTAGTACCTGTAAGCCTGCGTCTCATGTTTGCCAGTTTGCAAGGTGATTTGCAACAAGATAACGCGACAAAAGGCGCTGCTCTGGAGCAACAAGTCGATGAGATAAAAGTCGCCTCAACATCAGATAGCTTGAATGCAGGCGATGCAGTTGCAGGAAAAAAGGTATTTCGCCTTTGCCGCGCGTGCCACGTGGCGGAAGAAGCTAAAAACAAGGTTGGTCCTTATTTAAAGGGTGTTGTTGGCCGTAAAGCCGCCAGCATAGATGGGTTTAATTATTCTAAAGCTTTTAAGGCGGTTGATATAAGATGGAATGAAGAAAACCTGGCCCAGTTCCTCGCTAAGCCAAGAGCTTTCATTAAGGGTAATAGAATGTCTTTTCCTGGATTGAAAAAAGAAGAAGACGTTCAAAACGTGATTGCCTATTTAAAATCAGTTGCTAATTGACTTTATAACAGTATGCCCAAGCGGCGGGCCTTAGAAAACGGAGAAGAAAGGTGCATTCTTTTGCCTCCGTTTTCTTTGTTTGAGGAATGAGGCTAAAACAAGTATTTTAGATGGCTTTCATGAGTCTAGGTGTTTGAATCCAGATTTTGATGGTGTAATATTTTCGGCATTGGTGCATTAAAATAGATAATCATTCCAGTTATCGGTAAAGAAGACGATAAGTGTAGCTTGCACCATATGTATTGCTTTGGAATAGCAGAATGTTTTTCTATGGAAACGAGCGAGATAGTGGCGGATGCGGC
>CALHLB010000080.1 GCA_938034375.1 uncultured Alphaproteobacteria bacterium | reverse complement strand
GCCATCTCCAACAACATATTCTTTCCCTTCTACCCCTAACTTACCAGCCTCTTTTACGGCGTTTTCCGAGCCAAGACTCACGTAATCATTGTATTTGATGACTTCTGCCCTAATGAAGCCTTTTTCAAAATCTGTATGAATAACGCCAGCGGCCTTTGGTGCTTTGGTACCTTTGGTTATTGTCCAGGCGCGGGTCTCTTTCGGGCCGGCGGTAAAATATGTTTGCAAGTCCAAAAGTTCGTAGCCACGGCGGATAAGACGATCTAGGCCTGGCTCTTCTAGGCCTAATGTGTCTAAAAACTCAGTTTGCTCTGCCGCGTCCAGTTGGGCAATTTCCGCTTCAATCGCAGCAGAAATGGTAACAGATTTTGCGCCTTGTTCTTCAGCCATTTTGTCAACACGGGTAGAAAAATCATTGCCACTGGCAGCGTTTTCTTCTTCTACATTGGCAACATAAAGAATAGGTTTTGAGGTAAGAAGCTGAAGAGCGTTGAAAATTGAGCGTTCTTCATCACTGATTTCAAGAAGTCGCGCGGGTTTACCATCTTGCAAAAGTTCTAAAACAGCTTCCATGATGGGGAGTTGTTCCATAGCTTCTTTATCTTTACCTGTTGCCTTTTTTCGTACGTTCGGCAAGCGTTTTTCCATACTTTCAAGATCAGCAATAAGAAGTTCTGTTTCAACCGTTTCCGCATCGGCAACAGGGTCAACACGACCTTCCACATGGGTAATGTCGCCATCTTCAAAACAGCGTAGAACATGGGCAATAGCATCTACTTCACGAATATTTGCTAGAAACTGGTTGCCCAAACCTTCTCCCTTGGAAGCGCCTCGCACAAGACCTGCAATATCAACGAAATTGAGGCGAGCGGGTAAAATTTCCTTTGAGCCAGCAATTTTTGCAATCTTGGCAAGCCGCTCATCAGGAACGCTTACTTCCCCCGTATTGGGTTCAATAGTACAAAAAGGATAATTGGCAGCTTGTGCAGCAGCTGTTTTGGTAAGTGCATTGAAGAGAGTTGATTTACCAACATTAGGCAATCCAACAATACCGCATTTAAATCCCATAAAATAAGATCCTTGAGAGTTAAAAAGAGTTTCAGGTTTGTTAAGCCATGAGAGAAGGAAGAGCAAGAGGGTACGTTAGATGAAGAATTCTTTAGTTGAATGAAATGCTGCTTATATAAAAAACAGTGACAATGTTGAAAATCAGATTGTTAGAGAATGGGTTATACCTTATGTGTAATATTATAACATTACACATAAGGTATATCAGATGGACACAAAAAAATTACCTGTTACCGTTCTTTCCGGTTTCTTGGGCTCTGGCAAAACAACACTTCTCAATCATATTTTAAATAATCGCGAAGGGCGCAAAGTTGCGGTTATCGTGAATGATATGAGCGAGGTGAATATTGATGCCGATTTGGTCGCTAAAAGCGGTTCAAACCTCTCACGTACAGAAGAAAAACTGGTTGAAATGACTAATGGTTGCATATGCTGTACCTTGCGGGATGATCTATTGAAAGAGGTGGAATTTTTAGCCTCTCAAGGCAAATATGATTACCTTCTCATCGAAAGTACTGGCATTTCAGAACCTTTGCCCGTTGCTGCAACATTTGACTTCCGTGATGAAGAAGACAAAAGCCTTTCTGATTTAGCAAAGCTTGATACGATGGTAACGGTTGTGGATGCAGCCAATCTTATTAAAAATTATAGCTCGACTGATTTTTTGAAAGATACAGAGGAAAATTTAGGAGAAGAAGACGAACGCACATTGGTGGATTTGCTTGTTGATCAAATAGAGTTTGCCAATGTCATTTTAGTCAATAAAACGGACCTTATTACTGAAAAACAGTTGAAGACGGTCCACTCAATCATCCGTGGTCTGAATGCCAAGGCGGAGGTGATTAATACGGTTCAATCCAAAATCGACCTTGATAAAGTGATTAATACTGAAAAATTCGATCTGGCAGAAGCGCAGGAACATCCTTTATGGGCGCAGGAACTTTATAATTTTGAAGATCATGTGCCAGAGACTGAAGAATATGGGATTACCAGTTTTGTTTTTCGTACGAAAGAGCCTTTTGATCCTGAAAAATTACATGGCTTCTTTCAAAAACAATGGCCAGGGGTTATCCGTTCAAAAGGTTTTTTCTGGTTGGCAACACGGCCTGATTATGTAGGGGAAATGTCACAGGCTGGTGCCTTTGTTAAACATGGTGGTATGGGGCGCTGGTGGGCGAGTGTTCCAAAAAACAGATGGCCGGAACATCCTGAATTTGAAAAAATGATTAAGAAACACTGGACGCAGGATTATGGTGATAGGCGCCAGGAAATTGTGTTCATTGGTTTAAGTAATGAGATGGATAAACAAGCGATTGAAGATGCTTTGAATAAGTGTCTTATTAAAGACTATGGACAACGTAAATCTGTTTATGAACAGGCTAATGATCCATTCCCTCAATGGTTTGCGGCTTAATAAGAAACATTGAAATTCTTTATTAAAAAAGGTCTCAATATTTTTTCTTTAAAAAAAATCCTTGGGAAACAGTGCGTTCCCAAGGATTTTACGCTATAGTCTCTTTTTAAAAATCTGCTTAAAGAGTTTTTAGAAACTCAACTAAAGCTTTACGTTCGTTATCGGTGAAGCCTTCTTCCCCATAATCATGACCAGCATTTGAATTGCCAGGCAGGCGTGTATCAAATGTGAAAGCATCTGCACCAGAAAAAGGTGCATGACCTACTTTTACCGGATCATATTCCCAGCTTCCTAAAGTAAAGGTTTTTGGGCGGTCTTCTGATGATTTTAATAGGTCATCCAGTGTGGGGACAGATCCATTATGAAGATAAGGAGCTGTTGCCCAGATGCCGTTTAAAGGGCGGCCTTTATAGGTTGTGGTACCCTTTTCTCCAAATTTATCAATAATGCCGCCATCAAAGGTTGCTTTGATGCTTTTTAAAGGCTGGTTAACAATGGCCCCAACCGTCTGTTGAACGAGAATATCGAGCTTAGCTTGTTCTTCGCCTTGCTGATTAATTGCCGTTTCAAGTGTTTTTTGTTCGGCTTTGGGATCCGTTTTTATTTCGGAAACCTGTGATAGATGGGAAACATATGTTTGATAAGGCGTCACAATTTGGTGACATTCCTGACAATGCGTTTCATAAAGTACTTGACCGGCAGCTGCCAACTTAATGTCAATAGGTCCCAAAATTCCGGTCGGCCATGCTGGTGGTTCCAGTTTGTTGACCCAGTCTTCAATTGTTCCAAGATTTGCGATATTGATAGAGCTTTTAAAGCCTTTTTTGAGCCATTTTTTCTCACCATCTTTGGGGACATCAATACCTCCAAAAACGCCTAAAACTTCACCGGCATTTCGGATAAGAATACCGCCAGGCACGTAGTTTGGTGCAAAGCCGGTCCATTGAACAACATCAGATTGTCCGGTTCCCCAAATGAAAGGATAGCTAACAGGTGCGCTCGGTTCTGAACGATTTTGTGGAATGCCAAGGTTAACAGCAGCAACCGAATTATAAATCTGTCCAACAGCGTCAACACGCCCAAAACCATATCGGGAGGACGTGCGGTTTAATTCAACCCGCTCTGCCATGGCAAGGGCTGCTTTCTCCACTCGTTGGCGCAATTCCTGTTTAGCAACACTACCACCAATATCCATTCTATCTGCAAGTGCATCAAAAGCCTCTTGATTTTCATAAGCAAATGTCAATGCTTTTGAAAGCTCAACTGTCATGGTCTGAAAATCTGCTTGAGTAGGGGCACCATCAATAAACATGGCTTTGCCTTGATAGGTAATCATGCCTGAATGGCAAGCAGCGCATGTCATGCCAGCATAAATCTCGCCTTTCCACTTCTTTTCTGTTTTGGCAAAACCAATAGGCAGCACATCAGGGTTATCACTTGAGGGTGCTGTTGAAATATAACGAAGGCGCGCCATATTATGCGCGCTAATAAATCGTTCATCGCCATTGGCAACGTTCAGACTGATGAAAATATCATAAGGGGCCAGTAGAGAGCCTTGATCTTTGTGCCAAAAACTTTCATGGGTTTCAGGTTTCCATCCTTGTGGCGTTGAAAGTACCTCAAGCTTTGCACCAGGGTTGGTGACTTGAAAGGTGGCAGGATCAATTGCAAGATTTTGCACCCAGGCAACGCTTTCCTCGCCAGGTCCTAATAATTTATATTTAACGTAAATAGCTACAACAGCTAGAATAATAACAGCGAGTAAGCCGCCAATAATCTTCTTCATAACCTTTGTTCCTAAAATTGGTTGTGAAAGTTAATGTATAAAAAAACACTACTTTAAAGTGTTCTGATTTCCAGTTATTTATTGGCATATTGGAATCTTTTAACATTTAAAATGTGTAAATAAATGCAAGATATAGCGTAAGTTTTTTAAAATGCTTATCATTTTACAAGAAAAGCTTAAGCCGTGAATAAAGAACTATAGCCAAAATCCCTTATCAATTTATAGGAGATTGGGTATAGGTATCCTTTTTATAAAATAAACGTAAAAGTAGAATTACATCGCTTTAACATAATACCATCGACCAGATTCCTTTTTAAACAGGCTATTTTCCTTTTGGCGCTCAAGTTTACCGTTAAATAAAGAAGTTGCGATAAAGGTAACATTTCCTTTGATATCTTCCTCTTTGCCTGCTTGTATATCAATAATTTCAAGTGAAAGCCAAGCGCTGCTTGTTGAGCGCATATAATAACTTGTCTCTTCAAAGTTTTTTTGTAAGCTTGGCCACGTTGTTTCTTTTAAATAGGCAATTTCAGCTTTCGCAAATGCTGAATAACGCGAACGCATTAATGTTTCAGCTGTTGGCGCAAGTTTTTCACCTTGGTGATAGGGCGCACAACAGAAAGTATAATCAATTTTGGAACCGCAGGGACAGAGATCTGTCATTCTTTAGGGCCTAAAAGTTTCTTCAACATGTCTGCCATTGCCCCTTCAGAAGGTTGCTTCTTCTCGGTTTGCCGTAATTGTTGATGCGAATCTTCAATCCCGATTGGTTTTGTTCGTGGAGCATTCTTATCGATTTTCTGCGTCATTTTGTTCATAAAAGAACTGTCTTGCCCAGATATGAGAAAGGGGCTTGCTTTGGCCAAATCATCAAGCAATGGTGTGAGCCAATCATCATCTGCTTTGCCAAAATCACCTAAAACGTAATTAGATACTTTATTTCTATCGCCAGGATGGCCAATACCAAGCCTAAGACGGCGGTATTCTTTACCCAAATGCGCGTCAATGGACTTAATACCATTATGGCCACCAGAACCACCGCCTTTTTTTACACGTACTTTACCAGGCGGTAAGTCCAGCTCATCATAAATAACGATCAGATTATCAAGGCTGATTTTATAAAACTGGCAAGCTTCCCGCACGCTTCTACCCGATTCATTCATATAAGTAGAAGGTTTAAGCAGTAACACTTTGGTGCTATTAATAGTGCCATCCGCGACCAAGCCCTGAAATTTATTTTTAAAAGGGGAAAAATTATAATGGCGATGGATTGTATCCACCGCCATAAAACCGATATTATGCCGATTAGAGGCATATTTTGCGCCCGGATTTCCAAGCCCTGTTATTAGAAACATGGTTTGTCTCCTGTTAAAGGCGCTGAATTACAGGCTACTCAGAAGTTTCTTCTTCTGTTGTGTCGCCTTCATCATCCGATTTCAGATCTTCTTTAATACCAGCTGGTGTTGCAATTGTCGCAATCGTGAAATCTCGATCTGTAATTGTTGGTTTAACACCTTCAGGCAAAGTCACGGCAGAAATATGAATGCCATCACCCAATTCAAGGTTGCCAAGATCAACGACAATATTTTCTGGAATGGCATCAACAGGGCATTCAAGTTCAATTGTGTGGCGAACAATATTCAAAACGCCACCACGTTTAATACCAGGTGATGTTTCTTCGTTGATAAAGTGAACAGGCACTTCAACAGAAAGTGTCGCGCCTTTTGATACACGTAAAAAATCAATGTGAAGAAGAGAATCGCGAACAGGGTCAAGGGAATAATCTTTCGGAATCACCTTAACCTTTTCACCATCAACATCAATTGTTGAAACAGTGGACATAAAGCCACCAGCGTGCAGTTTTAAAAAGGCTTCTTTGTAATCGATGGCAACGGGAAGAGGGGGTTTTTTGTCGCCGTAGATTACTGCAGGAATTTGTTTGTTTCTGCGTAATTCACGAGCGGCCCCCTTGCCAACCCGGTCGCGCACCACTGCTTTAAGTTCATAGCTCATGGGTACACTCCAAATTGTATCAAGATAAAAACATTAAAACCTATCAGCTTTAACGGTGCTGGTTCCTCCAGGGGTGAACAACAGCTTTTAGGCTTATAGGGGAAGTGTTTTGAAAAAGCAATTCCCCAGTATGACCAAACGTCCCATTAATTAAAGTATTGAATGGGTATGAAAAGGACTTGTTTTTTAATTAATTAAACAGAGAGCTGATCGACTGCTCTTTGTAAGTCCTGTAAATAGCTTCCCCCATTAAGGGCGCTAAATCAATTGTGCGGATATTTTTGGCATCTAAAACAGCTTTTGTTGGCTTGATTGAATTGGTAATGGCCAGTTCTTTCAAAGCTGATTTAGAAATACGGTTAGCTGCCTCGCCAGATAATACGCCATGGGTAATATAGGCTGTGACAGATGAAGCACCATTATTGAGAAGAGCTTCAGCAGCGTTACACAAGGTGCCACCAGAATCGACAATATCATCAACCAGAATGCAGTCATATCCATCGACTTCGCCAATTATATTCATGACTTCTGAAACGCCAGCCTTTTCCCGTCGTTTATCAACAATGGCAAGGGGAGCATCAATCCGCTTGGCAAGTGCGCGGGCGCGCACAACACCACCAACATCAGGTGAAACAACCATGGCTTTGCCAGTTTCATATCGTTCTTTAATGTCACGGGCGAAAACGGGAGCGGCGTAAAGATTGTCTGTTGGTATATCAAAAAAGCCCTGTATCTGGCCAGCGTGCAAATCAACTGTTAAAACGCGGTCAGCACCTGCTTCAACAATCAGATTTGCCACAAGCTTTGCTGAAATTGGTGTGCGGCCAGATGTACGCCTATCCTGTCTTGCATAGCCAAAATAAGGAACGACCGCCGTAATACGCTTGGCAGAAGAACGGCGCATGGCATCCACCAGAATAAGCAGTTCCATAAGGTTGTCATTGGCAGGATAGCTGGTTGACTGGACAACAAAGGCATCTTGCCCACGCACATTATCCTGAATTTCAACAAAGATTTCCTGATCGGCAAAACGACGCACATCACAGCCCACAAGTTCTGTATCAAGATATTTACAAATATCTTCAGCAAGAGGGCGATTGGCGTTTCCACAAACGATTTTCATGAAAGCTGGCTCACTTTAATTATTAGATGTCAGATCAAAAGACTGATTAAGGCGCGTTTAACCATGGCTACCGTCATGTGTAAACGGGTAAATGGCATTGTTTTGACAAAATAGTGCAGTTTTATCCCGTATTATTTTAAAACAATCGCGCTTAAAAGCCGTCCATAATCTTTTTCCGCGCGATGTGTTGTGCGCCGAAATGAATAAAACAGGTCTTCGTGTTCATATGTATCGTGTTTAAGAATAGAAATTTTGCCTGTGCCAAGCTCTTTCAAGCGGCCATTAATATAGGCAGGTAAATCAAAGAGCGCATGACCTTGCCGTGATGAGGGGATGAGATAAATATCGTTTGTTTTTTCAAGATCAAGCAAGGTTTTTATGAAATCGGGCCCAACTTCATAGGATTTTTGAGCAATGGTTGGGCCAAGCGATACGTGAATATTTTCGCGTTTTGCGCCAAGTGTTTCCATCGCATCAAGCATATTATCCAAAACACCACTGGTTGCCCCGCGCCAACCGGCATGCGCTGCTCCAATAACGCCTGCTTTATAATCAGCAAAAAGCACCGGCCCGCAATCTGCTGTGGCAATGCCTAAAACGATATTCGGTTTATTTGTAACAAGTCCATCCGCTTTTGGTCTTTCCTCTTCATTCCAGATTTCATGAATAATTGCCACTTTATCTGAATGGATTTGATAGGGTGTTGCCAGGTTTTCTAAAGGCAGATTGAAATGAGCAGCACAAATAGCACGATTTTTTAAAACATCCTGCCTGTTGTCATCTGAACCAAGGCCAATATTCAAACTCTCATAAAGACCTTTTGAGGTCCCGCCTTTACGGGTGAAAAATGCGTGTTGAATGCCTGAAAGACTGTTAAGGTTAGAGCATTCAATAATTTCATGAAAAGCCATGGGGAAAAACCTTGTTACTGGTAAGGGCCATTACCTTGAAAAGTGAACCCATATGGTCTTCATGGGCAAGCCGTTCTACATCTTTCCTAATTTCTTGCTGCTTTTGGGAAGAAAGAGAAGCGCCCAGTCTGCCTGCTCGTTCCAATATCCCCATTTTTATAAGAAAGTCGCCCTGAGTTGTGGCAAAATTATGGATGCCCTTTTCTTTGGCTATTGCAATAAGAGGCGCAAAATCAACATGAGCTGTTAAATCAGCTTCACCAGCTGTGGTAAGAGGGTTTGCAAATTTGTGGTTTGTAATCGCCTGAAACGTATCACCATAAGCGCCTTTTAAATGGCCATAATCAATAAAAATGCTGGCACTTTTGGTTAGTTTCATGGTCTTGCATAAGGTCGATATGAAATGGCGTGCTTGCGCGCATACTTCAAAAATATCGCCTTCTTTTGGGGGGGGTAGTTTTGAAGTGGACAGAACTTCAAAAAGAGCGTCATTATTACGGGTTGGAGCTAAACCTATAATAAGCTCTTCAGTTTCTGAAAGCCCTATCATCTTTTCATGCCAGCGTCCCTCTTGAAACTGAAACTGCTTAATGGGTAAGGCATCTAAAAATTCATTGGCAACAAGAATAAAGGAATCTTTTTTTGGGGCGAAAAAGGCGCTATGCCATTTTATGGGTAGATTGAAACTGGCAAGAATCTCTTTTTGCTTTTTCTTTAAAACAGGGCTTTTTTCGATTAAATGCAGGTGAAGAAAATTTTTACCGTCTGGCACAAGTTTTAAAAAACAGCGCAGTATGTCAGCCATTAATGTGCCGCGTCCAGGTCCCGCCTCAATAAGGTGGAAGGGGCGTGGACAGGCCATTTTTTGCCAAAGGTCAACCAGCCAGATACCAAGCATCTCACCAAAAAGCTGGCTTATTTCCGGTGCTGTAACAAAGTCACCTTGCCTGCCAATGGCTTGCTTGGTGGTGTAATACCCATCCTCAGGGTCTGTTAGGCAAAGCTGCATGTAGCGGTCAAGACTAAGCGGGCCTTCTTCCTGAATTTGCCTGATAAGACGGGTTTGGAGCGGTGTCATTTAGTCTCTCTTTTGGAAAAGAAAATAAGCGCCAAACCACCCAGAAAGAGGGGAAGCGACAGAAGCATACCCATTGTTAAAAAATCCCCCAAAAGAAAGCCAAGCTGCTGGTCTGGTTCCCTGAAAAATTCAACAAAGATGCGTGAAAGGGCATAGCCGATGCCGAAAATGCCGGCGGTTAGGCCAGGGCGATTAAAGCTTTTTTTATGGTGCGTCAAAAAACGAATAACAAGCCATAAAATAATGCCTTCAAGAGCAGCTTCATAAAGCTGGCTTGGGTGGCGTGGAAAGGCGCCCGCGCCAGGAAAAACCATTGCCCATGGCACATCACTAACACGGCCCCATAATTCTGCGTTGATAAAATTGGCAATGCGTCCAAAGAAAAGCCCAAAGGGGGCAGTTGCAGCCATGACATCGCAAAAAGAAAGAAAGGAAAGTTGTTTTTTGCGCGTATATAAAAAAATAGCAACAATAACGCCGGTAATGCCGCCATGAAATGCCATGCCACCATTCCATATTTTGAAAATTTCAATTGGATTTTCAAAATAAAAAGCAGGATTATAAAAAAGCACAAAACCAAGTCTGCCGCCTAAAATAACTCCGATACCCGCCCATAAAAGAAAATCTTCAATATGTATGCTTTGAATGGCGCTCTCATTTCCCGCCCATAATCGGGCCTTCTTGCAGAGGCTTTTGGCATAAACATAGCCAATAAGAAGTCCTGCAACATAAGCAAGACCATACCAGCGGATCGCAATAGGGCCAATTTCTATGGCAACAGGATCAATGATTGGAAAGGATAAAGCGAAAAGGGACATGAAAAGGTCTTTCAGAGATTAAAAAAACGCTGTCTTTTTATACATTTTGGTTTAGACAGTTGAAACAGGAGATGCAAGATATAGCGTAATCCTTTTAAAATGAGGATCATTTTAAAAGACAAGATGAGCGTAAACAAAAGGAATGGCTAAACTATTTAATCATTTAAAGGTGGTTTAGCTATAGTTTAAGGAAATCCGATGACACAGCCAAATAATAAAATGTTTGATGAATTTGCTAAGCTTATGACAGATGCCGCCGATGTTGCCCAAGGCTTCAAGCGTGAGGCCGATGGTGTTGTAAAAGCCCAATTGGAGCGTTTTCTAAGTGATTTTGATTTTGTCACCCGTGATGAATTTGATGCGGTTAAAGCAATGGCAATTAAAGCACGTGAGGAAAATGAAAAATTGCAAGAGCGATTGATTGCCTTGGAAAAGACCTTGCAAGACAAAGCTTAAAATTTATGTCGCCTACAGTCAGGTCTTGAAGTGCGCTTTTTATCAGTCAAAACGGTTCCCAAACTTTCCTGGAGCGCGCCTTACGCTTTAACTTTTAAACCGCCCTTTCTATCCATGGTTTATTTGGTCTTTGGTTTGGTGGTTTTTGGTCTAGGTGAAGCCTTAATCGTTGCGGCTTCCATTGGTGTTAGTCCTTGGGTTGTTTTTGCTCAAGGCATAACCAATGTGACTGGGTGGAGTATTGGTTTTGCAACATTTATTACCAGTTTAGCAGTTTTGGTCTGCTGGCTGCCTTTAAAACAGATGCCAGGTCTTGGAACAGTACTCAATGCTATTCTTATTGCATTGGTCTTGGAATACTTATTGCCTTATCTGCCTGTTTTCGAAAATATTGTGATAAAAATTGTCTATGCTGTTTTTGGTATTATGGTTGCTGGGGTAGGGGCCGCCATTTACCTTATTGCTAATTTAGGGCCTGGTCCTAGGGACGGTTTAATGACTGGATTGCAGGTAAAAACAAATCTTCCCGTTGCCTGGGTTCGAACATGCCTTGAAATTATCGTTGTTACTGCTGGTTGGTTATTGGGTGGCAGCATAGGTATTGGAACCATTCTTTTTGCAGCTTTCATCGGTTCTGCAATAGCTGCCGGTATGCATTTTTTACAATACCTTTTTAAAGAGCGCTTATAAAGTAATGGATTGAAATGACTCAATTTTTAAAAAAGGCGATGTCTTAACAATGGGTTAATTTCCACAGGGTATCATTTTTTTTGTAAATATTATTGCTCGTGACTCTGCCTCCCCCTTATAGTGAGTGCATGATTTGATTCGAAATAATAGGCCTTTATAGAGAAAGCTTGTTTCTGTTTAATGCCTAAATTTTGATGATAATCATAAGAGTTCTGTGTGTTTTTAGTAAAAATCATCGGTCATTTAAGAACTGTTTTCGGGTTTGATATACCTGCAAACAGGTAGGAAGCTTATATCTCATGGATTATGTGTTTAACCAGTTTGAAGAACGCCAATCGCACCCCGTGGATGTGATTGAGGCGATAGCCGCCTTAAATGACTGGGCCTTCGAACGGGAGGCCGATGATGAAATAACAATAGCTGTAAGCGGTAAATGGTCAGACTATCATGTTTCCTTTTCCTGGATGGATGGTGCAGAATCTCTGCTTGTTGCCTGTTCTTTTGATCTAAAAGTAACAAGCCAGCGTCATGATGAAATTTTACGCCTTCAAGCCCTTATTAACGAGCAAATGGTCAATGGTCATTTTGATTTATGGCGTCATCAAAATCTGGTTCTTTATCGTCAATCCCTGCTTTTATCTGGCGGGGCCATGCCAAATAAGCAACAAGTTGGTAATATGCTGAATAGCGCTTTGGAAGCATGTGAACGCTATTACCAAGCCTTTCAATATGTCTTATGGGCAGGACAAAGCGCGTCTAATGCGTTAACTTTCGCATTATTTGAAACGAAAGGTGAAGCCTAGACGCAAAGTCGGCTTTTAGAAATCATGAACAATAAAAATAATCTGGTGGTTTTGTTAGGCGCTGGCAAAATGGGTAGTGCCATGCTGAAGGGCTGGCTGGAAGCTGGTCATAAACCAAGTGATTTTATTGTCGTTGATCCTTTTCTTTCAGAGGAAATGTCAACTCTTTTGGACCGCTACCATATTTCTCATTTTGAAGAAGTACCCCGTGGTATAAAGCCGTCTCTTTTTATTATTGCGGTTAAGCCGCAAATGATGGAAAAAGTTTTGCCGGATGTAAAAGAAAAAGTAGCAGGCAATCCCGTTTATATTTCTATCGCTGCTGGCACGACCCTTCAGGTTTTTCAGAAGCTTTTGGGGGAAGAGGGGCGCTTTGTTCGCGCCATGCCCAATACACCAGCGCAAGTGGGCAGGGGTATTACTATCGGGTATGGAACCTGTAATATTGATGAAGAAACACGCTGTTCTATTGCTAAACTATTAGACGTGACGGGTGCTTTTGAATGGGTGCAGGAAGAAGTATTAATTGATGCTGTCACAGCTCTTTCAGGCTCTGGCCCTGCTTATATTTTTCATATGGTGGAAGCCATGGCCAAAGCAGGTCAAGAACTTGGCCTTTCTGATGAATTAGCGATGCTTTTAGCCCGAAAAACCGTTGAAGGTGCAGGGGAACTGCTTTTCCAATCAGATTTGGAAGCGGCGACCTTGAGGGAAAATGTTACCTCGCCTGGAGGTACAACACAGGCAGCCCTCTCTATCTTAATGGATAAAGAGCAAGGCCTTGAATATTTAATGAAAAAGACCCTGCAAGCAGCCAAAAAACGAGCCGAAGAGCTTTCGTCCCAATCTTGAAATAATATTCATTTTAAAAGAAAAATTGAGAGTAAATAAATATAACCAATATTTATTGTCAATTTACAGGGGGTTGGCTATATTTACTTTCTCAAAATTAAAACGCGTTTGGCGTCAAAGGGAATCAGATAAGCACGATGCAGAATTTTCATAAGGACTTGTCATAATTATGAGTAATGAAATTTCCTACGATGACTTTTCAAAGGT
>CALHLB010000079.1 GCA_938034375.1 uncultured Alphaproteobacteria bacterium | reverse complement strand
TGGGAAATACGGCTCAATCAAGGACAATTGGCGATCAGACAACCAGAACAAATCAGACATAAAAAAACTCCTTCGTTTGAAACCTTGAAGCTGATTTGCAATGAAAATTAAAGAGAAAAATTAATAGGTCCTGAGCCTAGCTTTTTTGTAAATGATCCTCGCTTAAAAAGACTTGCGCTTTATTAAAATTTAAAAGCGGTTAATCGGAATTTTTAAGTAGTGGTGACCGTCACCTTCTTTTTTTGGCATTTGTCCTGCACGCATGTTCACTTGAACGGAAGGTAAAATCAACTTGGGCATGGCAAGCTTTTCATCGCGCTCTGTTCTGAATTTAACAAATTCTTCACATGTTTTGCCTTTACCAACGTGAATATTATTTTCACGCTGCTCTGCAACTGTTGTTTCCCAACAAAACTCATCACGCCCGGGCGCCTTATAATCATGGCACATGAAAAGACGGGTTTCAGGATCAAGCGTTAATATAGACGAAATTGAATGATAAAGATCGGTTGCATTGCCTCCAGAAAAATCTGTCCTTGCAGTGCCAAAATCCGGCATAAACAATGTATCACCAACAAAAGCTGCATCCCCGACAATATAAGTCATACAGGCAGGGGTATGACCTGGAGTATGTATTGTTTTTGCAATCAAATTACCAATGGTGAAGCTTGCTCCATCATCAAACAATTCATCAAACTGGCTGCCATCCATTTCAAAATCTGTGCCAGCATTAAAAATTTTTCCAAAAACCTGCTGGACCTCTTTTATGCGAGAACCAATGCCAATTTTCGCGCCTGTCTTTTCTTTCAGATAAGGCGCTGCAGATAAATGGTCGGCATGTACATGTGTTTCTAAAATCCATTCAACATCAAGCTTGTTTTCTTTCATAAAATTGAGAAGAACGTCCGCGCTTTCATAAGATGTTGTGCCAGAAGCAACGTCAAAATTTAAAACAGAATCGACTAAAGCGCATTTGCTTGAAGAGGGATCACGCACAACATAACTGATTGTGTTCGTAGCTTCGTCAAAAAAACCTGAAACTTCCGGTATCTGATTTTTCATAATCTAAATGACCTCCTATTAATTACCTTCTAGTTGGTAGATAATAGTACAATATTTTTAAGTCCATAGCAAGTCGTTCAAATATTCAAAAAATGCGTTGTTGGCACTAAAAAAAGTGCATTATAGTTTGGTAACACCAACCGGGCAGGCAACACCAATTCCACCCAATCCACAATACCCACCAGGGTTTTTAGCAAGATATTGCTGATGCTCTTCTTCTGCGTAATAAAAAGGCCCGGCTTTTTGAATTTCAGTCGTAATGACGTCAAATCCTTTTGCATCAAGCAAATGTTGATAGTCCTTTTTCATCTTTTTTGCGATATTATACTGTTCTTGAGAAAACCAGTAAATGCCAGAACGATACTGCGTACCAACATCATTTCCCTGCCGCATACCTTGTGTTGGATTATGGCTTTCAAAAAATTTTCCAATAATTTGTTGGACAGTCGTTTTTTCAGGGTCATAAACAACAAGAACAACTTCATTATGTCCTGTTTGACCTGAACACACTTCACGATACGTTGGATTTTTAGTAAAGCCAGCAGAAAAACCAACCGCTGTTACATAAACCCCATCCATTTGCCAAAAAGCACGCTCAGCCCCCCAAAAACAGCCAAGACCCAAAACAATTTTTTCAAAACCTTCTGGAAAAGGAGCCGTAAGAGGAACATTTTTTACATAATGCTTTTCAGGCACAGTCATTGACTGATCACGCCTCTTTAAAGCATCTTCCTGTTTTGGCAAGGATGACTTGTTTTTAAGCATATCAAACAAAAACATTCATATTTCTCAATCACTGTTATGAGGTATCTTTAGCGCAGATGAAATCCCTCTCGCTTTTTTGAGCGGCGTCCCAAAAGACAAAAAAGAAGACCCAAAATAAAAAACACCAGAACGGTCGGCTGGAGCAATATCTTCTGCATGATATTATCCCAAAACCAAACAAGGCCCAGATGTTCCTGCAAAGCAAATTGCGTTTGATTCAAGGTTGCCGGCGCAATATCGGTCCACGTTTTTCCAAAGATGACAAAGTCCACCTCGCCTGTTGCCAAGATTGCCAATGCATCTAAAATAAAGATAATAAATGTGAACCCTAAAAACATATACCCGATAATGCGTAAAAGCGCTTTCATCATCTAAGCCCCCTGATTTTACCCTTCATAAACAATACATAAACTTTTATGAGAATTTTGCAAAGCGATAAACCTTTAAGGGACTTGCTATTCAGATTTTGATGCGTATAGTGCGCTGGAATTTTCTGCTTTTTCAAATTTGCATTTGAGAAAGCAATGAAATTTATTTGTATTGAATTTATCAATGCATTTACGCCAAAAGGTAAAACCCTTTTACTTAAACGGATGACTTTTACCGTTTAAATTATTAAGTGGACAGGTGGCCGAGTGGTCGAAGGCGCACGCCTGGAACGCGTGTAGGCGGGCAACCGTCTCCAGGGTTCGAATCCCTGTCTGTCCGCCATTTTGTTTCCCAAGGTGCAAATCTGTTCCAAAGCCTTGAAAGGTAATGTGGTTTTCGGTGTTCGAAGTCCTTCGCCGCGTGAATAGGTAATTTTCTGTGCGAAAGCCAGTCTCAGCACGGTTCTTTTCATGTAGAAATTTCCATTTTCCCATATTTTACAAGGATTTGAGAGGAAGGTCATGGCGTGTTCGAACATTTTCGTGAAACTATGTCTTGATTGCCCGTGTTTTTCGCATTTTTCGAGGGTCAGGAGTTTCTGACGTTCCAGTTTTTCAATCTGTTTCTCGTAAGCAGAGATGAGACTGGGGCTGTCCGCCTCGACCAGCCGCTCCATCAGGCTTTCAACCTGTTCCTCCAGCTTTTGGCATTCCTGTTTCAGAAGCTGTTTTTGCGCCTGTGCCTGCCCGTGGCGATGATCCCAGATATCCCTGAACATTTTTCTGGCAAGTTCGAACATATCCCGTGAAGGTTCAAGCCCTCTCAGGAAATCGGTAAATTCTCCCTCCACAATATCGCGGCGGATGGATTTTGGACTTGCTTCATAAAAGTAGAGAGTGCTTGGCTTTTATTTAAGTCATCATTTCAAATTTTATTGGGCTTGTATAGTCGCATGCTGAATGCCTCCTAATTGGGTTGTAAAACGCATTGATGTAGCGTGATATTTCTATT
>CALHLB010000078.1 GCA_938034375.1 uncultured Alphaproteobacteria bacterium | reverse complement strand
TAATAATATCCGCTGTCATAGAAATTCACAAAATGATGGGTTTGAAGAGTTTACACGTCAGATCCTTCTCGCTGACTTACCCAAGGATGTCGTGGAGATTGAAAAACGCGGTGCAGGTGCTGATGGTGGTGTAGAAATATTACTACGTCTTTCTGGCAATACTGTTCACGGTTTGCAAAGTAAATTTTTTCAAAATAGTTTTGGCAATAATGAAGTCAAACAACTAAAAACTTCTTTTAAAGCAGCAATAGAAAACTATCCAAATTTATCAAAATACATTGTTGCAATACCCCAAAATTTATCAGAATCTGGGAAATCTCATCATAATACGCAACAACGTAAATGGAACGAATTTAAAGAATGGGCTTCTCAAAAAGCCAAAGAACAAAACAATAATGGGAATATTGAAATTGTCCTGTGGGATGATTCGTTCTTTGTAGAAAAATTATCACAAAATAATTTTCGCTATCTGGGTATGCGGCATTATTGGTTTAACGATACTGTACTGGATGATAAATGGTTTCATAAAAAACTTGAGACCTCTTTGGCACGTATAGGGGATCGTTATAATCCTGACGACAATGTGAAATTAGAAATTTCATCATATTTTGATACGATCAAGAGAAACGAAGATTTTGATAATAGGCTTAAAAAGTTACAGGAGAAATTTACTGGAACGATCAAGTATCTTGATTATTTGCACTCTGGATTAGAAGGTGTTTTGAAATCCAAGTGTTTGTCATATCTGGAAACTGTGAAATCACTTTCATTGGATTGTCAAAAACTCAAATTTAATGAGTTCAATTTCATTAATGTTGAGCCAATTATAATTGAAATTCATAAAATACTGGAAAGCGACGATTTTAGAGAGATTTATGACATTCAATATGAGGTGTCTGAAGATAAAAATGGGAAACAAAAATATGTTTATGGCGAAAATTTAAGGTCATATTCAAGAAAAGCAGACACGCATTTGCGTTCAATAAGACATATTTTGGATAGAGGACATAATAAATTACTTAAAAATAACGTTTTACTATTAGCAGGTGAAGCTGGATCAGGTAAAACGCATTTATTAGCGGATGAGGTTTCTGAACATGTACGTTCTGGCAATAGTGGTGTTTTTATTCCTGCGCGCCTCATAGAAAACCCATTAAAGCCTGAACAAGATATCCTTGCTTATTTAGGGCTTACACATATGGACTTTGAAACATTTATTGAATGTTTGCGTTCATCGGCTCTCAGAACAGGAAAAGCTGCACTTATTGCAATTGATGGCATAAATGAGTCATCAGATGCCTATAAATGGCCAGATGGTCTGCCTGCACTTGTTCAGTATATTAAAGATATTCCAGAAATTACTTTGGTTGTATCCTATCGTACTGTTTACCATCAACATTGTGTGGGAAACGCTGGTGAAAACCTAGTTCGCGTGTTTCATAATGGCTTTAAGGGTAATTTGGGAGAAGCCGCCAAGAAATACCTTGATAATCATGGTATTTCGCGCCCTGCTGGAGCACTTATTAATTTACGCGAAGCTTTTTCTAATCCCTTGTTTTTATCAAGCTCTGTAAAATCCTTGAAGAGAGAGGGGAAAACTAGCTTTCCAAATGGTCTGGATAATATACCAGCTCTTTTACAATACTGGCTGTCCTCTGTTGAGAAGAATATTATTTCTAAGGGTTTTAAACGCATAAGTCTTGGTGACGGAAAGCTCACAAGTATTGTGAATAAAATTGGTGCTCAAATGGCACTGGAGCAAACAGAATATTTGGATTGGGATATTGCGAACGAAATTTGTGAAGATGTTGTCGGGCTGGCACAACCACAAAATGTTGATGATATTTTATTAAAACATCTTATAGAGGAAGGCGTTTTTCTCGATTGGCCTGCTTTTAATGATGATAAACGTCAGAAAATTAGCTTTACCTTTCAAAAATTTGCCGATTATTTTATCGCAGATTCAATCATCAATTTATATAATACGCCGGAGGAATTGGCACGAAGTTTTCAAAAAGATGGTGACTTTAATTACATCTTTTCTAGCGAAGATTACAGATGGAGTTTTGAAGGGTTACGTGTTGCCCTTTTGGCCCTTGTGCCAGAGCGAATGCATCGTGAATTGTTCTATTTGACGGAAGATTTTTTAGAGTCTGTAAACATAAATCAAAGATTATTTTTAGAGAGTATTTCTGTTAGATCATCATCAGCGATCACTCCTGAAACTGTTGAAGTTTTGGAGAACTTAAGGAATGCTTTTTTGGATAAATCTGGACGTAATTTGGATCATGGAGAATGGTTCAATTTACTTTCTGAATTGGCAATAATGCCAAATTGCCTTTTAAATGCTGAATATCTCTTCAGCAATCTGAACGCTTTAACAATGGCACAGCGTGATGCAAGTTGGTCTCATTTTCTTATTGGTCAAAATGTAAGGTATGAAGGAGAGGATATATCATTCATTCACAATATAATCGATTGGGCATGGACAGCTCCAAAAGCAGATTTGGATTGCGAACGAGTGCGGTTAGTCTGTACTTTTTTAGGTTTATGTTTAAGCGCAATGGACAGAGGCGTTCGGGATGAAGTAACAAGGGCACTCTCATCTCTCTTGATGAAATACCCTGAACAAATACCAGCTACTTTAAAACAGTTTGAAAATTATAATGACCCATATGTGCACGAACGTATTTTAGCTGCCACATACTCTGCTTGTCTATATACGGATAATAAAAAGATTTTGTCTCAAGCAGCTGATGCTGTTTTTGATATGGTTTTTGGAAAAAAGGATTTAACCAGACATGCATACATCAGAAGGTATGCTTTTCTTGTTATTGAGTATGCCGTAAAAAATGGAATAAATTTTAATACTGTTAAATATCAGAAATCGAAACCGCCATACAATACGCAACCAATTACAGATTGGCCAACACCGGCTGAAATTCTTACTTTCAAAGGTACACGGATTGCTTCCTCTACAATAGGTTATGTGCCAGATAATTTGAATGAAATGACGCCAGAAACAGATTGGCATGCAGGAGACTTTGGCAGATATACAATGGGGGGGATAGATACCCATTTCTCGTTTGAAACAAGAGGAAAGCTTGAGAAGCCTGAAACGATTGAAGATGCTGTAGAGCGATTGTGGCAAGATATTTATAAACTTGATGAAAAGGTAATCATTAAAAGTAAATCATTAAAAGCATTAAATCAGGAGATACAGGAACTTAATAAAGTTCAGGGTTATCGCTCTTTATTATTGCATGTGGACTTACCCGTTTAAAGTGGAGAGCCTTTCTTGTTTTTTGTTTGCGTTTTTCTCAAACGCATTGGGTGATTGATACCCCAAAGCCGAATGTCTCCTTTTCGGATTGTAAAATCCATTGATGTATTTTCCAAGTGCG
>CALHLB010000077.1 GCA_938034375.1 uncultured Alphaproteobacteria bacterium | reverse complement strand
TTTCAGTATCTGCATAATCTGGGTGTCCGTAAATCGTTTCTGTTTCATCAGTAAAATCTCCTTTTATCCATCATAGAAAATTCTACTCAAAATCCATGCTAAATAATGGGGGGATTACCGAATTATTTTGAATAATTCTGGACTGGATAGAATAGATTCAAGCGTCTTTTCATCCGGAACACTGATGAATTCATCTTTTATATTATTATTTTTCACATTCGTTTGTGCTTGAAGAATAAACCCGCCATTATGTATACTCATCGTAAAGATTGCGTCCAGTTTAGCACCTATTGTATTTATCAGAGAATACTGATTAAGATTTAAAGATGTAAAATTACTTTTTATAGTTTGCTTTGGCGGTTCAAAAACTTTTGAAACTCTATTTTTGGGAAATTCAATCATTTTAGTTGATTCGGGCGCTATACTTTTAATATGAGAAAGTATTCTGTTTGATATTGTACCATTTGCAATAATAGTTTCTTTTAATAAAACTGCAAATAAATGCTCCGGCAGAAAAGCAATAAGCAACTTTAATCCAGCTTTTTCATTCTTCGTATCTTCATCTGCATTCCTAAAAGATTGTTCCAAATAATGAACGTTTCCCATCTTCTTTCCAATACACATAAAATACAAAAAAGGCATCGTAATACGACGCCTTTCATGAGATCAATTGAATAAACTAAAATCAAGCAATTTTTGTAGTTGTTAGATCGTAAGAAGCAATCATTGGTGATTTTGGGTTGTTCATTTCGTCGTATGGAATATATTTTACTTCCATTTTTGTGAAATTTAAACGAATGGTTTCTGTTGGTCTGTCGCCAGATGTGTCTACAGAATAGTTTGCAATAAGTGTATTTGTAAGAGAATATTCAATATAGGTATCACCAGGACTTCCGGTCGTTACGAGATGAATAACAGCTTTTTTTCCTGTATTTCCAGAACAAGCTTCCTGGAATAGTTTTGTAGAAGAAGCATCACTAACTTTTGTCAAAACCATCTCGCTTACTGTTGGTTCGGAAGCTTCGCGGTTCGCAGTCGACCCTGCAGAAGTGTTCATATTTCTTGAAACGTCCCAATGAATCGCATCAATATCCATCCACTGTTTGTGAGTTTCATGCGTTGCATCGCCTTGGATTCCTTCGATTTGCAAATAAATAGGCATAATATGCTCCTTTTAAAGGCTTTATTAGACTGAATATTTTTTGATATCCAGCGGTTAATGAGAAACATGATGTATAAAATACATCAGTTGTATTTTAACTATCGCTTGTAACTCTAACAAGAAAATCATTATTCTCATCAATGTCAATTTTGATAAAATCGATAGTCTTCTTATCCAAGGAAAATTTTAAAATTTTCCTTGAAATTTCAGGTAAAATATCGCGAGATATTGTGGTTTCAATAGCCCTTGCGCCAACGTCTAAAACTTCGGATCGTTCAATTAACGCCTTGCGAGCACTTTCAGATATTTCGAGTATTGCATTATAATTATCAGCTAGTCGCAGTTTAATTTTGTTAAACTGTATCTCTAGTATCGTATGCAGAATTTCTTGACTTAATGGTAGATAGGGAATGACGTTGACACGACCAAGAAAGGCTGGTTTGAATTGCTCTAAAAGTTCAGGGTGCAGGGTTTCAACCAATGCCTCACCTTCTGGCATAGTATCAGGGTCTGCAGCTAAAGCCGTTAGAGTTTTCGTGCCTGTATTAGCCGTCATCATGATTGTTGTATTTTTAAAATCAACATCCCGACCCTCGCCATCTTTCAACATACCTTTATCAAAAACTTGATAAAAAATATCTTGAACACCTGGGTGAGCCTTATCAATTTCATCTAGAAGCAAAGCTCCATAAGGTTTGCGACGGACAGCTTCGGTTAAAATACCACCTTCACCATATCCGACATAACCAGGAGGAGAACCTAAAAGCAAAGATACTTTATGTTCTTCTTTAAATTCAGACATATTAATAACAGTCAAATTGTCCTCGCCGCCATAAAGGAGAGAAGCAAGGGCAAGAGCTGTTTCAGTCTTACCAACGCCAGATGTACCTACCATAAGGAAAACACCTGGTGGGCGACGTTCATCACCTAAATGTGCGTGGGATGTAATCATGGCATTGGCTATACTCTTCATGGTAAAGTCTTGGCCAACAACACGTTTTTTCAGGCGCTCTTCGAGGGTTTGAACGGTTTCAACCAAATCACGCATTAAGCGGCCAATGGGGATCCCTGTCCAACGCGCAACAACAGCTGCAACAGTCTCTTTATCAACAATTCGATGAATAAGCGGCAAATCACCTTGTAAATTCCTTAAGTCTTCTTCTATCTTCTCTAGAGCAGCCACATCAAAATCTTCATGATCTTCAATGCCATCTGCACTCTTAATAAGTTCCTGTTCTTTTTCTAATTGTTCCAGATAGGCGTTGAGCTTCTCCTGTAAGTCATCTATTTGTGATGAAATATCATCAAGACGCTCTTGTATATCTGTTTTATTTGGTTCTTTTTTCAGTCTTTCCGCTTCAAGTTTCAAACGATCAATTAAGTTTTCGGCATCTTGAATTTCCGCTGGTTTTGCTGCGCGTGAAATTGAGACAGCAGCACAGGCTGTATCAAGTAAACTCACGGCTTTATCTGGTAGTTGACGTGATTGAATGTAGCGCATTGAAAGAGTTACAGATGCTCTAACCGCGCTATCTCTTATTTTTACTTTATGATGGTTTTCCAAGACAGGAACAAGACTCCGAACCATTTGAATGGCTATTTCTTCTTCTGGTTCATGAATTTGAACCGTTTGAAAACGTCTTGTTAAAGCCGCATCTTTTTCAAAATACTTTTTATATTCTGCCCAGGTTGTTGCCGCAATTGTTCTAAGTTCGCCGCGCGCCAAAGCGGGCTTTAATATATTCGCTGCATCACCTTGGCCCGCCTGGCCACCAGCCCCAATCATTGTATGAGCCTCGTCAATGAATAAAATAATAGGGTCAGGGGAGTGTTTAACCTCGTCAATAACACCTTTCAGTCGACGTTCAAATTCACCTTTAACGCCAGCACCTGCCTGAAGTAATGTTAAATCGAGACTAAGGAGTCTAATCTTTTTTAACTGTTCTGGAACATTGCCTTTGATTATCTCTAAAGCAAAGGCTTCAACAACCGCAGTCTTTCCAACCCCTGCTTCACCAACGAGAATGGGATTATTTTGACGGCGACGCACCAATATATCAACGATCTGGCGCATCTCTGCATCTCGGCCAACAATAGGGTCAATTGCCCCTTCACGGGCAAGCTGTGTCATATCATTGGTATAAGATTCAAGAAAATTATCAGAACCGCTAGCATTGGATGTTTGGGGAACGCCCAATTGGCTAGCCTCTTCAGCTGACAAGGTGTTTGTTGCAGGTCTTTCTGAAATAAGTTTTTCAAGTTCGCCAATCCTAACATCACGCATAGGAGGCATGCCGTTTAAGGCAAACATACGCAAGTTCCCATCGGTTAAAATAGCATAAAGCAAGTCAAGTAAATCAATTATATTGCGACCGTGCTTCAGTGAAGCATAAATCCAAGCTTCGCGAGTGACTTCTATTATTGTTGAGGAGATGGAGGGGGCGCTACTGCTTTCTCTTGGATAACGCTCTAAAGTTTTATAGGCACTCTCAACTAAAGAAGTGAAATCACAGCCTGTGATTGTTATCGTTTCTTTGAAAAAATCAAACTTTTCACCTAGCGCTATTACCCAATGTTCAATTTCAACTGTTGAGTGATTATACCTTACAGCAATAGCGACAGCCTCTTCCAGAGCTACGACCAAATTACCATCGAGCCTTTTAATCATTAAGCTTAAATCTAAAGAAGGCATTCCAGCTCCTGCTATATAGGATTTGTTGAATATTTGATTTGTGAAAAAAAACTAATTAGTTTAATGGTAGTCTCGATTACAATTGAATCTTATTAAGCATATTTTTAAAGCAATGTCTTCACTTATTTGAAAATTAATGTTTTTATCGTGCTAGTTGATCGGGGATACAGATTTGACGGTTCTGGTTTATAAAAATCTGGGGGCATTTTTTGACGGGGATAATCCAACTGGGATAAACCTTCGAAATGATAATGATGGCATTATTTTATATAGAGCAATTAAAGATGCCCACGCAGCAGCGCGGTCAGAAGACCGAACAGCTGAAAAACAACTGGGAATTGATAGTGCTGGAAATTCTGCTGATGAAGCTGTAAAAAAACCGTCTTTAAAATGGCAACAAGTACATGATCTTTGTTATGATGCACTTGCAACAAAAACTAAAGATATACAACTTTTTAGTTTTTTATTGGAAGCAAGTATAAGGATACATAATATTCGCGCTCTTGCGGAGATTTTAATATCTTTTAAAACAGTGCTTTTGGAAGGTTTTGAAAACTTGTTCAGTGTTGACGATGAATCTTATGCCGATCGGGTTATTCCAATTGCTGGATTAAGTGGTAGCATATCGAGTGAGGGAACTCTCATTAAACCTTTACGCCTTGTATCGTTGCTACCTAACGAAGTTTATGGCCGTTTGAATTTATGGTCATTAGATCAAGCCAATAAAAATAATGACAGTGAAGAATTAAATGCTTTTAAAGAGGCATTTTCAAATGTGTCGCCAGAAGATTTTAGTGACTATCAAAAAGCGGTTGATGAAGCCCTATCATCAATTAATGAAATAGACAGCCACTTGACCGCAATCTGCGGTGCAGATGCGCCTTCATTACGGCAGTTGCGGGAAATTTTAGAAGATCTGCAACGTGCATATAGAGAGTTATCAGTCTATGTTGCAAGTGTTGTCCCTTCTGAGGAAAATATTGAAGGTGATATAAATAAAACAGCAAATAAATCGGTAACGATTATAAAAGAAAAAAAGGCAATTGAAACACGAGAAGAGGCTTTTAAACTATTGTTGCAAATTGCAAAATTCTTCAAACAGACAGAACCGCATTCAACAATCCCTATGACTTTAGAAACATTGGTCCGTAGGGGGCGTATGGATTTTATTGATCTTATTGGAGAACTTGTACCAGATGACCACCAAAGGCGTGAAATTTTAACCCGAGCAGGCATTGATCCATCAGTTAATAATAGCGCTTGATGAACCGCAGATATTTTATGACAGTTTTTCAAACTGGGTAGTTCAACATGTCATATTCATAAAATAACTCTACCCAAGAATTGTAATTCAAGTAGGAGAAATAACTTGGCAAGCATTCATGACAAACTTGAAAGAGTACGCAAGCCACGAGTTCATATTAAATACGAAGTTGAAACAGAGGGCGCTCAAATAGAAAAAGAATTGCCGTTTGTTGTGGGAGTTTTAGGAGACTTTTCTGGTGATCCAACCGAAGAGTTAAAGCCATTCGGTGAACGTAAATTTATTCAGATTGATCGTGATAATTTTGATGAAGTCATGAAAAAATTAACTCCTGGTCTTAATCTTCGTGTTGAAAACACAATGAAAGATGATGGGAGAGAAATGGCAATTCAGTTGAAATTTGAAAAGCTGGAAGATTTTGAACCAGGAGCTGTCGTTGAACAAGTTCCTGCACTTAAGGCAATGCTTGAATCTCGTAATGAATTACGGGACCTTTTAAGTAAAGCGGATAGATCAGAAGATTTGGAAGTATTACTTGAAAAAATACTAAAAAGCGATTCAGAACTGAAACAGTTGGCTGATGAACTTTCAAATCGCAATAATGACGATCAAAAAGGCGAATAATAATGCCAGAAACAACTATTGAACAAAGCGCAGAAACAACTCAAGCAACAACTACTTTGTTAGACCAGGCTGTTGCTGTTACAACGCAAACATCGCCTGACAGAACAGAACAGCTTTTACGTACGTTAACTGAAAAGGCTATGGAAGGTACAATTACTTATAACCGTAATCTAACAGTTACGATTAATGAAGCGATCAAGTTGCTCGATGAGAAAATGTCAAAGCAGCTTGCAGCTATTATGCATAATGAGAAGTTTCGCAAATTGGAAGGCAGCTGGCGTGGCTTAAGCTATCTTGTGCAAAATACAGAAACCAGTGCCAATCTTAAAATTCGCGTTCTTAATGCAACGAAAAAAGATCTTCATCGTGATCTCAGCAAAGCAGTTGAGTTTGATCAGAGTAAAACATTCAAAACAATTTATGAAAGTGAATTTGGTACTGCAGGTGGTGAACCTGTTGGTTGTCTTATTGGTGATTATGAGTTTTCTAATGATTTTGAAGATATAGAGTTGCTTGATAATATGGCATCTGTTTCTGCCGCTTCTTTTGCGCCGTTTATTTCTGCTGCTGGGGCAGGGTTGTTGGGTTTCGAAGATTATAGAGAATTATCAAAACCAAGAGACTTGGAAAAAATCTTTGAAACAGTTGAGTATACCAAGTGGCGCTCCTTCCGCGAAAGCAGTGATTCACGTTTTGTAACACTCACAATGCCACGCGTACTAACAAGAATGCCCTATGGAGGAACGACACTTCGCATTGATGAATTTAATTATGACGAAGCCATTGATTATGACACTGGCGCTATGGACCATGACAATTATTGCTGGTCGAATGCTTCTTATGCGCTTGGCGTTCGCTTAACCGAAGCTTTTTCTAAGAACGGATGGTGTACGGCTATTCGTGGCGCTGAAAATGGTGGCAAGGTTGAACGTCTGCCTGTTCATACTTTCCAAAGTGATGATGGCGATATGGATGTAAAATGTCCAACAGAAATCGGAATTACTGATCGTCGGGATGCAGAATTGGGACGTCTCGGTTTTTTGCCGCTCTGTCACTATAAAAACACTGATTATGCCGTCTTCTTCGGTGCACAAACAGCGCATAAGCCAGAAAAATATGATCGGGCCGAAGCAACAGAAAATGCAGCAATTTCCTCTCGCCTTCCTTATATGATGGCAACATCACGGTTTGCCCATTATCTAAAGGCAATCGGGCGCGACAAGATCGGTTCTTTCATGGAAGCTGAAGATTGCGAAGCATGGCTTAACCGTTGGATAAATAATTATGTTAATGCCAATGATGATGCTGGTACTGAAATGCGCCTGCAATATCCATTGCGTGATGCAAAGGTTGAAGTAAAAGAAGCGCCAGGACAACCAGGTTCTTATGAAGCTGTTGCATGGTTAAGACCTTGGTTACAAATGGAAGAACTAACGACATCGCTTAGAATGGTAGCACGCATTCCTAAATCACAAGGTTAGTTAATAGATGGCCATCAATAAAGGTGGCCATCTGTCTTATTTATAAAAAGAAAACTCACTTGATTGTTCATATACTCACAATCATTTTTGGATGAAGAATGACGCTGACAGATACTATTTTGGATATTGATAAGTATATCAGAGATTCAAAAGGCAAAAATAATACCAAGTCAGAGAGTTCTCATGCTTTTAAAGATCACCATTTAAAACTAAGAATAGAAATTGACAGACTTATTCAAGCAATTGATACAACGCTATCAAAACAGGTTAGCGCTATCATCCATCATGAAAGGTTTAGAAAACTTGAAGCAAGCTGGAGACAGCTTCATCAATTAACTTTTACTATAAAGCATAATAATCCTGTTCTTATTCGTATTTTATCTGTTACTTGGAAAGAACTTGCTCGTGATGCAGAACGGGCTTTTGAATTTGACCAGACAAGGCTTTTTAATTTCATTTATTCCCAAGAATTTGACATGCCCGGGGGGCAGCCTTTTGGCCTTCTAATAGGCGATTATAACGTGTCAATGGATATCAACCAGACTTATGGTACGGATGATGTTAATACGCTGGAATATATTGCTAGTATTGCAGCAGCTTCTTTTGCCCCTTTTGTGTGTAATGCAGACCCCACTCTGGTTAATGTAAGCAAGTTTGCAGAACTCGATCGAGAACTTGATATGTCTTATCTTGGCACAGTGGAAACTAAGGCTCGTTGGACGCAACTACGCCAAAACCCCGATAGTCGTTTTATTGGTGTAACGTGTCCAAACATTCTGGTGCGCCCACCTTATAAGTTTAATGATATTAAGCGCAGGGATGGTTTTTGTTTTCGTGAAGAAGTGTACCCCACCAGCGACCATTTACTTTGGGGAGGGGCCGCTTTTGCCTTTGCCCACATTGTAATACGCGAATTTATTGAATCGGGTTGGTTTGCTGATATTCGAGGCATTAGGGAAGAAGCTGCTACGGCTGGTTCTGTTGATATGTTTCAAACAATCGTTTTCGATACAGATAAAAATGGATTTGCCTCTCAAGCACCAGTGGAAATTAGGCTGACTTATGTTCAAGAAGCTATGTTAAGTCAACTTGGTCTTATTCCCTTAATACCTTTGCCTTATACAGCAGATATGGTCTTTAATAGTAATCAATCATTACATAAGCCACCGCGATATAGTTCGGAAATAGCTAATGAAAATGCCCGTATTGCAGCAATGCTTCAGTATGTTTTATGTGCTTCTAGGTTCGCTCATTTCTTGAAATTGATTATGAGAGAAAATATTGGTCAAATAGCAACTGCACGCTCTCTTAAAGAAATGCTTAATAACTGGCTAGCTGACTATTGCATTGGTAATGATGATGCCGATGAAGATAAAAAAGCTCAATATCCATTAAGAGAAGGTAAGGTGAATGTGTTTGAAATTCCAGGAAAACCAGGAATTTTTTCCTGTATTATGCGTTTGCAACCCCATTTCCAATTAGATGATGTTTCGGCAAGTTTTCAAATTTTAGCTGATATGAACAGCCAAGCCAGACAAAAGTAATTAAGTGAGTGAATCTTTAAAATGACATCTTCATTATCAAAAGAAATTGCAAAATTATTAGATGAAAACCTTCTTGGAGAAGCTGTTATTTGTTCACTTGCATATATTAAAAGAAAGCCTATGGATTTTGAGGCACGACGCCTATTAATTGATTTGTTAATTGTCGATGGCGACTATGAGCGAGCGGACAAACAGGCTGATATTTTAAGTAATACCGTAGAGGACTTTGCTTTAGGCATGGGGTTACTAAGAGGGCGTTTACAGGCAGCGTCTGCGCGCAAGAATTGGTTTTTGAAAGGCGAAGTACCCGCTTTCCCACAAGGGCCAACCAGGCGAGATAAACAGGCAATGCGCCTTTGGACTGATTTTCTGACTAAAGATGAAAAAGCAGTAGAAGAAAGCCTTGAAAAGCTGTCGAGAATTTCCGAAACGCATAATCTTTTTGTAAATAGAAAGAAAGCGGCTACCTTTCGCGATGCAGATGATCGTATCTCTCATGCTTTAGAAATTTTATGCACAGATGGCAATTATATGTGGGTCGATTTTGATCTTGTTTCTAAAATTGAATTTTATCCCATAAATTCTGTCCGAGATCTTGTTTGGCGCGGGGCGAAGTTAACTTTGAAAGGCGGATCTCAATCGGATGTTGTTGTGTGTACTACTTATTTTGCAGATGATACGACAAACAGCGCAAAACTCGCTCGTGAAACTGATTGGATGACTCTCATGGCTGGTATGGTAACTGGAATTGGTCAAAAAATCTTTGTGAATGATGATGACGTTATTGAAGCGCTCGCTCTTAAGACCCTGACAGAGAGTGTCAAATGACATTTGAAAACCGATATAACAACCAGTCCGTTTTTGACCGTTTATTGGATTACGAACCTGACCTTGAACAGGATCATCCCATATCTGTTAGTCAACATATACGCATGTTAAAAGAAAATCTGCGTCGCGATATGGAAGTTTTATTAAATACACAGCCGCCGCTATACCTTATGAAAAGCGACTTGGATGAGATTCAAAATAGTCTTGTACAATATGGAACACCAAGTTTTCATAGCATGATACTTGCGACAAAGCAGCAGCAATCTTCTTTGAAAAAAAAAATTAAATCTTTAATTTCAACATTCGAGCCCAGACTAAAAAATATTGATATAGATATTGTGGACAACCGAAACCAAGCAACGCGCCTATTAAAACTTAAGATTAAAGCCGCTATAGAAATCGATGGTTCAAAGCAGGTGGTCGAATTCGATACAATACTGGATAGCACTCTGCGACATTTCAAATTGCAAAATGGTAAGGTATAATGAGAAATCGATTTTTGGCATGGTATAATTCTGAATTATCGGCCTTCAAAAAAAAGGTGGCTACCTTTGCTGAGCGGCACCCAAAAATTGCAGGTAGATTACGTATTACTGAAAATGCTGTTGATGATCCTCATGTCGACCGTTTGATCCAAAGTTTTTCTTATAGTGCTGCACGGATTCGCCAAAAACTGGATGATGATTTTCCAGAATTAACGAATACATTGCTTGAAGCACTTTATCCACACTATCTGGCACAAATTCCATCCATGACAGTTGTTAAACTGGAGCCAGTTGAACAATTAAATGAAATAAGTGTCATTGAGCCAAATTGTGCAATTAAAACAGAAATGATACGAGGAGATTTTTGTCAATATAGGACAACGCAGGCTGTTCAGCTAACTCCTCTGAAAATTGTTGGATGTTCTTACGAAAAACCACCTTTCATAGCACCAAATGCTCCTGATCTGAATGCAAGGTCATGTTTAACTATTGCGCTTGAAAACAAAGCAAGCACCGCACCTAGCAAATTATTATTAGATCAAGTGTGTTTTTATATTAAAATACCTTTTGCATCCGCAACGATGCTCTATGAGCTTATTCTTAATCATTCTCTCGGGGTGATTATTGCCGAACATCCCAATGATGAAAATGCAATACGTCTTCCTCTTAAAAATATTAAGCCTGTAGGCTTCAGTGAAGATGAGGCAGTTTTGCCTTTTCCTAAACGAGGATTTCCTGGATTTAGGTTACTGACAGAATTCTTCACGATGCAAGAGAAATTTCTATTTTTCAAAATTGATAATCTTCAACGACACTTTTCGCAAATAAAAGAGAATAAATTTCAGTTTTATTTTTATTTTGAAAAGGCTATTGATGACTTAGTGAAAATTATCGATGATAATAGCATTGATTTACACTGCACACCAGCGATCAATCTTTTCGAGAAAAATACAGAGCCTGTGCATATGGACCGTACACGTCACGAATACGATCTTATTCCAGACACTCGTGTAAACAGTACTCTTGAAATACATTCTGTCCAACGGGTTGAAATTTCCGAAAATGGTGGAGAAAGTCGTTATGTTCATCCATTTTTTGGTAAAAAACCGACGACGAATGATAGTATTTCTTCAGTTTACTGGCAACACAAGCTTGTTCCGACGGACGAAGGCGATGCTTTTACATCGACACTGAACCTTGTTGACCTTTCTCTTAATGCACAAACACTTGACACAACAGCAGTTGTATCTGTTTCTACCCTTTGTCTAAATCGTGGGTTGCCAGAAAAATTACCATATGGTGGTGGACAACCTTATATGGCGTTAATAAATAAAGACTACCAGATAAAAAAAGTACATTGTCTTCTTCCTCCAACACCAACGACAAGGTTCAACCAGGAGAAGAATGGATATTGGCGTCTTATTTCCCATTTATCCTTAAATCATCTGGCTATAACGTCAGGCGATCCAGAACTTATTCGAGACATCTTGCGGTTATATGACTTTCAGCAATCTCGTGAAACAAACGCTCTTATTGAAGCAATTACAGATATTCAAAGCGAAAAAAGAACGGCTCGCTTATCTGATGGCTCTATTGTAAATGGTGTTGATATTACAATGACTTTTGAAGAGACAGCGATTAGTACAGGACAAGCTTATCTTTTTGGGACGGTTTTATCCCATTTCTTTGGTCTTTATGCTTCAATTAACACTTTTACTAGGCTTACGATAAAGCTTTCCAATATAAAATTACCAATTGCCCGTTTTGCTCCACGGACTGCTAATGAGGTTTTACTTTGAAACAAGGCGATACAAATAAAACGCTGGCTTCGAAACTGGATGAAATGCCTCATTTGTTTGATCCTGATATGGCTAAACATATTCAAGATACGCTATCAGACGAGGCGCCAATTAATCTAAAGCAATCAGTGATCTCTAATCCATCAAATCTGTTTGCTCCAACACCTCTTTCAAAAGATGAGAGCCGCATTGGTGCCAATCGATTGATGGCCAATTATATGGGGCTTATTGGCCCAGTAAGTGCACTACCACCTCATTATACTCATGAGGCTATTAAAGAACGAAAAAGAAGAAGTTCGAGTTTTTTTGACTTTCTAGAATTATTTGCCGATGAATTGCGAACTTTTTTTATTAAGGCACATCGTAAATATCGATTAGCAAGTCTATTACAGCTCTATAATACGAAAGAGGAAAACCAGATAACAAAAAGTATTTTTTCTTTGATCGGTTTTTCTTCTGAACGTCAAAAACAGTGTCTGAGCTTATCTGAGGAAATTCCGCTTTATTATGCAGGCTATCTTATAGATCAAAGACGAACAGCTGTTAACTTGGAGAGAATGGTTGCTGATTATCTAAATTTTCCTGTTAAAGTTCATCAATTTCATAAGCAAAGAATGGCTATTTCAATTGATGAACAAACGAGGATGATTGATACACTAGCAGGTAACTCAATCTTAGGAGAAACTGCTATTGCTGGCGCTTTTTATACGAGCAGACAAGGTGCTATTCGTCTTAGCATCGGGCCTCTTAATTATTCACAATATTTATCATTGATGCCGAATAGACCTGTATATAAAGAATTCGTCGATTTAATCAGGCTTTATTGTGGGCCATCTCTTTCTTTCGATATCCAGCTTATTCTTGCAAAAGAGCATATTCCACAAACACAACTGAACGCATCTTCACCCATCGGGCGTTTAGGATGGGATTGCTGGGCCATTCAAAGTGCAGCTAAAAAAGATAGTTTAGAGACTGTTTTTAATCCTGATCTGTCAAGAGCTGATTAAGTATCCAAATCGCTTTATAGTTTACGGATATATTTGATACTTGTAATAAGCTTTATATTTCTTTGTATAATTTCCTGGCTGATGGTTTCAAAAAACTTATTGAGGTTCGTTTCTCTTGCTGTGCGAAGGGATTTTAAAGATAGATCGGAAATTGTAGCAAAAAGCAAATAGGTATCTCCCGCTTGAGAGGCAAAAGCATTATGTGGAATTGTAATCGTCACTTCATCATCAATGCGCTTTGCAAGCGATGTCACATTAACCATTATACCGTCTGGAGTTGCAACAAAAAGGTTAACACTTTTACCCAAAATACCTGTTAAATTGCCGACAAGACTTTCTCGTAATTTTAAACGATCATTCTTAAGAGTAAAATGTTGTGATTCTAAAACCTGTTTATTGTCTTGAACAAAATTGATAATGGGGCATTGAGAATGAGTGATAAGACGAACCCCGATACTGGGCTCAAAATTAAAAGCGGATTTAAACCGTTGTTCCATGTCTTGGAAGGGGAAAACATTTAGACCAAACCCTTCAATCTGAATAGATTGTTTTGCTGTTTGTTCGCCACTGGCATAAAAACAATGGCCTGCATTAAATTTATGCACCCATTCCACAGGTGTAATAGCTGTTTCAGGAATAGGGTTTTCTGGTTGAAGTGCTGCCGTTCTTTGATTTTTCTTGCTGGTCACTGCAATGGTTTTATTTAAAGTTTCATTCGCACTTTCCTGAACAAGATCTAATATTTCTTTTGTTTTTGTACTTTTTTGTGCTTTTTCAACAGATGCTGCTTCATAAAAGTTTTTATTTTGTGACAGATTTCGCGTAAGCGTTTCCTGCGTTGGCCTTTTTTCTTCTAAGGGGCGAGGGGGTTTTTGTATTGATGAAAGTGTGCCTTCTGATTCAACTTTATAGGTAGATTTTGCTTCCTTATCTGTGAGTGTTTTATTATCTACTTCAATAGATATACTTTTTAAAAAATGATAAGCGGTTTGGTAGATTTCCTGCCCTTTTTCTGTTTGCGTAAAAATAAGCCAGCAACTAAGGCACAGCAACATAAGGATTGTTGCTAAAGGTAAAAGATACGAACGTTTTGGTTGGTGTCTTTCCTGTTGTGAGGAAGGAACAGTATCTCGGTTTTTCTTTTTTACTGTATGTTTTTTTTCTTTTTGGTAAGCGCTTTCGCCAATAAGAGGTTTGATTGCTTCAACAACATCGTTCATTTGAGAAAAACGATGGTGAGGGTTAGGCTGTAACATGCGCTCAATAATAGGCTTGACGCCTGGATTCATGCTGGAAAGGTTCGGTACTGATTGTCGTTTCATGACGACATCAGCATGAGACCCTGTCATGTTTAACGGTTTACCTAAAAGCGATGCGGCAAAAGTCAAACCAAGACTATAAATATCGCTTGCTGGACCAATTTGTGCGCCGAATAAACCGACCTGTTCTGGGGAAACAAAATTGTATTTGCCAGCAAAGCCGCTTTGTATGATCGTTGCCTCGTTGGTTTCATTCGCTCTGGCAATACCAAAATCAATAACTTTGGCCTGACTAACATCACCCTTAACCAGAATAATATTATCCATTGATAAATCACGATGAATAATACCATCCGAGTGAGCCGTAGCCATACCAGATGCAATTCGATAAATCAGATTACAAGCTTCCAATTGCGTAAGCGAGCGTTTCTTCATTAGTTTATGTAATGTCGGACCATCTACAAATTCCATAGCCATGTAAAGCAAGTCAGCCGAAGAATCATGTGAAAATACGTGATATCTAACAATCGCTTCGTGGTTGAGGCGATTTAATATAAGAGCTTCCCGCCTGAAGAGAGAGACCATTTGTTGGTCCTGAGCAAGTTCAGGTAAAATTACCTTGATTGCCACATCTTCATCTGTTTGTATATTATGGCCTTTATAAATTTCTGACATGCCGCCTTCACCAATGCGACTGTCAATTTTAAAAATTCCATTTAGAGAAAGACCTTCCAAATGGCGCTCTATTTTGGCAAGTATAACTGTTTTTTCTTCAATATCATTAGTCATTTTTATAGACCAGTTATATGGTTACCCTGATAGCAATGACACTTATATTATCATGCCCACCTCTTTGTAAGGCTAATTTAATAAGTTCTGAGCAGAGAATTTCCATGTTTTCTTGCTTTGAAGCCATTTCCTCAATTTCATTATCAAAAATATGATTGGTTAAACCATCACTGCATAAAACAAAGCAGTCATCGTTATCTATATCGCCCGATGCGACTTCAATATAAGGTTCAACAGTGGTGCCAATGGCATGAACAATAACATTTTTTCGCGTCCAGTTTTCAAACTCTTCTTGTGTAATTGCATTTTGTCGTAACAACATTTGAGCTTCTGTGTGATCTGTCGTCAGTCTGTTTATCGTTTCTTGCCGCACGCGATAGACTCTGCTATCGCCCGACCATAGCACTGAGAACCTACCAGACGAAAATACAAGAGCTGCAACAGTTGATCCTATGATAATATTATTATTTTCTGATATTCTTTTAATTTCATTGTTAGCCTTAAAAATACTTTCACCAACATTTTGCACTATGCCATCATGGCAATATTTCTGAAGATTCTCCTCCACGTATTGTATAATAGCAGAACTTGCAATATCCCCATGCGAGTGTCCACCCATTCCATCTGCAACAAGGAAAACACCAAATTCGGGAGCTGATAAAAAACGGTCTTCATTAATTGGACGCACTCTACCTTGATGTGTCCCGCCAAAGCTGTCTAATAATAAGGTCTGATTATTTTTATGTGTTTCCAAAAAAATCCCCTAAGTATAAGTAATAAAATCTTAAAATATTAATTACTATCTTTTAAAAAAAGCGTCCAATCATGAGCTTTTCCTGTATCAATTTCGTGGAAAAGACCCGTCGAGTAACCTCGGATATGGCAGTCCTTTATGCCAGAAATGTAAAACTTTTTCAAACCAACACAAAACTGATTGTGGCCCTCTAAAATTGTCTGACCTTTGACATCAATTGCATAGATATAAATAAACTGATTGGTTAAATCACCTTCTATAATATCAGCGCACCGGTTTGGCGCTATAACCCACCATCCTTTTGTTTCAACACCTTCTGCATCGGTTTGTCCAATTGCAATATTGGTTATATCCAGCATTTGATTGCAAACAGTAAAGCTTGCCTGAGCATGATTAAAATTTAATACAATAAATAACAGGACAATTAAAATTCTAATGAAATACAAATTGCATCCTACCACAGAAATCGACAATATCTAAGAATACCCGCAACTCAAAATACTATGATTGATTTTAAATGCAACTTCTTCTCACCATTACTAATATAAAAAAATTTTCAGCATCCGATAGGGCTAGTTTTGTCATTGTTTCTCAAGCCAGTATTGGTCGCAGCGAGACGGCAGATTGGCAATTGCCTGATAGCAGCCGTTTCCTTTCTTCCATACATTGTATTATTATAAAAAAGGGAGAAAAATTTTTCATTACAGATAAGTCTCGCAATGGTATTTTAATTAACAGGCAACCAATGTTAAGCACTCATTATGGCCCACTTGAAAACGAAGATCTGATAACGATTGGCCCATATGAAATTTTTGTCCGTGAAAGTGTATCTTCTGATGATATAAGTAGTAGTCGACACTCCATTGATAACGAGCGCACACTGTTAAAATCAAAATCACCAATGGTAAACACATACGTTACCCACAATAAACCTCAATATCCATTATCTCAAATGTCGCAAAAGTTAGAGCAATTTGAGAGTAATAAGAAGACTTCATTTACCTCGTTTCATAATGAACAGGATTTCATAGCTTTATTATGTAATCACACAGCATTGAAAAATGATGATTTAACCAACTATTCAAATTCTGAATTGCTGGAAGAAATACCATATAGTCTTATTGAAACTGCAAAAGGAATAACACATTTTCAACAGTCTATTGCAAGGTTAAGACATTTGGTAAAAAGTAAAGAAAAAATTTCTGATGACAAAGATGTCTTGAAAATGCTTTTTTCTAAATCTGAAGATATGACCACATCAGAAAAACTATCAAATATATTTGACGATTTTATAAGGCATGACGAAGCCGTATTTCATGCCATGCAGATCGCGTTGTTCAGGTTGCTCAATGAATTTTCAACAACAGAAATTGAACAACACTCAAGGGAGGGATTTTTGCAAAATAAAAAAAAACAGAATTGGGATATATATGTGAAAAAATGGGAAGACGTGAATATAAAAAATGAGAATGGTATTTTAGATGTTTTCTTAAATTATTTTCGTGATGCCTATGATGAGAAAATTAAATATTAACCTGGTTGTTTTTGCTGTTTTATGACCTCTAATATATTATCAACCGCTTGACTATATCCCCTATAACGGCTGTTTTTAATGCGCTCCGCTGCAGGAAGTTGAGGAAGAGAATGAGCGTAAATACCTTTAGCCCTCGCCATTTTTCTGGCGGCCCAATTAATAATCCATCTTATGTCTTTTCCACGCAAGTGAGGATTAGCTTTCACCACCCCAGAACCAAAAGCATCTATTATTTTTGTATCTAAAGGTGTTTTCAGGGCTTTTATAGCACCAGCACTACCAAGAAAATGGGCAAGATAAAGATTGCCCGCTGTAATATTGACACCAGCACGTCGTAAATCATCTTCATTTTGGATAATCAGATGGCCAACCATTTCGTGGGATAAAGTTGGGTCTTTTCGTAATTCAAGCAATTCGGAGCGACTTAAATTATGCACAAGATCAGGTCTGTAAGACCGCATCATATGAAGCCAGGTGCTTTCAATAAATTGTCCAAGCCCTGTTGCTGACGAAAGCGGATTTTTCAAATGGGCACGCCCACCACTTTCAACCTGAATAATTTTATTCACCAAGCCTGCTTTCGGATCATCTTCTTGTATTTGTGCCGTTACATTAAAACTTAAAGGGTCAACAGCTTTACCATTGACGCGTACTTCAAAGTGCAGATGGGGACCTGTACTTAATCCCGTTGTGCCTACGTATCCAATCACATCACCAGCTTTGACATATCTGCCATTTGTCATGCCTGAGGCATAGCGAGACATATGTGCATAAGCCGTTGTAATTCCCTTACCGTGATTGATGCTGATATAATTGCCATAACCGCCTCTAACTGCGGCGTAATTGATACGACCGCTCATGGCTGCATGAATAGGTGTACCAGAAGGAGCAGCCCAATCAACACCCTTATGAATAAGAATAGTATTCAAAATCGGATGACGCCTTGGGCCAAAACGTGATCTTAAAACACCATTGACAGGTGTTACATAACCAATCGGATTGGTATTTAGCTGAATGCTGTCTTTTTCAGTCATACAGGTAAAATCATCTAATCTCCCAGGTTTTAAGACATAACATGAGAGCGCCTTACTACCATGACGGACACTGGCATATAGCACATGACCTGTACCTCGTTTTGTATCTCGCGGACTCGAGGTGTAAATCAGGGAGACGCTATCATCTGGCGTAATAAACTGTGATAGGTCATAAGTTCGAGCCATTTGTACGATCGTTTCGCTGATAATGTGCGGAGGGATGTCATTTCGCACGCCAGCAGAATAAATACCATCCAAAATTCTAAACCTTTTTTGGTCCACCTTATTGTCATTTGAAGAAATATAGGTTTTTAAACCGATATGGGACCACGGGCTTTCTGTTTCAACGAAAGTATCTGATGCAAGACGAGTAAGGTTGCGTGTTACCTTATCTAAGTTTAGCAGTGAAAATTGTGTCAGTTTACGGCTTGATGGATCTTTAGAAGACTGTTCAATACGAAAAGCAACAATACTGCCAGCTTGCAAATCATTTATTTCAAAAATTTTTCCAATAAGTTTGGCATTACTTTCAAGGTCATTTTGATTGATTTGAGCTTTTAGTAAAACTTCTTGTATTTTTTGTGGTGAAAGTATTTTTAAAAAGTAGTCTTCGCTGGTTCTAAAACGTTTTGAGGGCGGAAGAACATGAAGAAAGCTGCTTCCTTGTTTTTTTATAACACCATCTTTATTAACAGTGACAGGTAGATTTTCTTTTTCAGAAAATGTTTCCCACCCTGCGCCATCATTGCCATAATCTGACAGTGTTTTATTCGTGATGATCTGCTGATTGGTTACCACTGTACCAGATGTTTTCTCGTCTATACTGGCTGAACCCAAAAGAGCATAATCTTGCGGAAGTGCAGGGAGCGTTGTTGTTAATTGGGCAGAAGAACCGATCATGCGATCTTCGACAAAAAAAACCGTTCCAGCAACCTCAGCTGCCTGACTTACGTTTCGAAACCGAAGTTCAAATTTGTTACTTGTGTTAGATTTAGATGAAGTGGATGCAATGAAAATAGGGTCACGAATTTCATCACTTACTTCTAAAATAAACTCCTTGCCATTGTTATGTTCTATTGTGTCATGCTGCTGAGTAGCAGCAAAGTTTTTATTGTTGATAACAGAAATTAGCGAAGGGAAAAAATATATCCATAAAAATGGAAGCAAAACGATAATAACAAAAGAGCAAAAAACTTTGAAAAAACGTCTCTTAAACCGTTTTTGCCTTATTGCTTTTGCTTGAAATTTAAAATCAGGCAGCAGTGTGTGCATGTGCGACTTATTTTTTAAATTAAACGGATTGTCATAAGCTCTAGCGCAGACCACCAATAAGTTTGGCCCCTGCTAGAGATTTCTTTTTAGGTTTCACTTCAGTAACTACGGGCGGCTTTTCAGACGTAACAGGTGAAGCTGTTGCCACTTCTCTAGGAGTTGTTGGCTGAGCTTTTTTCGAAACATTTGGCGCAAAAGGTTTAGAACGTTTCACTTGTATAACGGGTGGTTTACAGATGATACCTTTTTCACTTCTTAAAGAAATATAGAGGACATCTGTCGGTTCGTTACTTACCACTTGTTGTTTTTTCGCTTTAAAATATTTTTGTAATGATTGCCGTGAGCCATTTCCCCAAATGCCATCAACGTCAGAGCGATAACATCCAAGACGTTTGAGTTGGTTTTGAACAGCGAAAATGAGATCTTCTTTACCGAAGATAGCCAAAGGTGCTTCAGGCACAGAAATGATATTAGACTTTTCAAGCTGTTCAGTTATAGGCTGTTGTGGAGGCGTATTATTGAGTTGAGTGGTGTTATCGTGTAATGTTTTTTTTGCTTCACCAATGGCAAGGCCTGTCGAACGTTGAGCTGTTGTAATATCAGCCCCTAAAACCTTATTTGACGAAAGAGAAGCCAATTGAGTTGCTTCAGCATCATCATTGTTCGCTAATAAAGGTACCGTTTCTTTTTTCGGTTTAAAATAAAATTGAGAATTTAAAGATGATTGATCCCATGGAGTTTGTTGAAAGAGCGTATTTTTTTGAACATCGTTTCGCACTCTAATCATCAAGTCTGAGATACTTTGTCCTTCTCTATCAATATGTGTAACAATGGATCGGGTAAAAGGACTCATGTTAGAACGACCATCATAACTGATGTTGCCTGGCTGAGTGGCAAATGCAACAAAAACGTTGCTACCTGTTGAGATTTGCGTCAACCCTCTATTTGTTCTTTTAGAAGGGGGAAGAGGATCATTACGACATGCATCCAAAAAGACAAGAACTTGCCTATCAGGACTTTGTACATCAGTTATTAAAGTGTCGAGACGCAAAGTTTCTTCAATGATTGCCTGTTCTGTTGCAAGTTTAGCATCGACAGGAACAAGATAGTTTAATCCTGCTTGCTGAAAACCATGCCCTGAGAAATAGATTACAACTTGATCTGCAGTTTCTGCTTCATGTTTAAATTGTTTTGCGGCTTCTTTAAATTGCACAAGATCAAGATCGTCACCGCCAAAAATCTCGAAATCTAGTTTCCTCAGTTTCTCTCTGATCGCTTTACTATCATTAACTGGATTGACTAATGTTTCAACATTCTCATAAAAACTATTACCAATAACCAATGCAATGCGTCTGATTCCATTGTCAGATTTAGCTGTTTGTGCAAAAACAGGTTTCTGAATTGCTAAACAATAACAAATCAGCACCAAGGTAAAAATGATAAGAAATTTCATCATACTTTGAAAAAAATTTGCTATCGTATGTAAGGATTGTGGTGTTGTGTAAACCACTTTGGTAACCTC
>CALHLB010000076.1 GCA_938034375.1 uncultured Alphaproteobacteria bacterium | reverse complement strand
GTCACCCTCCCCTCGCAAAACAACAATGCGGATGGGAAGAACAACTTGTTCATCAACCAATTTTGGCCCTTTTGAAACCCGAACAGCTGAAGCAATCGCTAATTTGAGTTGATTATCAACAATGGTGCATTTCCTATTAGCGCGCACAATCACCGCCTGATGGGATAGATTTTCTGGCTTTTCCTGCGCGTTTGCATAGGCGCTCAAAATGCCTGTTCCTTCCAGAATTTCGGTTTTAGGGCAAAAGCCAGCCTGTTTCTCCCCTCTGGCAATTGCATCTTCCTGGGACTTCAGTTCCACAAAAGACTTATTCGTTGTTTGTGAACAGGCAAAAAGTACAAAAGCCAGCCCAGCAAAAATCAGACCTCTAACAACATTATGCATAAAACCTCATCTCCCTAGCTTGTCATTTTCACCATGACACCTTAGTGTTCGCTTTACCAATTTAACCTTGCAGATCAACAGATATTCCCATGAAATATGTTAGTACACGCGGGCAAGCCCCTCATTTGAGCTTTTGTGATGCCGTTTTAACTGGTCTTGCCCGTGATGGTGGACTTTATTTACCTGAAAGCTGGCCAAAATTTGATAATCAAACCATCGCCTCTTTTGCGGGAAAACCCTATAATGAAATCGCTTTTACCATTATAAAACCTTTTGTTGATGGGGAAATTGACGATAAAACGCTTCAATCCATGATTAATGAGGCTTACGCAACGTTTCACCATGAAGCCGTTGCCCCCCTTATCCAATTAAATGAAAAAAACTTTGTTCTTGAGTTATTCCATGGGCCAACACTTGCCTTTAAAGATGTGGCCATGCAGCTTTTATCGCGATTGATGGACCATATTTTGAACCTTGAAAACCGCCGCGCAACCATTGTCGGGGCAACCTCTGGCGATACGGGTGGCGCTGCGATTGAGGCATTCAAAGGGCGTGATAATACGGATATTTTTATTCTTTTTCCCAATAAACGCGTTTCAGATGTTCAACGCCGCCAAATGACAACGGTGTTAGATAAAAATGTTCATGCCTTGGCGGTTGAAGGTAATTTTGATGATTGTCAGGCATTGGTAAAAGGTCTTTTTTCAAATCTTTCATTCCGCGATGAAGTTGCTCTTTCCGGTGTTAACTCCATCAATTGGGGGCGGATTGTTGCTCAGATCGTCTATTATTTCACCGCTGCGGCCAGTCTTGGCGCCCCTTATCGACCTCTTTCATTTTCAGTGCCTACCGGTAATTTTGGCGATATTTTTGCAGGCTATGCTGCCAAAAAAATGGGTCTTCCTATCGACCGTTTTATCATTGCGACCAACAAAAACGATATTTTGGCACGTACTTTGGAAACTGGCTGTTACAGCCAAGAAGGCGTTGAGAAAACAATTTCGCCTTCTATGGACATTCAAATATCATCCAATTTTGAACGCCTATTGTTTGAGTTATATGACAGAGATACAGAAGCTATAACCACATTAATGGGAAGCCTAAAACAATCTGGCGGGTTTAATTTATCTGAAGACGCCTTATCAAAATTGCGTCAAGAATTTGATGCAGACCGCGCCAATGAAGATGAAACATCAACCCAAATCAAAAAAACTTTTGAAAAATCAGCTTATATTCTCGATCCGCATACTGCTGTTGGCTGCGCTGTTGCAGACAAGGCTTGCAATAATGCTTCACTCATGGTGACATTAGGCACAGCCCACCCGGCAAAATTTCCTGATGCCGTAGAAAAAGCAACAGGGCAAACACCTAAATTACCAAACTGGTTAGATGACTTGATGACAAGGGAAGAGAGGTTTACAGTACTGCCAAACAAACCAGAAGCCATTGAAGATTATATAAAACAAACGGTTCTTATGGAGTAAAGCCACAAATATATGAACGTTAAAACAACAAAACTTAGTAACGGGTTCACTGTTATTACCGATTATATGCCACACCTTAAAAGTGTAGCCCTTGGTGTGTGGGTGAATGCTGGGTCCAGATCAGAGGATGACCATCAACATGGCTTGGCCCATCTTCTTGAACATATGGCTTTCAAAGGAACGCAAAGGCGTACAGCCGCTAGTATCGCACAAGAAATTGAAGCTGTTGGCGGCGAGTTGAATGCCGCAACAAGCATTGAAAATACAGCTTATTATGCCCGCATTTTGTCTGATGATGTACCGCTTGCCGTTGATATTCTGGCAGATATTTTGCAAAATTCTACATTAGATGAAGAAGAACTTTCCAAAGAACAACATGTTATATTGCAAGAAATTGGCGCCTCTCTCGATATGCCAGAAGATCTGGTTTATGACCGTTTTCAAGAAACCGCATTCAAGGGCCAAAAAATTGGCAGACCTATTTTGGGAACACCAGACAGCATAACCTCTTTCACGCCATCTGCTATAAAAACGTATTTAGACCGTCATTATTGCGCCCAAAACATGATTTTAAGTGCAGCAGGTGATGTGCAACACGAAGATCTTGTACAATTAGCCCAACAGAAATTTAACCACTTGCCGGTGGTTCGCACAAAAAAATCTCTTGAAACGGCAAATTATACAGGCGGTCAATGGATTGAAGATCGCTCCCTCCAAGAAGCGCAGATTTTACTGGGATTTGAGGGATGCACCTACTTTGATGAAGATTTTTTTACCGTTCAGGTATTGGCTGCTGTTTTAGGTGGTGGCATGTCATCCAGGTTATTTCAGGAAGTAAGGGAAAAACGCGGGCTTTGCTATTCCGTCTATGCTTTTCATTGGGCATATTCCGATACTGGAATTTTCGGTATTCACGCTGCAACAGGTAAAGAGGACATAAAACAACTTATGCCCGTTATTTTGGATGAGCTTGAAAAAATTAGTTATGATATTACGGACGAAGAAGTTGCAAGAGCAAAAGCACAATTACGCTCTCACCTTCTTATGAGCTTGGAAAGCCCTTCAAGTCGTGCAGCGCAATTAGCACGTCACACCTTGTTGTTTAACAGACAAATTTCACCGTGTGAGCAGGAACAAAAAATTAATGCGGTTAGAATCTCTGATATGAAAAAATTAGCCAAATGGCTTTTCACATCATCCAATCCCACTTTATCGGCTATTGGTCCTATCAAAGACATGATGTCTGTCGATGATATTGTCGCGCGCATGAGCTTAAAGCAGGCGGCTGAATAAGGCTCTTTACATGGCTTCCCTTTTTTCTATTGTTGCCAGAGAAAACGGTAAAATTAGCACCTCCAGATTGCATATCATACCACCTGCCTCTGTGCATTATGAAGCATGGGTTCATCTTAGAACACAAAGTCGCCGTTTTCTTGAACCATTTGAACCTAATTGGCCAGAAGATGAGCTGTCCAAAGCCTCTTTCAAGCGGCGGTTAAAGCGCTACAATCCCTATAATAACCATAGCAACGGTTTTGGCTATTTTTTATTTTTGAAAGAAACGGGGGCTTTGGTTGGAGGTATTACCATCTCACGATTGTTACGTGGTATTGCCCAATCCTGCACATTGGGATATTGGATAGGTTATCCTTTTGCAAAGCAAGGTTATATGACTGAAGCTGTTTTGGGTATCCTGCCGGAAATCTTTGAACAAAGACATTTCCATAGACTGGAAGCAGCCTGCCTTCCCCATAATATTGCCTCAATTAAGGTACTAGAAAAATCTGGCTTTCAACGCGAAGGCTATGCAAGGCAATATTTGAAAATTAATGGGCATTGGCAAGACCATCTCCTTTTTGCCATGTTGGAAAGCGATTACGAGTATTGGAAGGGCAGACATTGTTAGATTATTGGGGTTAGATTATTGGGGTTAGATTAATTGACTTTGCAAAATCAAGAACCGTTTCAAGAATAACATTCATAGGCACTATTCAATTTTACTTATAAAAATAAAGGGCAAAATCCAATATCAGCTTTTAATTTGAATGCATTTTGGTTTAAACATAAAAAACGTGCGCTATGGCTTTAAGGGTAACAATAATAAACTGGTGGATGAATGAACCAATATTATGATGCACACAGTTTTTTTGAAAAGATCAAAAATATGTGCCTTTCATCTTTTTTTCTGAAAGTGTTGTCTGGCCTCTTATTATTGGGCCTTGTTCTTTTTGCGTCAACATTACAAGCAGCAGAACCCATTGTTATTCCCTTATCGGAAAAAGCGATCGATTTGACCAATACAATTGATCGCCGTTTTGATGTTGAAGAGAAAATTCAAGTCTCAACCGCCCCCGATCAAGAAGGTATTGTGCGACGTATCGAGGTTCACTCCAAGGAAAATCCAAGCGCATCCCATTGGGTTGTCTTTTCACTTTCAAATCCATCAGACCAACAAATAGACCGTTATCTTGTAACACCTCATTTTCGTCTTTCAGGGTCAAAAATTTTCTGGCCAGATCTTGGTGGTTCAAGACTTGCCTCCCTTACCCCCAGTGAGGGGTTTGCACCAGAACGCGTGCCGGATCTTGAAGCAGATGTTTTCCTCATAACGCTCAATCCTGGGGATGTTATTACCTTTGTTGGCGAATTAAGAACACGTACGCTTCCAAAGCTCTATTTGTGGGAACCAACAGCCTATAAAGAATCCATTAGCAGCTTCACGCTTTATCGTGGTATTGTTATTGGCATTTCAGGGCTTTTGGCCGTCTTTCTGACAATTTTATTTGTTGTTAAGGGAACGGCCATGTTTCCAGCAACGGCCATTTTATCATGGGCTATTTTCATATATATTTGCGTTGATTTTGGCTTTTGGCATCGCCTTATCGATTTAAACCCTGCTGAAGACCAGTTTTGGCGGGCGGGAACGGAAGTTTTTATTGCTGCGGCCCTTAACATTTTTCTCTTTGCTTATCTCAACTTAAATCGTTGGCATATCAGTTATACAAGCCTTGCCATTTCATGGCTGGCAGGCCTTTCCATCCTGCTGGGCATTGCTTTTGTAGACCCGCCCATTGCCGCAGGCGTTGCCCGCCTTTCAGCAGCCTTGACAGCTTTGTTGGGCTTGCCGCTCATTTTATATCTCTCAATAAAAAAATATGATCGAGCCATTATGCTATTTCCATGCTGGCTTCTTCTGATTGCTTGGATTTTAGGTGCTTGGGCAACAGTAACAGGTATTTTAACAAGCGATATTGCCCAACCGGCTCTTTTAGGAGGGCTTGTTCTTTTTGTTCTTTTAATCGGCTTTACCGTTATGCAACATGCCTTTTCAGGCGGGGCCATTGCTGAAAATTATGTTAGTAACACCGAGCAACAGGCTCTAGCTCTTGTTGGAGCTGGTGATATTGTTTGGGATTGGGATATTTTGCGCGACCGGATCAGCACAGATGGTCGTATTGAAGAGCTTCTAGGCCTTAAACCTCATGCGCTTGAAGGGCAGGCAAGAAACTGGCTCAATACATTACACCCTGGTGACCGCGATCGGTTTAAGTCGACCCTCGATGCAATTGTAAAATATAAGAGTGGACGCATTTCACAAACTTTCAGACTTCGCACCCATGATAGCAATTATCGCTCTTTCAAATTAAGAGCGCGCCCTGTTGTTGGCCCAGACGGAGAAGCGATTAGATGTATCGGCACCCTGCTTGATGTTACAGACAGACGCATGGCAGAGGAACGCATGTTGCATGATGCGGTCCATGATAACCTTACCGGCCTTGCAAACCGCACCCTCTTTATCGACCGGGTTAAAAATGCGCTTACATTGGCTGCTCTTGAAAATGGTGCAAAACCGGCAGTTTTCGTGATAGATGTTGACCGCTTTAAACAAGTTAATGACAGTCTTGGCATTTCTGTTGGCGACAGTATCATAATTGCCATTACCCGCCGCATGAGCCGTTTATTAAAACCGCAAGATAGCCTTGCTCGCCTCAACGGGGATCAGTTTGGCCTTCTTCTTTTATCAGAACAAAACCCTGAACGCATCGCCGCTTTTGCAGACAGCTTACGCCATGCCATCCGCCAACCCATCACTTTTGGCGAACAGGAAGTTTTTTTAACCGCCTCCATTGGCATTGCCATGTATGATGGCAAGCAGATGGCTAATGATGAAATGCTTAGTGATGCAGAACTTGCTATGTTACAAGCCAAGCGTATTGGCGGTGATAGAATTGAAGCTTTCCGTCCCATTTTCAGAAATTTACGCAACGATCCGCTTTCCCTTGAAAGTGATTTGCGGCGCGCTGTTGAAAATGACGAAATTGATGTTTATTATCAGCCCATTATCAGGCTTTCTGATAAATCTATTGCAGGCTTTGAAGCCCTTTTACGATGGCATACACCCAAGCGCGGCATCGTACCAGCCTCAGAATTTATTCCTGTTGCTGAACAAACGGGATTGATTATTCCGCTTGGCCTTTATGTCATGGAAACAGCGGCACGAAAACTTACCCAATGGCAAGACACGATGGGAGGAAATAGTCCTCTTTTCATCAGTGTCAATGTGTCAAGCAGGCAACTTTTGCGCCACGATCTGATTAATGATGTTAAGGCCGTTTTATCACGCAATGGTTTGTTACCTGGCACTTTAAAGCTGGAGGTAACAGAAAGCCTGATGATGGAAAACCCTGAACATGCCAATCAGGTTTTAGAGAGGGTGAAAGAACTGGGAGCCGGCCTTTCTTTGGATGATTTTGGCACCGGCTATTCTTCTCTTTCTCATTTACAACGTTTTCCTTTTGATACAATAAAAATTGACCGCTCCTTTGTACAAGGTGATGACGATGACCAAAAACCGATTATATTAAAATCAATTATTGCCATGGCTCATGACCTTAATATGGAAGTTATTGCTGAAGGGGCAGAAAATGAAAATGATGTTAGTGAGCTTACTAATCTTGAATGTGAATTTGCACAAGGTTTTCATTTTGCAAAAGCATTAAGCCCTGTAGATGCGGAAAAAATGTTAAAGCAGGGCATAATTGAAACAAGTCAATAAATAACAACAGCTTTACCATTGAAACACTGGTAACAGACAGCAATATTGTGTATTGACGCTGTTAATAACGATCTATCCTTGATGGAAAAACAGGAAATGGACTTACATCATGCAAACGTTACAGGTTAAAATGTGCGCTCCACGCGGCTTTTGTGCCGGTGTTGATAGAGCTATCCAAATCGTGGAACTGGCGCTAGAACAATATGGCGCACCCGTTTATGTGCGCCATGAAATTGTTCATAACAAGTATGTTGTTGAAAGCCTAAAACAGAAGGGCGCCATTTTTGTTGAGGAACTTCATGAAATTCCCGACTCTAAGCAACCTGTTATCTTTTCGGCTCACGGTGTTCCAAAATCTGTACCTGAAGATGCAAAGGCACGTAACATGTTTTTTCTTGATGCGACCTGTCCCCTTGTTTCAAAGGTTCACCGTGAAGCGCAGATACACCACAAGAAAAACCGCCATATCCTGCTTGTCGGTCATGAAGGTCACCCTGAAGTTGTTGGCACAATGGGTCAATTGCCTGAAGGCTCCATAGAGTTAATTGAAACGGAAAAAGACGCTGAAAACTATACTCCCTCTTCCGACAGAGAGCTTGCATGGATTACACAAACAACTTTATCACTTGATGATACAGCGGAAATTGTAAGTATTTTACAAAGACGTTTTCCTGAAATTCATGGCCCCCATAAAGACGATATTTGTTATGCAACAACCAATCGTCAAAATGCGGTTAAACCCATTGCAAAACAGGTTGATGCCATGATTGTGGTAGGCGCGCCCAATTCATCCAATTCACAGCGTTTGCGGGAAGTGGCAGAACGGGCTGGATGTACGAAATCCTATCTGGTTCAGCGCGCCTCAGAAATCAACTGGGAAGAAATTGGCACAATTCAATCGCTTGGTATTACTGCGGGTGCCTCTGCTCCTGAAGTATTGGTTGAAGAAGTATTGGACGCTTTTTCCAGACGCTATACGCTGGAAATTGAAATTATTGACACGGTTAAGGAAGATATTGTCTTTAATCTGCCGCGTGAATTGCGGATTGAAGCTGCTAGTTAATCATTCCCTATGGCAGTTTATACGGAAGTTTCTGATCGTTCGCTGGAGGCATTTCTGCTTCGTTATGATATTGGGTCCCTTCTTTCCTTTAAAGGCATTGCAGAAGGGGTTGAAAACTCCAATTATCTTTTACGAACAGAACAGGCAAATTTTATTCTAACCCTTTATGAAAAACGGGTTAACGAGAAAGATCTACCCTTTTTTATTGGTTTGCTGGACCATTTAAACAAAAAGGGCATTTCATGCCCTGTTGCCTGCCGACAAAATAATGGTTCTGCTCTTGGTGTTCTTGCCAAACGGCCTGCTGCCATTTTTACATTTCTTGATGGCGTTTCTGTTACCAAGGCGCATGTGCGCCATTGCGGGGAGGTTGGGCGAGCGCTTGCCGACCTTCATCTGGCAGGACTTGATTTTGAGATGAAACGTGACAATGCACTGGGTCTTTCAAGCTGGCGTGGGCTTTTTGATCTTTCCAAAAGTCGTGCTCACACGGTGCAACACAGTTTAACAAACGATATTGAACGCACATTACAGGATCTTGAGCAAAACTGGCCATGCGATTTGCCCAAAGGCATTATCCATGCCGACCTTTTTAGAGACAATGTCTTTTTTTTAAAGGAAGATCTTTCCGGCATTATCGATTTTTATTTTGCCTGTTATGACGCTCTTTCTTATGATTTAGCGATTTGCTTGAATGCCTGGTGTTTTGAGCCAGATTATTCGTTCAATATTACCAAAGCAAAAGCACTTTTAAGGGAATATCAGGCTGTACGTCCACTAACAGAACAAGAAAAACAGGCCCTGCCTTTACTTGCACGCGGGGCCTCCTTACGGTTTTTGCTAACGCGTCTTTATGACTGGCTTGAAGTGCCTGAAAATGCACTTGTAACGCCTCATGATCCAATTGAATATTGGAAAAAAATGCTCTTCCATGAAAGCGTTGAAAGTGCCGTTGAATATGGGCTTTAATCTATGACACCCCCTTTAAAAAGCGTTACGATATTCACAGATGGTGCCTGTTCAGGTAATCCTGGCCCTGGTGGTTGGGGGGCGCTTTTGCGATTTGGCGCCCATGAAAAAGAACTTTGTGGCGGTGAGGAAGAGACTACCAACAATAAGATGGAGTTAACCGCAGCTTTTATGGCCTTGAATGCCTTAAAATTCCCCTGTCATGTGGCGCTTTATACGGATTCACAATATGTGAAAGGCGGCATAACCGGCTGGATGGAGGGCTGGAAGAAAAATGGCTGGAAAACAGCCGCTAAAAAGCCTGTTAAAAATGTTGACCTGTGGCAAGAACTTGATGAAGCCTGCAAACGCCATAAAATTGACTGGCATTGGATTAAAGGTCATGCTGGCCATGAAGGTAATGAACGCGCAGACGCATTAGCAAGACGCGGCATGGAACCTTTTAAATCTTAAGCCCTGCCTTTGTACGTCCAAAACACCAACGACATTCAGTCTTAGTCCGCGTACATGCGGTACGTGGTTGGATACGAAGGCGGCAAACGCCTTATTAGTATTATTATGTCTTAGTCCGCGTACATGCGGTACGTGGTTGGATACTCCCTCCCTGTATCCATTGTCAAGATATTATGAAAAAAAGTATATTTCCACTGTCTATTGTATAATTTTCATAAATTTTCACTTATTTTAATAGACAGTGGAAATATCGTCAATTTATTGATATTTCAAAATACGAAAACTCTATTTTTAAACAGGTTCATATTTGGTGCTTGCCGTTTTTAAAGAGCGGCCAGTATGTGGGCAGCGCCTGATTTCTCGGTTGATTTTGTGGTCTCTTCTATATTCAATAGGGTTAGCTTTCCATTATCAATCAACATTGAATAGCGTTTGGAACGCATGCCCATGCCAAGGTCGCTCATATCCAGCTCAAGGCCGGCAGCTCTGGCAAAGGCGGCATTGCCATCGGAAAGAAAGCGTATTTTACCTTCTGCCCTTGTTGCAATGGCCCAATTATGCAAAACAAATACATCATTGGCAGAAATAACAGCAATTTCATCAATGCCTTTTTGTTTAAAAATTTCAATATTATCAAGATAACCTGGCAAGTGTTTGCCGTGGCAGGTGGGTGTAAAAGCCCCAGGAACACCGAAAAGCACAACCCGTCGATCTTTCGTAAAATCAGACAGTAAAAGCGGTTCTGGACCATTCCTTCCCATTATTGTGAATGTTGCTTCTGGCAAACTTTGACCAATTGATAAAACCATTCCATACCCTTTCCTATTTGAACTTGAAAATAAGGTATGGCTCTTTTTAAAAAAGTCTATCTTATAAATTACTCAGCCGCGTTGATTTTGAGCGGCATTATTCTTTCAACCGCCTGTTGCCCATCCACAATTACCGTTAGTCTTATAGCTTCCTGTTTTATCACATCTTCTGGAAAATCTCTAAAAAGGGGGAGATGCGCTATAGAATAATCTTCATGCGCTTCAAGTTCATTGGGCGCGCTTACCAAAGGAGAAAAATACCAATCTTGCGGCCCTTCGGCCAAAAGCGTTACTTTTTCAGCCCCTTCCGGCAATTTAAGCCGCACGCTAATATGCTCTTTATCGTCTTTTTTGATAAGCTTTATTGCCTTAGGCAAGAGTTTTTCCGCACCCGTTACAAGAGGAACCGTTTTGAAAGACGAGGCAATAAGATGCCTGCTTTCGGGGCTGGCAGAAGCGGTAGAAAAATCAAGGTTCAAACTAATATCTACCGGCACACAAATTTCAGCACAGACACCTAAAAATGCCTCCAGCGTGAGTTTTATATCTTCATCTGCTTTTTCAGGTATAAGAGTTAAAGGAACAACAAGCCGGTTTTTATAGCCAATAACATAAGAGCCCTGTTTTTTAAAAACATGCGGGCTTGGCCAGTGAATTGTGGTTTTTGAAATATTTTCAGATTTTTCAAAATTCAAGGAAGGCGCAATACCATACCCCCCCGGACTGCGCCAATAAGTCAAATAATCTTTCTCCAGCTTTAAATCCAAAGCAGCATGATAAGATCCGTCTTCCTGTTTATTACCCATTAAAAGGCGGGCCTTATAGCCCAAACCATCCACCCAGTCACTCGCCAATGCAGACATGGGAGTGTAAGAAAAAAGAAAAAGAGAAACAAATAACCCAAAAAATCTCATCACTTTGATTATACCAGTTTTATCGGTTTTCAACGTTGTTCATTTTAATCATATAAACTATATATAGTTGAAATATACTGAATTTAAAAATCAAGGTCTTACACAAGCCTGTGACCATCTATTTACAATGTTTCACGCCGTGTATTCAATGATTTAAATAACATGATTTCTGTAAAAGGTCCCCATGACAGAAGAAATTAAAAACTCATTCTTTTCCCTTAAAGGTCATATTCTCATTGCCATGCCCACCATGGAAGATAGTCGCTTTGACAAAAGTATCATTTTTATGTGTGAGCATACTAGGGAAGGTGCTATGGGTATTGTTTTAAACAAACCTATGACCGGAATTTCTTTTATTGATATTTTAAAACAGCTTAACCTTGTCAATGAAGACAGTGAGGAAGAAGAAAGGGACGATAAGGCCGTTGAAATTTATCGTGGTGGCCCTGTTGAAACCGGACGTGGCTTTGTTTTGCATTCGCCTGATTATTATATCGACCAATCAACCCATATTATCAATTCCAATATCAGCTTAACGGAAACTTTAGACATACTAAAAGCTATTCACTCCGGCGAAAGGCCAAAAGATTTCTTGTTAGCGCTTGGTTATGCAGGCTGGAGCGCCGGGCAGCTTGAAAGTGAAATACAAAAAAATGGCTGGCTTCATGCAGAGGCAAGTCATGAACTCGTTTTTAACACAGATAAAAATAGTAAATACACAAAAGCTCTATCAAGCCTGGGCATTGACCCTGTCCTTTTATCTATGCAAGCTGGGCATGCATAATTAACTCACTCATATTAAAGTGAGAAGCTTCAAACATCATTCTCTGCTTTTGCCTTAAAACGTGTGATTAGCAACCCTACCCAAACACCCACCAACGTTAATGCTAAGCCATACCATGTTACTGCATAAGCAAGATGGTTATTTGGAAAATCTATCCGGCTAACACCCCCCACAGGAAGCTGCCCCAGTCCTGTGCTCTCTTGCTTATCAACATAAATAAAGGCTGGTAAAACTGTTTCGTTTTCCAAACCTGAAAGCTTGACCATTAAATCAAGGTCGCGCCAGAAAAACAGTTTCTGCTTTGCATCATTTTCTGGAATGAAGGAATTAGGTTTGCCCTCATCAGGCCAGCGCAACAAACCCTCTAACTCAACCTCATCAAGAGTTAAGGTTTCAGGCCGTGAGGATGCATCCTTTTTATTATCGGGAATGAATCCGCGATTAATAAAAATAAAGGCTTTTTTGCCTTGCACTGGTGCGCTTAATTGAAGTGGTGCATAAAGGTGATAGCCGACTTTACCATTCAATGTTGCATAATAAAAAAATTCCAGATCTTTTAAAAAACGCCCCTTAACAGTAACTGGCAAATATTCCAAATCGTTGCTTGTTCCTGTAAGAGATGGGTTAAGAGGAAGAAGCTCGCCAATCTTTGAAGGGCTTTGTGCCATCTGCTGTTCAATGCGCTGAAGCAGTGCTTCTTTCCAGAAAAGGCGCTTTACCTGCCAGCTACCAAGAGCGCATAAAACAAGTAATGCCAACAAAGCGAAAAGCGATAAGATCGTGAAACTACGGTTAAAAACAGATGTTGTTTCACGCTTAAAAGGCACATCCACAGTGATTTTTGTCATTAATCGATATTTCCTTCATGAGCATCGTTTTTATATTGCAAAACGATCATCAGCGCTTTGAGAGGCCTTAAAAGAAGAAGGGACAAAATCATAATCATTGGAAGCCATAACAGAGCATGCACCCAATAAGGGGGCTGATAGGTAAGCTCAACATATAAAAAAGCTGTTGCAACCAGAAAGCCAACAATAAAAATTATGAAGATTGCCGGTCCATCCCCTGAATCGGCGAAAGCAAGATCAAGCTTGCAGACGCTGCATTCTTTGTTCAGTGATAAAAACCCTTTAAAAAGCCTTCCCTCACCACAGCGGGGGCAAGAAGTTTTAACCATAACAGCAATAGGTGATGGTGCTTGATAAGGGACTTTATGCATTTGAAACGCTATCCTTTCAGATTAAAAAGGGCGCTTAAAGCGCCCTTTTAAAATATTATGGTTAGAATTAATGGCCAATATGACCGCCAAAATTACCCCATATATAAATAGTGGCAAACAGGAACAACCAGACAACATCAACAAAATGCCAATACCAGGCTGCGGCCTCAAAACCAAAATGCTTTTCAGGATTCATCTGCCCTTTATAAACCCGGATGAGACATACTAAAAGAAAAATGGTTCCAACAAATACATGAAAACCATGAAAACCGGTGGCCATATAAAATGTCGCACCATAAATGCTATCTGAAAAGGAAAAGGGCGCTGCAACATATTCATAAACCTGAACGGTTGAAAAAATTGCCCCTAGAAGAATTGTAAAAATCAAACCCAACTTAATGCTTGAGCGGTCATTATGTAAAAGCGCGTGATGCGCCCATGTAACAGTTGTACCAGAAAGAAGAAGAATAACCGTATTAAACAACGGTAAATGCCATGGATCTAAAACGGTTAAGTCTTTTGGTGGCCAAATGCCGCCTGTATGCTCTACTCTTGCAAATTGGCGCGCTTCATCCGCAAAAAGACTTGCATCAAAAAACGCCCAGAACCATGCGACAAAAAACATCACCTCAGAGGCAATAAACAAGATCATGCCATAGCGAAGATGCAATTGCACAACACGTGTGTGATGACCTTCAATCGATTCTTGAATAACATCAGCCCACCAACCATACATTGTATACAAGACACCCAGTAAGCCTAAAAGCATAATATAAATTGGACCATCGTGCATATAAGTCACGGCACCAATGGCCATTACCAAAGCTGCCATAGAGCCAACAAAGGGCCATGGGCTTGGATCAATAATATGATAATCGTGATTTTTAGAATGTGCATCAGCCATAAGTTACCCACTTTCTCAATGTCTTAAGTGACATCTATTCTACCTTGTTTTGCTTGTCATCCTTTAATGAAGCAAGTTCTTCTTCATCTATCTCATCAGGAAAAAACGTATAAGATAATGTAATTGTGCCTACGTCCTTTGTATCTGGATCGTTCACATATTCCGGATCGATAAAAAATATAACAGGCATGGTTTGTGTTTCGTTGCCTTTAAGGACCTGCTCTGTAAAACAAAAACATTCAAGCTTATTAAAATAAGCGCCCGCAGAAGGTGGCGACACATTAAAGGAGGCTGTCGCACCTACGGGGACATTTGTTAAATTGGTCATAAGATAATTAACCTCTTCAACAGCACCAATTTTCAATTTGATTTTTTTTGTTTCAGCTTTAAAATCTACGGGTAATTTATTGTTAACATTCGCATCAAAACGGACAGTTACTTCTCGATCCAGTACATCTTGTGGTGCAACATCTGCAATTTGCGTTGTGCCACCAAAGCCAGTAACTCGGCAAAAAATTTCATAAAGCGGAACGGCCGCATAAGACATGCCAATCATACCAACAACAAAAAAAACACAAGCAATCGCAACCTTATGGTTTGATTTGTCCTTGCCATCCATCTCTTTTGCTTGTGCCATTAAGTCTCCCCTCCTGGTAAAAACTTAATCAGAGTAATGACATAAAATAGAAAAACCAAAAAGACTAACAATAAAGCAATGGCAATGGATCGCTTTTTACGGCGCTTATGTTCCTCATCCGTCATTTTTACCAAGTCATCCATCATTCTTCCTCATACACCAAATAAACTGAGAAAAGGTTCAAGCAAAAGGGCGCAGAACAATAAAAAAAGATACCATATTGAAAAGCCGAAAAGCTTTTTTTCAGCCCTCATATTATCAGCTCCCCTCTTTTTCCATACTTGAAAAGTCCGTAAGCAAAATATGCCCCCTAAAATAGCTGCAATAGCGCCATAAATAGGGCCAGCAAAGCCTAAAACCCATGGCAAGATGCCAAAAACAACTAAAGGCAGTGAATAGAGTAAAATTTGCAACCGTGTATGTTTTTCACCTGCCACATTAGGAAGCATGGGAACTCCAACATTACCATAATCCCCCATTTTAAAAAGAGCCAAAGCCCAAAAATGAGGGGGAGTCCATAAAAATATAATAGCAAAAAGAACCCAGGCTTCCAGCGGCGCAGAACCTGTAACAGCAGCCCAGCCAACAACGGGAGGAAAAGCCCCCGCAGCACCGCCAATCACAATATTTTGTGGCGTAGAACGCTTTAACCACATTGTATAAATCACAGCATAAAAGAAAATCGTAAAGGCTAATAAGCCAGCAGCAAGCCAATTGGCTGCAAGCCCTAACAGCATAACAGAGACGATTGACAAAACAAGACCAAGGCCTAAGGCATCATTCGCGGTAACACGACCGGAAGGAATGGGCCTTTTGGCTGTGCGGCTCATTTTACTATCAATGTCGGCATCATACCACATGTTTAAAGCGCCAGAAGCCCCCGCGCCGACAGCAATACATAAAAGGGATATAGCAGATAATATTGGATGCAAATCGCTTTCAGGCGCCAAAACAATGCCGACAAAAGCCGTAAAAATAACCAACGACATGACACGTGGCTTCAAAAGCGCAAAATAATCATTTGGTTCTGCAAGCGAAAGAAGATTCTCACTTTGCGATTCCGATTTTACGTCAAACATTGTCATAACGTCTAAAACTCATCGTTTCATTTCTTGCACAAAAGCCGCCAACTGAACTTATTTGGCGGCTTTCAATTCTAGTTTAAAAGCCAGCTTTTACTTAATGCGTGGCAATTCTTCCCATTGGTGGAATGGAGGCGGCGAAGACAGTTTCCATTCTAGAGTTGTTGCCCCCTCACCCCATGGGTTATCGCCTGCAACACGCTTTTTCATAAAAGCTTCAGCAACGCCAATAAGGAAAACTAAAACGGCAAAAGCAGAAATATAAGAACCATAGGAAGAAACTGCGTTCCAACCTGCAAAGGCGTCTGGGTAATCAGCATAATGACGTGGCATACCGGCAAGACCCAAGAAATGCTGCGGAAAAAACACGAGATTCACGCCAATAAAAGTTATCCAGAAATGTGCTTTCGCAATGAAGCTATTATACATATAACCAGACATTTTTGGGAACCAGTAATACCAGCCTGCAAAAATCGCAAACACTGCACCTAGTGATAAAACATAGTGAAAATGCGCGACGACATAATAAGTATCGTGGAAAGCACGATCAAGGCCGGCATTGGCTAATTGCACGCCTGTAACACCGCCAACAGTGAAAAGGAAAATGAAACCCATTGCCCAAATCATCGGCGTTCTAAAATCAATGGAACCGCCCCACATTGTCGCAATCCATGAAAAGATTTTAACACCTGTTGGAACTGCAATTACCATAGTAGCGAGAAGAAAATACGCTTGAGTATTTACACTCAGGCCAACGGTAAACATATGGTGCGCCCAAACGATAAAACCAACAACACCAATGGCAACCATGGCATAAGCCATGCCTAAATAGCCAAAAATCGGTTTCTTTGAGAAGGTCGAAACAATGTGGCTGATAATGCCAAAGCCTGGCAAAATTAGAATGTAAACTTCAGGGTGCCCAAAGAACCAGAATAAATGTTGGAAGAGTAGAGGGTCCCCTCCTCCTTCAGGTGTGAAGAAAGTTGTCCCAAAATTACGATCAGTCAACAGCATGGTAATCGCGCCAGCCAAAACAGGCAATGACAGCAAAAGCAAGAAAGCCGTAATTAAAACAGACCAGGCAAAAAGGGGCATTTTATGCAATGTCATGCCAGGAGCACGCATATTGAATATCGTAGTAATGAAATTAATCGCACCTAGAATCGATGATGCCCCAGAAATATGCAATGCTAAAATCGCCAAATCCATTGCAGGACCAGGCTGCCCTACCTTTGATGAAAGTGGTGGATAGATAAACCAACCTGTACCAACACCATTAGCACCAGCTGGACCTTCCACAAACATGGAGGCAACAAGCAACAAAAGAGATGGAGGAAGCAACCAGAATGAAATGTTGTTCATTCTAGGAAACGCCATATCAGGTGCGCCAATCATTATAGGAACAAACCAATTGGCAAAACCACCAATCAAAGCCGGCATAACCATGAAAAAAATCATGATAAGGCCGTGACCTGTTACAAAAACATTATAGACATGCGTATTACCAAAGAACTGCAAACCTGGTTCTTGCAATTCCATACGCATGCCAACAGATAAGGCGCCTCCAATAATGCCTGAAAAAATTGCAAATATCAGATAAAGCGTTCCAATATCCTTATGATTGGTTGAATAGAACCAGCGCCTGAAAAAGCCCGGTTTATGATCGTCGTGAGAAGCTGAAGCGGTTGTCACAGTCATGTTTTTACCCTCGTCAATGCCAGTCGCTTTATTTAGGCGACCGTCAAATCAATGTTATTAATTCTGGCGTTGTGCCAACTTGATGGAAGAGCCAATATGAGAATTGGCAAATATCTTATAGCTTTCTTCAACATCATCTTTGGCAGCTTTTGCCCAGGCCTCAAATGTCGCTTCATCTACAACACGCACAGCAAGCGGCATGAACGAGTGACCGGCATAGCCCTCACCTGCACCGCAAATCTGTGAACATTGGCCATAATAAATACCTTCTTTTTCTGCCTTAAACCATGTCGAGTTTAAACGACCTGGAATGGCATCAACTTTAATCCCGAAAGACGGCACTGCCACAGCATGAATAACATCCCCTGATGTCACATCTAAACGCACAATTTTACCGACAGGAACAACAAGCTCATTATCAACAGCCATCAAACGTGGATAATTATCGAGCGTATCGCCCCGCACAAGAGCAGCCTCTTTATGCGCTGAAAGGTCTTTACCATCATCGCCAACAGGTAACATAGAGGAAACATATTCACCTATTTCATGATCTGGATATTCATAGCCCCAGTTCCACTGATAGCCGGTTACTTTAATTGTAACATCGGCATCTGGAATAACTTGCTGTGCATAGAGAAGCCGCAAGGAAGGAACCATAATGATCATTAAGATGATAATAGGTGCAACAGTCCATACAACTTCAACAAGCGTATTATGAGATGTTTTTGAAGCAACGGGGTTTGCCCTTTTGTTGAACTTGACTATCACGACCAATAAAAGCAGCAGAACAAAAACAGTAACAATCGTAATAATCCATAATGTAATATTATTGAAAATATGAATCTGTTCCATAATCGGTGTCGCGGCAGGCTGAAAACCAAGTTGCCATGGTTCTGGCTGCTGAGCAGATGCAGAATAGGTCGATAGGCCTGTCAAAAACAAAAAAGCACCCAAAAAGGATTTTATCACTCGGTGAAATGGCATTTTCACGCTGTCCTCTCTATTGTCGCCTTCAAAGAGACTGGATTACCAGCCTCAAAGAAAACATAATTCATGCTCAATAACATAAAGCACGTGATTTGCAATTCTAGTCGACTTATGTCGATCTTTATACTTTTTAAGTGCTCATCAAAAGAAATTCCAACATATGTAAATTTGGCATATGTAAATTTGGCAAAATCCAGAAATGTAACACTCATACATCTCATGTTGTAGATCATAGAATATACAAAAGGACAATCTTTTTCTTGTTTTTGTTTGAGGAAAACCTGTTAATTTTATATCAAGCAAGACTTCTGGCTGCACCAGTTAGAGAAACATTAATTTTGCCATCAATGTAAGAAAAATATAGTAAAAGCCTTTTAAAATCGGTTATTTTCATGTTCTTATGCACAAAATTACAACGCCGATTCGAAAGCAGTCCTAATGCTTAAAAAGCTTTTTACTTCATGCAAAAAAGTCACAGTTTTAACGCTGACCACTCTAAGTTTTGCCTTATTACCCCCTCAAGTTTTCGCCCAAGGTGAGGTTAAAGAAACGCATGGCAGCTGGGAAATCAGATGCGAAACACCACCAGGTGCGCGCGCGCAACAATGCGCTCTCATTCAATTTGTTATCGCCGATGACAGGCCCAATGTCGGCTTAACAGTGATTATTTTAAAAACAGCCGACAAGCAATCTTATGTTTTACGGGTTTTAGCCCCGCTAGGTGTGTTGCTGCCTTCTGGTCTTGGTCTTCGAGTTGATGAAGAAAATCTTGGAAATGCGGCTTTTGTGCGCTGTGTACCAGATGGTGGCTGTGTTTCAGAAATTGTTATGGACGACAAACTGATTAATCACCTTAAAAAAGGCAATCTTGCCACCTTTGTTATCTTTCAAACCCCTGAAGAGGGTATAGGCATTCCCATTGAACTCAAGGGTTTTACTGCTGGTTTTGCCGCCTTGGGTAACCTTTAATTATCTCGCCTACCAACCAGTCTCTCATCCAGTCAGGCAAGATAGGGGCAAGCCTTCAATCTTAATCTTGAAATTTCATTACGGATATTCAAATGGCAGAACAGACATTTCCATCACCTGATTTAACTCTTTTCGAAAAGGGCGATTTATCTCGTGATACGGCAGAAAAAATACTTGGTGACGCTCTTCATAATGCCGATGATGGAGAGCTTTTTCTTGAATATGCCCAGTCTGAATCTTTAGGTTTCGACAATAATAGATTGAAATCGGCCTCATTCAATACAGATCAAGGCTTTGGCCTACGCGCCGTTGCAGGGGAAGCAGCCGGCTACGCTCATTCCGGTGAAATTTCTATAGCAAGCCTGAAGAGAGCATCTAATGCTGTTCAAGCTGTGCAGACTGGTTATTCAGGAACTTATGCAAACCCACCTCAACGCACGAACCAACAGCTTTATACGCATGACAATCCGATTGGCGCGCCAACATTTGAAGAAAAAGTTGCACTTTTACAGGAAATCAATACATATGCCCGCGATAAAGGCGACCATATAAGGCAAGTTAGCGCCGCTTTGTCTGCCTCTTATCAAGTCGTTGAAATTTTAAGGGTTGATGGTCATTATGTGCGTGATATACGCCCCATGACACGGCTAAATATTTCAATTGTTGCAGGAAAAGGCAATAAACAAGAAAGCGGAAGCTTTGGAATGGGGGGGCGCACCGGGTTTCATGATTTTATCAAAACAGAAAACTGGCAAAACGGTGTTGAAGAAGCTTTAAGACAGGCCCTAATCAATCTGGAGGCTATTCCTGCTCCTGCCGGTGAATTTGATGTTGTTTTAGGTGCCGGCTGGCCTGGCATCCTTATCCATGAGGCTGTTGGCCATGGCCTTGAAGGCGATTTTAATCGTAAAAAAACCTCTGCTTTTTCCGGGCTCATGGGGGAAATGGTTGCCTCTAAAGGTGTTACAATTGTCGATGATGGCACTTTACAAAACAGACGTGGTTCGCTTTCTATTGACGATGAGGGAACCCCAAGTCAATGCACCCCGCTTATTGAAGATGGACGATTGGTTGGGTATATGCAAGACAGGCAAAATGCACGCCTTATGGGCGTTCAAACAACGGGAAATGGGCGGCGCCAGTCTTATGCACATATTCCAATGCCCCGCATGACGAATACGATCATGATGAACGGCAATCATGCACCAGATGAAATCATCTCTTCTGTGAAGAATGGCTTATATGCTGTTTCTTTTGGTGGCGGCCAAGTTGACATTACTTCAGGAAAATTTGTTTTTGAATGTACGGAAGCCTATCTTCTGGAAAATGGAAAAATTGGCGCCCCGGTAAAAGGTGCGATGATTATTGGCAATGGTCCAGATGCCATGCGCCGTGTTCCCATGGTTGGGCATGATATGAAACTGGACCCAGGCATTGGCACATGTGGCAAACAGGGGCAAGGCGTTCCTGTTGGTGTGGGCCAGCCGACAATAAGAATTGATGCAATTACCGTTGGAGGGACCACTTTATAATTTTTTAAAACGATGGAAATTTGAATAACAGGACTATAAAACCATTTTATGCTTAAAAATAAGATGAATTACTATATTTGAGTGATATTTAATTAACTAATCACGATAATAATACCCCAATAAAAGTATTTATATTTAAATCCTGGGGGATGAAAATGAAAA
>CALHLB010000075.1 GCA_938034375.1 uncultured Alphaproteobacteria bacterium | reverse complement strand
CGGAGCTGGCTCTTGCTTCGCCAACGAATGCCTGGGTTCATGCTGCCTGTTCTGCTATGCATCGGGTTTTAAGACCAAAGCATATTAAAAATTTTCAGGTGCCAACCCTTATAATTGCATCTGGTGGGGATCAGATTGTTTCAACCCCAGTGATTGAGCGTTTAAGCCCTTATTTACGGGTTGCTCATCACATTACCATTCGCCATGCGCGCCATGAGATTATATTTGAAAGGGATGACTTGCGTAAGCAGTTTTGGGCTGCTTTTGATGCTTTTATTCCTGGATCCAAAACCTTGCATGATAATTGAAATTCAAGAATTGAGTTCGTTAAGAATTATTTCATGTAATGCCTTGTCGCCTGTTGCAACAATGGAGCCTCCATGAACGGCATTTTTGCCATCCCATGTTGTTATTTCGCCACCGGCCCCTTTAATAATGGGGATCAAGGCTGCAATGTCATAGGCTCCTAAACCAGATTCTATAACGCAATCTAATTGCCCCATAGCAAGCATACAGTAAGCATAGCAATCAATGCCGTATCGCACGAGTTGGGCCTTTGCTTCTACGCGTTGATAAAGCGGTTTTTTATCATCTTCAAATAAATCGGGCGAGGTTGTAAAAAGGCTTGCTTTATTAAGGCTTTTGCAGGGGCGGGTATTTATTTCCTGCTTTGTGCTTGTTTTACCTTTTTGATACCAGGCTTTTTTCCCGTTTCCGGAAAAGCGTTCCTGCATAAAAGGTTGGCACATCATGCCAAGAATTGCCTGTTCGGCCTGTTTGAAGCCAATTAATGTACCCCAAACAGGTATGCCTGAAATGAAAGAGCGTGTGCCATCAATGGGGTCTAGTATCCAGACATTATTCGCATTTGCGTTTTTTGTGCCGTATTCTTCGCCGAAAATACCGTGTTCTGGATATGTTTTTTCAATGAGAAGACGCATCGCTTTTTCGCCTGCTTTATCAGCCTCGGTTACGGGGTCAAAGCCGATTTGATATTTATTTTCTATATCAATTTTTTTTCTGAAAAATGGAAGAATGGATTGTTCGGCGCTATCGGCCAGTTGATCAAGGAAAGAGAGGCAAGTCATTTATTCAGCCGCATGAGAAAGTGTTGGTTTGAAACGATGTTTGAAATTGGCAAATATATGTTCAAATATCAGATTTATATCCGATTTGATAAGATCAAACTGGCTGTTTTTTAACAAGTTTTTTTCATTCGCGTAAAGGCCACGGTTAATTTCAATTTGCAGGCTATGAAAGCCGTTTTCAGGCTTTCCGTAATGTTCGGTAATAAAGCCACCCGCATAAGGTTTGTTTAATGTAACTTTATAACCACGGCTTCTTAGGCTGTTTGTTATAATTTCTGTTAACTCTTCACTACAGCTGGTTCCATATCGGTCGCCTATAACGAAATCGGGACGTTTTGTGTTTTGTCGGTCCATGCCTGATGGCATGGAATGGCAATCAATTAAAACGCAATAGCCAAAAAGGCTGTGTATTTCTGCCAGTAATTTTCTTAATATTGCATGATAGGGTTTATAAAGTTTTTCAATGCGATTTAGGCCTTCTTCAACTTCCAGGCGGGATTTATAGATTTCTTGTTTTTCAGAAACCTGCCTTGCAATGGTTCCAAGTCCACCTGTAACGCGAATGGAATGTGAGTTAACGTAAGGGGGTAAAGTGCCTTTAAACATTTTAGGGTCAAGCTCATAAGCTTCACGGTTGACGTCAATATAGGCACGTGGAAAATTTGCCTTCAAAAGTAGGGCGCCGTATTCTGTCATATCGTTGAATAAATCATCAACAAAAAGGTCTTCTGATTGTCTGATGGTGATGTCATTAAGTCTGGATATTTCCAGAAATGATTGTGGATAATATTGACCTGAATGGGGAGAATTAAATAAAAAAGGCTTGGTAAGATTTTTGCCTTTCATAACTTTATAGCCAGGCACAGTATCAAAGTTATCAGATATAATCATAAATTATCCTTCAAGGTGCGCCTTTTAAATATATTGTGTTATAGGAAAGATAAAAATTGTACTTGTCAAATATCAACCTGTTTTCTCACCATGTCTTGATATTTTTGCTATGCAATGGCAAGGAGATGCGATTGAAAAGCTTTTGCCCCTGTCCTTAATGGAAATTCACCAGATATTTACGGACAGATGAGATTTTAAATACGGGACATAATTATGAGTGAAGATCAGATGAAAATTATATCACGCATTCTGTTGGCAGAAGATGATGCCGATATGCGCCGCTTTTTAACAAAAGCTCTTGAAAATGCAGGTTATGACGTTGTTTCCTATGATAATGGTAAAAGCGCCTATGAAAGATTGTGTGAAGAGCCTTTCTCAATGCTTTTAACCGATATTGTTATGCCGGAAATGGATGGTATTGAACTGGCAAGACGCGCGACAGAACTGGATCCGGATTTGAAGGTTATGTTTATTACCGGCTTTGCTGCTGTTGCCCTTAACCCTGATTCCAACACTCCTAAAGATGCAAAAGTTCTTTCAAAGCCTTTTCATTTGCGTGAACTGGTGGATGAGGTGGAAAAGCTTATTGCAGCTTAAAATGTCTTTTAAGCACTTTTATAGACAATAAATGATGCTTTCTACGTAAAATTATGACCTCTTTTTAAGATGAACTCTTGATTAGTTGCTCCAATGAAGTTATAGCCCTGCAACACGTTTGTTCCGATTGCTTTTTTCGGACAACACGCAACGGTTAAGGGCGTATAGCTCAGCGGGAGAGCACTTCGTTGACATCGAAGGGGTCACTGGTTCAATCCCAGTTACGCCCACCATGCGTGGCAAAGGTTGAGCACTTGAAACAGGATTAAATGGACGTAGCGTTATGAAAATTAAAAATTCTTTGAAATCGTTGCGGGGACGTCATCGGGAAAATCGCATTGTACGCCGTAAAGGCCGCCTTTACGTTATCAACAAGACGAACCGCAAATTCAAAGCACGCCAAGGCTAATTGGTTGCTTTCAAGATTATGAATTGAGGCTTCCCTGTTTGCGGGGTGGCCTTTTTTCGTTTTTTTTAAAAGGATTACGCTATAATTTTACATAAATGTTCATTATATCTTGACCTGCTTGTTGAGCTTGCTACCCTTCATTTATGAAACATAGATACTATCTTTATTTTCTTCTATTGTTCAGCCTTGTTTTTTCAATGCAAGATAGGGCTTTGGCTGATGTTTTGTCGAGCAAGCCATTTATTGCGTCTTTCATTACTTTCTCTGATTTTCATATTTCCAATCAACAGGAACAGTTTTTTGATAATGAGATTAAAGAACCAGAAAATTTTGATGAGACGGAAGAAGCGGTTGATCTTTTTAAGAAAAAAGAAACAGCCCCTTTTAATGACAAATTACCCCTTTTAAGTGATAATAAGAAAGAGCGCCTGGATGCTTTATTTAAAATTTTGCAAAGCACTCAAAATTCGCTTCAAGCAAGACGCGCTAAAAGAGAGATCTTGCTTACTTGGACACGATCCGACAGTAAGACATTAGACCTGCTTTTGATGTGGGCATCGCAGGCGATTGAGAAGAAGAATTACTCAAAAGCGCTTGACTATCTAGATAATATTATTCGTCTCGACCCGCATTTCAGCGAAGGGTGGAACAAAAGAGCCAATGTTTATTTTTTGCAGCAGGAGTTTTCAAAATCTATAGCAGATTTAGAACAGGCTTTAGCGCTTGAACCCCGCCATTTTAATGCTTTGTCTGGTTTAGGTATTATATTACAGAAAATTGGTGAAGAGAAAAGGGCGCTTATGGTTTTTCAAAGGGCTTTTGATCTTAACCCAACGATGACAGATCTTATTGAAATTATTGATAAGCTTGAAAAAAAAGTGAAA
>CALHLB010000074.1 GCA_938034375.1 uncultured Alphaproteobacteria bacterium | reverse complement strand
GAAAAAATGGTTTGGGCAACCCGTTGGGGCGCTGATAATGTGATGGACCTTTCAACCGGTCGCAATATTCATAATATCCGCGAATGGATTATTCGCAATTCAGCCTCACCAATTGGTACAGTGCCAATTTACCAAGCATTGGAAAAAGTAAATGGCATTGCAGAAGATCTGAACTGGGATGTTTTCCGCGATACATTGATTGAACAATGTGAACAGGGTGTTGACTATTTCACCATCCATGCCGGTGTGCGTCTGCACTACATTCCCATGACCGTGAACCGCGTTACAGGCATTGTATCGCGTGGCGGTTCTATTATGGCAAAATGGTGCTTACACCACCATAAAGAAAGCTTTTTGTATGAAAACTTCCCTGAAATTTGTGACATTATGCGTGCTTATGATGTGACATTCTCTCTTGGGGATGGTTTGCGACCAGGCTCCATTGCAGATGCCAATGATGAAGCTCAATTTGCTGAACTGGAAACATTGGGCGAGTTGACAGATATAGCATGGGAAAAAGATTGCCAGGTTATGATTGAAGGCCCAGGTCATGTGCCAATGCACAAGATCAAGGAAAATATGGACAAGCAGCTTGAAGTTTGTAAGGAAGCACCTTTTTATACATTAGGCCCCCTAACAACTGATATTGCGCCAGGCTATGACCATATCACTTCCGGTATTGGGGCTGCGATGATTGGCTGGTATGGTACAGCAATGCTTTGCTATGTAACGCCAAAAGAACACCTTGGCCTGCCTGATCGTGATGATGTGAAAACGGGCGTGATTACTTACAAGATTGCAGCCCATGCGGCAGATCTTGCCAAAGGTCACCCTGCCGCGCAATTGCGCGATGATGCTTTGTCACGCGCACGCTTCGAGTTTCGTTGGGAAGACCAGTTCAACCTTGGTCTAGACCCAGAAACTGCTCGTAATTTCCATGATGAAACCTTGCCAAAAGAAGCGCATAAGGTTGCTCATTTCTGTTCTATGTGTGGACCAAAATTCTGCTCCATGCGTATTTCGCACGATATTCGCGCTGAAGCTCAAAAAGAAGGCATGGAAGCCATGGCAGAAAAATTCCGTGTTGGTGGTGAACTTTATATGCCGCTGGATAAAACAGAAAAATCTGAACCGGCGGAATAAGTTTAAAACTCTATAAAACCAAGAAGCCCCGATTTACTCGGGGTTTTTTTATGGAGAAATAATACTGAAAAGAGGGGCTAGCGCATGATGAATTTTCATGAATTCATCTGTTATGCGCTAAGCCTTTATTCTTACGCGAGTTTTTATCCCATAAGTGAATTCACTTATGGAAAACACGCTCTATATTTTCAAATATTGCCAAAAGCCAACCGATACGATAAAGATATCTATGGGAAAATTCAAACATCCCTTCCTGTTCCAAAACGACATTTCACCAAAATGATACGCTTTTATAGCTGGTTGAAGGCCGTTGCCTATCCAAAATATCATATCTTTTCGGGCGAGTTATAAATTGAAAAAAAATACAAATAAAAACAGTCTGGCTAATAAAAAATACCGCCACTTGATTGTAGGCGATGGCCTAACGGCTGCAGCTTTTATGGAGAGTTATGATTTAGCTTCTGGCGATGAACTCGTTATTATTGGTAAGAACGCTTCAAGACTTGGCCGTGGGGCAGCTTATGCACAAGATGATGATACAAAACCGTGGTCCTATGCCTATCTTCTCAATTCACCGGCTAATGATATTGATGGTGCTTTTGTCGAATGGCTAGTGCAAAACTGGCCGGATTTAGAAAAATGCATGAAAAACCGCATGCCAGACTGGTTAACAGCAACGCATGGATTTTTAAAAGATAGTACTATAGGCAGTCTAAATGTCCCTCGTGCTTTTTATGGACAATTCATGGAAGAAAAAAGCGCCACCAAGATTTCTGAATTGCGTAATACTGGCGTCATCGTTACTGTTGTTGATGCATTAGCTGTTGCTATTGAAGAAGAGGGGCAAAAACTGGTTGTTCACACGAACCAGAAACAGTCTTATAAAGTCGATAGCGTAGATATTGCTCCAGGAAATCCTGCCAATCAAAGAATTGATGGCGATGAAAGCAATTTTAGCGCTCCTTCACTTTTTGGGCATGAAGAGCGTATTGCGGAACATGTAAAAAAAGGTTGTAAGATTTTTTGCGTTGGAACGAATGCAACAATGCTTGATGCGCTGCGTCTTTGCCAAGCTGTTCGTGATGAAAAATCCATTCAATTTATTGCCTGCTCCCCAAGAGGTACACTCCCTCCCGCATTAATACCGCGCATCCCAAAACGCCTCACAAAACCTCAGTTAAAAACAGGACACAAGACGGCTCAATCTTTTCTGGATGATGTTAGAAACGCCATTGAAAAAGCTAAAACATCTGGTGATGAAATGCGTGAGATCAGGGCGGGTTTTCGTGCATTTTTTATTGAAAATAGCTTACAGAACTTTCTTCAAGATCCCTCAGAAGCCCGCAAAGTTTCTATTACTTTAAGCCATTGGTTGCGCGGCGGTACACGCGACACAATTATGGATTTTCACCGTCTTGCCAAAGCCGACATATGCCAGATTATCTCTGGCAATGTATTTGCGATCGAGGCCCTTTCCAATGGTGCACGCGTCTTGATGCGTGATAATGAAGGCAATGAAATTTCTTATGAAACAGGTTTTGTTATTAATTGCGCCGGTGCCAGCCTTGCATCTTCTTTTGATCCCTTAACCCATCATATGCTTGAAAATAAATGGATTAAGATTTGCCCAATCTCTAGGGG
>CALHLB010000073.1 GCA_938034375.1 uncultured Alphaproteobacteria bacterium | reverse complement strand
CACAGCGACCTCAACGCTGCGCGTCTACCAATTCCGCCACGGCCGCAAACCGATAGGCAAAATGTCATTAAAATGACTAGAGCGTTGGCTTAGCAAATGATTTTTGAAGAGACAAGGTATTATATTTTATTTTTTGTAATTTATTTCAACTCGATATTGGTTCGGTTAAGCTTCAAGCTTTTTTCATGCTACTTTTTTAAAAGGATCTGAAGACGGGCGATGTTCTGGCCCTCTTAATTTAGCCTCTGTTACAATAATCTCAATCTGTTCACCATTAAGCCGCAATTGCCCTGCGGCCACGCTTTCCTGGCCTGCAAGAACATTGACATCATCGTCTTCAGTTGAATCGAGAGAAATAACAGCTCCTCTTCCCAACCTTAAGAGTTCGTGAATTGGCATTGTTGTCTCCCCCAAAACAATCGTAAGATTAACATCAACATCTGTTATGGGTGTTTTTTCTGTGTCTGTTTCATTAAAGACATCACCATCATCATCAATAACGATTGAATCAAAATCTAAATCGTCACCACTCACCACTCAATTCCTTTACATTACAGAACTTTTACATTTAAAACAAAAGTGAATCACTCTACCTATATTAATCTTGCCTTTTTATGGTTACTTAATCATGAATCAACGTTTAAATTCATTACCGTCTCATCCTTTTTTTTTCAATTCAGATAAAAGTAAATCTGTTGAATGGATTATCTTTGAAGAATTATCTGATTATTCAAAAACTTTATCTGCTATGGAAGAAAGGGCCGCTCTCATTGCAAAGGGTGAAGCATGTGAATGTGTTTGGCTTTTAGAGCATCCACCCCTTTATACGGCAGGTACAAGCGCACAAGGTATTGATCTTGTTGATAGCAACCGTTTTCCGGTTTTTCAAACAGGACGGGGCGGCCAATATACCTATCATGGTCCTGGCCAGAGGGTGGCTTATATTATGTTAAATTTAAAACAACGCCAACAAGATGTACGCCTTTTTATTGCAGCACTTGAACAATGGATTATTTCAACGCTTGAGCACTTCAATATAAAAGGAGAGCGGCGAAATGATAGAGTGGGTGTATGGGTTGAAAGGCCTGAAAAACCACGTCTTTTAGGTAATCAACTGGCGGAAGACAAAATTGCAGCCATTGGTATTCGCCTTAAAAAATGGGTAAGCTTTCATGGAATCAGCTTAAATATATATCCTGAACTAGACCACTTTAATGGCATTATTGCTTGTGGTGTTAAAGATCATGGTGTCACGAGCTTTGAAGATTTGGGCTTGCTTATCTCTATGCCTGAAGTTGACCTTGCTTTGCGTGCAGCCTTTGAAGATATTTTTGGACCAACAATTGATGCCGTATGATTGAGATTTTTATAAATTATCAGATCAATTATGCAACTAAAATTCCCCAGCCCACACTCATATAACCAAGCTCGTATAAAATGATTATCGCAGCTTTACAGCTGTACCATTTGAGGAAACCATTAAAATTGTACCTTTTTCGCCGATGACTTCATAATCGATATCAACGCCAATAACGGCATCAGCCCCAAGCGTCCTTGCTTCTTCAATCATATCTTGTAATGCATGATGTCTTGCATCTCTAAATACGTTTTGATAAGCGCCTGCCCGTCCACCAACTATATCACGAATACTGGCTAAAAAATCACGAAAGATATTCGCGCCCAATACGGCTTCTCCCGCTACAATTCCCATTATTTCACTCACCTCTTTGTTTGGCACATTATCTGTTGTTGAAACTATCATGCATGGTCTCCTTTTCTTGAAATCTGGGCTTCTCGCCAAAAAATGTAGACGCCCGATATGATGATAATAAGGATACCGAGCCATTTTAAGGCATTGGGAAATTCTCCAAAAATCAAATAACCTAAAAGAGCTGCGCTAATTATTTCAACATATTGAAAAGGTGCTAAAATACTGGCGTTTACACGGGCAAAGGCCCAAACGATCATGAGGTGGGTTAATGTACCAACAAGCCCCACGCCAACTAACAAAAGCCAGAAAAAAAGCGTTTGAGGTGGTTTGAATGTTAAAACTTCACTTGAAAAGAAATTACCAATTATTAAAGCAATCAACATTATTGCAGCACCGCCAATACCAGCGGTGATCTGCATTGATAATGGATCGTCCCTCGTGCTGGCAATCTTTCTTGTTAGAATGAGATAAGACGCATAAAGAAAAGCTGATGCTATTGGCGCAAGGCTAACAAAACCCAATTCTTTAAAACTTGGTTGAATAACAAAAAGCGCACCGGCAAAACCTATTATAATGGCAAATAAGCGCCGGAGGCCAAAGACCTCACCTAATAAAAAGGCAGAAAGAATGGTTAGAATAAGTGGTTCAACAAAGAAAATTGCAATAGCATCTGCTACTGGAATATAGACAAGAGCTGAAAAAAAAGAAAAGGCCGCCAAACCCATAAGTGCGCCGCGGGCAATATTACCAGTAATATTATGGGCTATCATTCTGCGTTTCTTGCCGGCAAAAAAATTATAAACGAGAGTAAATGCAATAAGAGAAATTGCCTGTACTGCAAAACGGCCAAAAGCAATGGTGCTTCCTGAAACGCTGCCATGAACGCCCAAATATTTTGCCATAACATCCATTGCAGGTACAGAAAACATGGCAAAGGACATTACAGTCATCCCGCTAACGACTGTATTTAGCTGCGAAGCAGTCGCATAAATTTTTTTGTTCATTTGTTCTTTCCAGCAAAAGAAATATCAATTGACCTTCACAGAATTTTATAAAAAATCTTTGTCAATAATAAAATCAAAATAAGAAATTTTATAGCATTTTGATCCGCGAGCAAAAAAGCTTAAAGGTTGTGCATTCGACTTTTACTTTTTCCTATTTGCAAAAGGGTTATCACCTTCACGCAAAACAAGCCTTAAGGGAATGCCTGGTAATTCGAAATCATCTCTTATCGCATTTAGAAGATATCGACGATAAGAATCAGGAAAGGCATCTGAACGTGTGCAAAAAATCACAAAAGTGGGCGGGCGACTTTTTGCTTGCGTAATATAACGCATTTTCAAGCGCCGTCCAGAAACCGCGGGGGGTGGGTGGTATTGCGTTATATTATCAAACCAGCGATTGAGTTTTGATGTTGAAAGTCTTGTATTCCAAATTTCATGCACATTAAGAACGGCCTTCATCAGCTTATCGAGATTATGGGCTTGAAGGCCTGAAATTGGAACGAGTGGCACGCCGCGAACCTGTGGCAGTAAGCGACTACATTTTTCGCGCAGGTCATTCATCGTTGCCTGACGATCTTCTATCAAATCCCACTTATTTAAGGCAATAACCAAAGCGCGCCCTTCACGCACAACAAGGTCTGCAATTTGCAAATCCTGTTTTTCAAACGGAATTGTCACATCAATTGTAACAACAACCACTTCAGCAAAACGAATGGCCCGCAAACCATCTGCAACAGAGAGTTTCTCAAGCTTTTCATTCACCCGCGCTTTTTTACGCATACCAGCAGTATCAAAAAGCTTAAGTTTTCTGCCACCCCACGACCAATCAATTGAAATGGAATCGCGGGTTATACCAGCTTCAGGCCCTGTTAAAAGTCTGTCTTCACCCAAAAGTTGGTTAATCAGTGTCGATTTACCAGCATTAGGACGTCCAACGACTGCAATTTTGAGTGCTTTTTCATCATCTTCAAGCTCTTCTAATTCTTCATCAGAAAAAATTTCCTGATCAGAATAAGGGCGCAACGCATCATATAGTGAGCTTAATCCATCCCCATGCTCTGCAGAAACAGCAACTGGATCACCAAGGCCAAGGGAAAAAGCTTCATAAGCCCCCTCCTCTGCACGCCCTTCAGCTTTATTTGCAAGCAAGACAACCGGTTTTGAGGTTCGTCTTAAAATTTGTGCAAAATGTTCATCAAGAGGGGTTACGCCAGCGCGCACATCCATCATGAATAGGCAAATATCAGCCTCTCGTATGGCGGCTTCGGTTTGCTGGCGCATACGTGATTCAAGGCTATCATCGCTGGTGTCTTCATAGCCTGCCGTATCAATTATCTTAAAAGATAAATCACCCAGAGTTGCATCACCTTCCCGCCTATCACGGGTAACGCCTGGTGTATCATCCACCAAAGCAAGTTTACGCCCGACAAGACGGTTGAAAAGAGTAGACTTTCCAACATTAGGTCGACCAACTATGGCAACGGTAAATGACATCCATATTATCCTTAAAAAGCTTTAATGCTTTTATTAATTTCAACCATCCTGTGGCAAGGTGCCGCCCTTGGCTATAATGAGTTCTTCAAGCAACAAAACACGTTGGCGTAAACCTTGTGAAAGCTGCTCTTCATCTTTCAACTGCTTGACCCACTTGGCTGCTTCATCTTGCTTTCCCGCTTTCCAGGCTGAAAGAATTCGCGCTTCCTGTGTAAGGTTACGCCATGGATTTCCTTCTTCCATTAATGGCGCACTACGCTTGATAACATTATCAAAGCTTTCCAGATCAATGGCAAGGCGCACCGATTGTAGGCGAACAAAACCTTTTAAGGTTTCAGTTAAAGCACTATCGGCAACAAGATTATCATAAACTTTCAAGGCTTCTTCTTTTTTGTTTTCGGCTACAAGGATGCCAGCAGAGCGTAATTTTGCTAATTCAGGGTAAGCGCCAAAACCATCTTTTTCCAGAATGGCCAGAATTTTACGGGCCTCGTCATGCTTGCCATTTTCAGAAAGTTCAATAGCTTTTAGATATTCATCGCCCGATTTTCCAGCCTCAATCTCAACATAGTGTATATAATAACGATAAGCAGCTGTTGCACCAATAATAAAAACAATAACGCCGATGATAAAAAAGCGATATTTCTGCCAGAGCGAACGCATCCGTTCATTGCGTAATTCTTCATCTACTTCACGAAAAAAATCAGTCATGGGAGCCTTGAAAACAAATAATGTTACAAAAGTGAGGCGACACTAGACACAGTTAGATAAAAAAGCAATTTTTGAAAACGTCTAATCCGATTTTATGTCTTTTTTCATTGAATAAGTGTGTTCTGCTGCTGGAAACGAACTGTCACGCACTGCGTCCGCATATTCAATAACGCTTTGTTCAATATGTTGCTTTAAATCACCAAATTTTCTAACAAATTTTGGTACCGAATCAGAAAGACCCAGCATATCTTCCAAAACCAGAATTTGACCATCACAATCTGAGGAAGCACCAATTCCAATTGTCGGTATCTCAATTGCTTGTGTTAACAGTTTAGCAGCTTGGGCTGCCACACCTTCAACCACGACAGAAAAAGCACCAGCATCAGCAACCGCTTTTATATCTTCTTCAAGCGCGCTCCATTCCCGTTCCTCTCTTCCCTGTATCTTAAAGCCCCCCATAGTGTTAAAACTTTGCGGGGTTAAACCAATATGCGCCATAACGGGTATGCCGCGATCGACCAGAAAGCGGATTGTTTCTGCCATCAGCTTTCCCCCTTCAAGCTTAATGGCCCCACAACCGGTCTCCTTCATGATACGTGCAGCATTTTGAAATGCGCTTTGAGGGCTTTTTTCATAGGAACCAAAGGGCATATCAACAACAACAAGAGCCTGTTTTGAACCGCGCATCACTGCATGTCCCTGTAAAATCATCATATCAACGGTAACGGGTATGGTCGTCTCTAACCCATGCATAACCATGCCCAAAGAATCACCAACTAAAATAAAATCGACATAAGGGTCGATAATGCTTGCCGTATGTGCGTGATAGGCTGTTAGGGATACGATTTTACGCTTTCCCTTCATTTTGAAAATATCTAGCGCATTACGTCTTCTTATTGTTTCTTGGGATGACATAAACTCTCTCCGGTAAGAAATATAAAATTTAGGGTATGTCGAGTGAAAGGAAACAGGAATAGTATTAACTCTGTTTTTCACCGGATTTAGCAATATATTTTTTTATTATCTTTGCCATTTGTTGTGGTGCCAGAATTGGAGGTACCAATGTTTGAAACTTTCCATCAGGCCCTAAAAGATAAATAAAACTGCCGTGATTGTAAATTGGATTACCAGCAATATCTTCACCAATATACTCTGTTTTTATCTGAAATTTACGACGCACGTCTTCCAATGCACCATCAGAACCTGTCATCCCGATAAGGCGGGGATGATATTCAGCTAATTTTTGCCGCATGAAATCTGGCGTATCATTTTCAGGATCAACTGTAATCATCAATGGGATAAGATTATTTTGACCCTGCTCGTCTATCAAGTCAAGCACATCCGCCATGAGTGGCAGAGCAGCGGTACAGATTGCCAGACAATTAGCATAACCAAAGAAAATCATGACATGCTTACCCTGATAATCTTCCAGCTGACGGGCATTACCAAAGTGATCAATCAAATCAAATGAGCCACCAATTGCTTTACCAAAAAAGACATCAGCTGAAGGCAGGGGATTATTCTTCCCCTCCCCATTTATATCATTATTCGTTTTTTTTTCGGTTTTAAATGAAACAGGCTTTGAACTGTTATTTTCCTTCTCTAGCAATTTGGATGAAGCCATTATTGAGGAAGGCTTTGGAAAAGCTGTTTGCGTCCCTTTTTTATCTGTTAAATGAATAACAAGAAAAAAGCTTGCTGTTGCTAATCCAAATAAAAGAAAGACAGACAAAAGTCTTTTCATTTTCAAACCCTTAAAACGTAGTCTTTAGTAATTTTCCTCAATAAACTTTTTATCCGCTTCCTCACCAAGACCAAGATACCCGTCCTTTTCAAGGATAGATAAAACTCTTGGATCACGGCGAAACCAAGGGCCTTTGCCATCCACATCGGGAAACTTCTCTTTCCAGTCTTTGGTATGCCTGTTTGCTTTGGCCCAGTCTTGCCCTTCCTGCTTTATCAATTGAATTTGATAAAGTTTGGCGGGTACTTCTTCCCCTACCAAGAGTCCATCAACCTCCACTGTTTTACCACAAAGAGGGAGAAGATCTGATACTGCACCATTAAACGAGGTTTGACCGTTTTTATTAACAGGAATAAGTTTACCACCTTCTGTTAGTAAACCCAGTTGATAAGAGCCAGCACCACATTTTTCAGCACATTTTCCAGAGACTTCACAAAGAATATCAACAACCTTTGCAGAGAAACGGGCTTTTTCTTCTCCCGTCAAATTCCATGAACGCGCTTGGCTTTCAGCATCAGCAGCCAAGGCCTTAAAAGGAAGGTAAGAAACGGCTAAAATTAATAATATTTTTTTCATTATGTTAGCCTCCAGTAACTGATTCAGGAATTGCAAAACCAGGAACAACGCCAAAATCATCATGGGAAAGGTTGGTGATGCCCGCATTGGCAACGACCTTTTCAACAACGAGATACTTAAATCCATCCCGCTCATATAAAAGAGCATCGGCGGTTAGTTTATCACTTTGAATATCAAGAACGGTATCTGATCCGCCTGCTGTTCCCTCACCCTCAATTTCCAGAACAAGATAAACCTCGCCCTCTTCTGTCAAAAGGCCAATGGGAATACCACCAGCAGCACACCAGACAGCGCATGTGTGATGTGCTGATCCAACAACCGCATCAGGACCGCCCATAACACCTGAATAATAGCACCAAGTATCCATTATTTCGCCCGTAACAGTTACGCGCATTGGTTCTGATGCAGCCTGTGCAGTTAAACCTGACAAGGTAAAACCGACAAGAGCAAGCGCTATCGCCAAAAACTTCATCATTCCATCTCCCCTATATTCAATAGCTACCAAATTATTAAGAAAGATTTTTCAGCAAAAAATTAAGATGGTCAATATTAGAATATATAAAAATTTAGTGAAGATAATCCATAAGCTATTAGGAAAATAGAAAAGTTGATTGAATAGTTAGGGTCTTGACCTATTAATGAGCTGATGCTTGGTTGGAAGAAATTTATTTAGCTACACGGCATAAGATTTTAGGACACCTTTTGGTTTTCAAAATCTTATAACAAAGTAGTCCGCGCAAATTTATCCAATCCAGAGGACGCTTGATAGGGCGGCGACCTACAGCACAAAGTCTTTTGAATGGGGGATAAACCACAATCGGCAAGCCTTTATATGTATCTCTTGCCCTATCAAACGCCAAGCACCAGCTCATTAATAGGTCAAGACTCTAAGTTGTGTCCACTTCTCGAAGATGTTTTTTCTCGTTCAGGTTTTGCAATTTTTCTGAAACATCTTTTCGCGCATCTTCAATCGCTTTAAGTTTTATCGAACCATAACCTCTTATTACTTGTGGGTAAGATGCTATTTCTAAAACAAGCTTTTCATTTTCTCTATTGGCTTGTTTCAAAATCTTTTTAATGGTTTTTTCATAATGGCGAATAAGGTCGCGTTCTTGTTTTCTTTCATTTTGATAACCAAAGGGGTCTAGCAGCGTTCCGCGTAGAACCTTAAAATGTTTCAGAATTTTGAAGACTTTGAACATATAAGGACCAAATATTTGTTTTTGCACTCTACCCGTCTCTTTGTTCATGCGACTTATAAGGGGTGGGGCTAAATGAAAATTTACTTTTCCTGCGCTTTCAAATGTTTCTTTCAAAAGACTTGCAAATTCTGGCTTACTGTAAAGGCGTGCAATTTCATATTCGTCCTTATACGCTAATAATTTCGCATAATTATCGGCAACTATTTTTGTAATTTCATCGCTAATGCCAGCATTGAGCGCCCCATCTTTTACCTTTTGAATGAAATATCGATATTTTTTGGCTAAATTTTTGTTTTGATAAACTTGTAAATGTTTTGCGCGGTGTTCCAGCAAATCTTCAAGTGTTTTAGGTGTTTTTATATCTTTTGGTAAATGTTCCCCCAGTATCTCTTTCACTTTTGCAAGGTCATGTGCAAGAAAACGCCCCCAATTTAAGGCTCGTTTATTAAAGTCAACTGCAACACCATTTAACTCAATAGAACGCAGTAACGCATCAAAAGACAAGGGTAATAAAGCCCTTTGGTAGGCATAACCAATCATCAAAATATTGGTGGCTATTGAATCACCAAGGGCGGCTTCTGCTATATTTGTAAAATTTTCAATTGAAACATCTTCTTGCACGACTTGCTTGATTTTATTCATGACCTGAAATTCACGAAAATCAAAGTCTCTATCGCGCACAAATTCCTGTGTGGGTGTTAAATGACTGTTTATAATTCCTCTGGTTGTCTCCTTTTCGCAAAGAACAACCCCATCCACTGTACCTGCAACAATATTATCTGCGGCAAGTAAAAGATTTGCTGAACCTGTTGTTAAACGCGGCGCTCTGATCTTATCTGGATCATCCGCAAGGCGGATATGACTTACAACGGCGCCACCTTTCTGAGCCAAGCCAGCAATATCCAACACATTGGAAGCCTTGCCGTCCAAGTGTGCCGCCATACCTAAAATGGCGCCAACCGTCAAAACACCTGTGCCTCCAACCCCTGTCACAAGAATATTATATGGTTTTTTGAGCGATAACTTATTTTCAACTTTCGGCAAAAACGAAAAATCAAACGAAACATTTCCGTCCCGCTTTTTCAAATCACCACCCTCAATTGTTATGAAGGACGGGCAAAACCCGTTTAAACAAGAAAAATCCTTATTGCAGGATGATTGATTGATTTTTCTTTTACGGCCAAACTCTGTTTCCAGTGGTTCAATAGAAATACAGTTTGATTGATTGGAGCAATCGCCACAGCCTTCACAAATATCGGCATTAATGAAAACGCGGCGTTTTGGGTTTTCTTCAGTTCCCCGTTTACGGCGTCTTCTTTTTTCTGCCGCGCAGGTTTGGTCATAAATGATTGCTGTACAACCCTTTATTTCCCTTGCCTCAAGCATTAGGGTATCTAGTTTATCACGATGGGCAAGAACGACACCTTCAGCCAAATCAGCCCGTTTATAACGTTCTGGCGCCTCACAAACGAGATATATTTTTTTCACCCCTTCATGGAAAAGCTGATGTGTGATTTGTTGTGGACTTAAAGCGCCATCATGTGGCTGGCCGCCTGTCATGGCAACGGCATCATTATAGAGAATTTTATAAGTAATATTCACACCACTGGCAACAGATTGCCTTATGGCAAGAATACCTGAATGGAAATAGGTTCCATCACCCAGATTCGCAAAAACGTGTTTTTCATCAGTAAAAGGAGCCGTTCCGGTCCACGCAACCCCTTCTCCTCCCATATGGCTGAATGTATCTGTTGAACGATCCATCCATGTTGCCATATAATGGCAGCCAATACCTGCCATACCTCGGCTACCATTAAGCACACGGGTTGACCGATTATGGGGGCAGCCAGAACAGAAATATGGCGTTCGTTCCAAGGCGCTTTCATAATTTTCACGCATTTCAGCGCGTTTTTCAAACCAGGACAGGCGCTCCTGAAGATGATTTTTAAGACCTTCTTCCAATTGGTAGTCCATCAAACGATCGCAAATTGCCCTGGCAATCATGCCAATTGTCAACTCTTTATCAAGCGGTAGGACGGGCTGGTCCTCATCATCAAATTTGCCAATAATGCGAGGGCGCACATCTTCTCGCCAATTAAAGAGCTGTTGTTTAATCTGGTTTTCAATAATTTCCCGCCGTTCTTCAACGATTAAAATCGTTTTAAGCCCTTTTGAGAAGTGTCGTATTCCTTCTGGTTCCAAAGGCCATGGCATACCCACCTTATAAAGACGTATGCCTAATTGATCAGCAGTTAGAGTATCAATGTCTAATTCACGCAGTGCCTGGCGCACATCTTCATAACATTTACCCGATGCGACAATACCAAGACGCGGTTTTGCTGTATCAAGCACAACGCGATCAATCTTATTGGCCCGAGCCCAAGCAATAGCGGCATAAGCTTTTTGGGTTTGAAGGCGGCTATCCTGTTCCCAGCGATTATCTGGAATTTTGATATTCAGCCCCCCTTTCGGCATATCAAAATCACTTGGTAAAACAAATTGGCGTTTCTCAACATCCAAGTCGATAACACCAGTTGTTTCAACCGTATCGGCAATAACCTTCATACCAACCCAGCAGCCCGAATATCGAGACATTGCAATGCCTGCAAGACCAAACTCCAGAAATTCGGATGTGGTTGAAGGGTATAAAACAGGCATAACGCAATTCATAAATGCGTGATCTGTTTGATGTGGAAGTGTTGATGATTTTGCGCCATGGTCATCCCCAGCCAAGCACAAAACACCACCATTTTTGGAAGAGCCTGCTGCATTAGCGTGTCTGAAAACATCACTTGCTCTATCAACGCCGGGTCCTTTACCATACCAAATACCAAAAACACCTTCTTGATGTGCCTTGGGTGAAACTTCCAATTGTTGGCTGCCCCAAAGGGCGGTTGCGGCTAATTCTTCATTCAGTCCCGGCTGAAATTTTATATCATATTCATCAAGCCATTTTTTTGAACGCTCCAGTTGCACATCATATGCACTGAGCGGGGAACCACGATAACCCGAAATTAATCCAGCCGTTTTTAAGCCAGCAGCACGGTCCCGCTTAATTTGCACCATCGGCAAGCGAATGAGCGCCTGAATACCGCTCATAAAGACACGGCCCTCTTCAGCCTCATATTTATCATTAAGCGTTACGTTATGATTGGGTAACATTTGGGCCATATCCAACTGATATTTGCTCTGTTTCTCTTACATTATAGCTAAACCATTTTAAAAGGATTAGGCTATATGAAACGCAAATATTATTTCAACAAAAGAATTAATTATTCAATGAGATTATCAGTCTCAATGTAACGTGATAAAAAACTCTAACTCAAGGCTCTATCTCTTTTCCGTCCCACGCATAAAGCCTTCCCGAATGAGAAGTTTCAAGCTTATCAATAACATTTATAAGATAATGTACAGACTTTTCAGGTGTGAAGAGTTTATTTTCAGGAACTGATTTTTTAAAAGGTTTTGAAAGACCCGTTTCAACAATACCAGGATGCAATCCAACACATATTGAACCGCTCTGGGATTGTCGGAGGCCTTTTTGTTTAAGTTATGCTGCCATTGAGTTTTCGTCCAGCATGGCATAGTAGTTTTTCTCAGCTTCCACTGGCGGGATATTCCCGATTGGCTCCAATAGTCGTTTGTTGTTAAACCAGTCCACCCATTCCAGCGTTGCAAATTCCACTGCCTCGAAAGAGC
>CALHLB010000072.1 GCA_938034375.1 uncultured Alphaproteobacteria bacterium | reverse complement strand
CTCACGAAATTGCTCAATTAAAGTTTTAAGAGAAAGCCCCATATTCGTCAAAGATATGTCATTAGATTTGCTGCAAATAGTATTGGCTTCGCGGTTAAATTCCTGTGCAAGAAAATCAAGTTTGCGGCCAATGGACTCCTTTGTACTGAAAAGCTGTCTTACAGCTTTACAATGCGCTTTCAAGCGGTCAATTTCCTCTTGAATATCAACTTTTAAAGCAAGCAGCAAAGCTTCTTGATAAAGTCTTTCTTCACTCAAACCATGGTCAGAAGATAAAAGTGCCTGAAGGTCGCCATCAAGTTTCTTTTGAATGGTTTCCGGTTTTCGGGCTGGCGCATTTAAAATATCATCAATTAGATTTTCTATTTTAGAAACAATGCCTTCCAATGTTTTTAAAAGAATTACACCTTCTGAACTGCGTGAAGAAATCAAATCAGCTAATAGAAGATCGAAATCTTTTAAAACGGCTTCTTGTAAAAGCTTTTTATCAACATCTGCCTCTACCTCCTTCTCGCGCTCTACAACACCTTCTATCTGAAAAAGCCCATCACTGGTAAGGCGCGCAAGGCCTTTCTCTTTATGTAATTTATCTGAAAACAGTAAAAGGTCATGAATGAAAGTTTCATTTAAGCGCGTTTGAGTTTCTGAACCGATTATATCTAGCTTAAGACTTAACTGCACATTACCACGTGATAAAGTCTGTGCCGTGATTTTTCGTAGAGCCCGTTCCAAAGAACTTAAATGTTGAGGTAGCCGTAGGCGAATATCAAGAGAGCGCCCATTAACGGTTTTAATATCCCATTGCCATTGATAGGAAATAATTTCACCCTGAAACGCCCCCTGTCGGCTGGCATAGCCTGTCATGCTTTTCAATAGCTCACCCCAAAACCACCATTATAAATTTTATTAAAATTTCTTAACCCTTTGTATCGTCTTTCTTTTCTTTGTTTTCCTTGCCTTCTTTTTCAAGGCGTTCTTTTTCAATTTGGCGCCATCGTTTTACATTTCTATTATGATCTTCCAATGTTTCAGCAAAAGCATGCCCCCCTGTACCATCAGCAACAAAATAAAGATCCTTTGTAACAGATGGGTTGGCCACAGCTTCCATAGCCGCAAGGCCAGGATTTGCAATTGGGCCAGGCGGCAGAGCCTTGATAACATAAGTATTATAATCTGTTTTCTTCGTAATATCAGATTTATAAATAGGACGATCAGACGGTTTTCCACGCCCTCCAAAAAGGCCATATATAATTGTTGGATCGGATTGCAGCCGTATCCCTTGCCTTAAACGATTGATAAAAACGCCGGCAACACGCGACCGCTCATCAGCCTGGCCCGTTTCTTTTTCAACAATAGAGGCAAGAATGACCAGTTCTTCAGGCGTTTTAAGTGGTAAATCTTTGACACGGTTTTCCCATATCCGGTCCAGCGCTTTTTTCTGGTCTGCCTTCATTCGGTCCAAAATCTCACCGCGTGAAGTGCCTCTGTCAAACGTATAAGTATTCGGTAACAAGGCCCCCTCTTCAGGTATATCTTTAATTTCACCGGTTAGAATTTCATTTTCTCTTAAAATTTCAACAATTTGTTGGGATGTTCTTCCCTCCGGTATTGTAACTTTATGAATAACGGCCTTGCCTTCAACGAGCTTGTTAACAACATCTTCCATGCTCGCCCCTTTTTCAAAAAGATATTCACCAGCCTTTAACTGATTTTCTTTTTTCTGAACCCGAACAGACGCCCAAAAAAACAAAGGACTTTCAATAATTTGATTACGACTTAATATATCACCAATCGTTCGCACATTTGCTCCCCGATTAATAATAACGCGTGTTGTCTTTTCAAGCGGCCCTTTTGCAACATAATTCTGGCTCCCCCAGAAAAAAAATCCGCCTGCTGCTAAAATACCTAAAATAGCAACGGAAAAGATCAGATTAAAAGCAATAACCCAAGGATTACGGGCATGACGGGAACGGCGGGGTGCAGCTGGTGGTCTCACAGGTCTCAATACCTCTTTAGGGCTTTTTAAGTGTATGGGTCTGTTATCAGATGACTTGGAATTTTGGCCGTTTTCTGGCAGATCCTGTTCTTCCGTCATCATTAAAAAACTCTTTTTACTTTTTTACACTTAAATCTGTCAGGCAGCTGAATATACAATAAACTTATGCCCTTTTACCAATAAAAAGACATCTTATCACCAGATCACACATAACGCCGCATTACCAAAGAGGCATTTGTACCACCAAAACCAAATGAATTTGAAAGGGCAAAATCAATATCCATCTCTTTTTTGCTTTTAGCTACCAAATCAATCTCTGTTTGCGCTGAAGGATTGTCCAGATTAAGCGTCGGCGGCGCCACTTGATCACGTATGGCAAGAGCTGTGAAAATCGCTTCAACCGCGCCGGCCGCCCCCAACAAATGACCAATAGCAGATTTTGTAGAAGACATCGTCAAGTTAGCCGCTTTTTCCCCTCCCACCAAGCATTCAACGGCACGCAGTTCAATTTCATCACCCAGGGGGGTAGATGTACCATGAGCATTGATATAATCAATCTGCGATGGCTCAATACCTGCTCGCTTACAAGCAGCCATCATACAACGATAAGCACCATCGCCATTCTCTGCCGGCGCGGTGATGTGATAGGCATCACCAGACATGCCATAACCAACAATTTCAGCATAAATTTTTGCGCCCCGTTTCAAGGCATGTTCAAGTTCTTCCAAAACAACAATGCCCGCACCTTCACCCATAACAAAACCATCACGCGCCTCATCATAGGGTCTTGAAGCTGATTTTGGATCATCATTAAAACTTGTTGATAAAGCGCGACAAGCAACAAAACCAGCAATGCCCAAACGGCAAACGCTTGATTCAGAGCCACCCGCAACCATGACATCTGCATCACCCAAAGCAACCATGCGTGAAGCATCGCCAATAGCATGGGCGCCTGTAGAACAAGCCGTAACCACGGCATGATTTGGGCCTTTTAAACCATGTTCAATAGAAACATAACCACTCACCAGGTTAATGAGACGTCCAGGAATAAAAAAGGGAGAAAGACGGCGAGGCCCCTTATCACGAACCGTTATTTCACCCTCACCAATACCTTTTAGGCCACCAACACCAGAACCAATAACTATCCCTGTGGCACAGCGGTCTTCTTCACTTTCCGGGTGCCAATCAGCATCGTTTAGTGCCTGCTTTGCAGCTGCAAGACCATAAAGAATGAAATCGTCAACTTTGCGCTGCTCTTTCACTGTCATATAGTAATCAGGGTTGAAAGTCCCATTTGTGCCATCACCACGAGGAACTTGGCAGGCAATTTTACAGGCAAGATCATCAACATTGAAATTTTCAATCCGTTCAGCTGCATTTTCACCCGCCAGCAAATTTTTCCAGCTTTCTTCTGCCCCATTAGCCAGAGGCGTTACAGCCCCAATTCCCGTTATGACAACACGACGCATTATGACCCCACCACCATTTTATAGGCGTGCTTAAAACACGCCTGAATATTAAAGCAACTTCGTTATTTAAGTCGCGCTTTTTAATGAAACGATTATGAGATGCGGATCATTAAAAAGGATTGCGCCTTATATAAACGTTAAATAGCAAAATGCCAGCTTTCTCAATTAAGAAGAAAGCTGGCATAAAAAAATGTATTAAAGCCTTATGACTTTGCAGATTCCAAAAACTTAACAGCATCACCAACTGTTAAAATTGTCTCAGCAGCATCATCAGGAATTTCAACACCGAATTCCTCTTCAAAAGCCATAACAAGCTCTACTGTATCCAAGCTATCAGCACCAAGATCATCAATGAAGCTTGCTTCGATTGTTACTTTTTCAGCATCAACACCAAGATGCTCAACAACAATTTTCTTCACACGATCTGCAATATCACTCATTTTGTTGTCCTTAACTTACGGCCTTCATATAGGCACGAAAAAACTTGTACATTTGTACCGACACCCAGTGCACAAGCTGATTGTTAAACGAAAGCTTTCAGTAAAAGCCCTTGTCGGTAAGGTTGAGATGGCCTTTGCCACAGTCTGAAGAAAGACGCAAGTCTTGAGAAGCAACAATATACACTTTCTTCCCGCCTGCTTTGTAAATTTTCAGCTTTTAAGCTTAAATCATCGCCATGCCACCATTTACATGGATTGTTTGACCTGTAATGTAAGCTGCCTCATCACTTGCTAAATAAGCAACCGCACTGGCAATTTCTTCAGGTCTACCAAGGCGGCCGGAAGGAACATTACCCAGAATATTTTCTCTCTGTTTATCATCCAGTGCATCTGTCATGGCGGTTTCAATAAAACCTGGCGCAACGCAATTAACCGTTATATTGCGGCTTGCAACTTCCTGCGCCAAAGCTTTTGACATACCAATAATGCCAGCCTTTGCAGCACAATAATTACCTTGACCAGGATTTCCAGTAACACCAACAACAGAAGTGATTTGAATAATACGACCATTGCGGGCCTTCATCATGCCTTTCAAAACAGCTTTTGAAAGCTTGAAAGCAGCTGTTAGATTGACATTAAGGACATCATCCCATTCTTGCTGCTTCATCCGCATAAAAAGATTGTCTTTGGTAATCCCTGCATTATTGACAAGAATATCAATTTTACCCAATTTTTCGATTGCCTGTGGCACCAAACCCTCAAGCGAGGCTTCATCAGAAAGATTACACACAATAGGGTAGGCTCGGTCACCTAAATCACTGGCAACCTCGTTCAAAACAGTTTCACGCGTACCCGTTAAGGCAAGCGTTGCCCCTTGTTCATAAAGTTTTTCAGCAATGGCTTTGCCAATGCCGCCTGTTGCCCCAGTTACAAGAGCGCATTTTCCATCTAGATTCATTTTCATACTCTTTATTTTTTATGTCCAAAGACTTTTAGCCGCTTTTAAAGCTGCCGGCGCATCAAAATTAACAGATGTGACATCTTTGGACAGACGCTTCATTAAACCTGTTAAAACTTTACCAGCCCCAATTTCAAGCTGTGCTGTTACACCATTATCCAACATCCATTGCATGGATTCACGCCAACGCACAGATCCTGAAACTTGTTCAACCAAGCGGCTTCTAATCTCAGATACTTCTAAAATCGGACCGGCAACAACATTAGCAATAAGAGGAACAGCAGGAGCAGAAATTGCAACAGAGGACAAAGCCTCCTGCATCACCTCACTGGCAGGTGCCATAAGCTGGCAATGGAAAGGCGCTGAAACAGGCAAAAGCATGGCCCGCTTAGCCCCTTTGGATTTAGCAATATCAATTGCCCGTTCTATTGCTGATTTATCACCGGAAACAACAATTTGTGCGGCGGCATTATCATTGGCAATTTCACAAACAGCCCCTTGGGAAGCAAGGTTTGCAACCTCTTCAACTGTTGCAAAATCATGGCCCAATATCACTGCCATGGCACCCTGTCCAACGGGTACAGCTTGCTGCATTGCCTCACCTCGAATACGTAAAAGGCGGGCGGCATCGGAAATTGAAAGGCTGCCAGCTGCGGCGAGGGCTGAATATTCCCCTAAAGAGTGACCGGCAATAAATGAAACATGTTCTTTAAGAACCAGCCCTTCTTTTTCAAGCACACGAAAAGCAGCAAGACTAACGGCCATCAATGCTGGTTGCGTGTTTTGCGTGAGTGTCAAATCCTCGGCAGTACCGCCCCACATCAAATCTGAAAGCTTCTGTCCAAGCGCTTCATCAACTTCATCAAAGACAGCTTTCGCCTCTGCGTAATTTTCTGCCAGTTCTTTGCCCATACCAATGGCTTGGCTTCCCTGCCCCGGAAATGTAAGAGATAATGTCATCTTCTTTAAACTTTACCCGTTCCAATGTCTTAATTTTCAAGTGCCAGATGAGTGGGCAATCGCCTGCCACTTGTCAAGCTTGATTAGCAAAAGCAGGTTGAAAAACCATCAAAAAAGGCCCCTGCCGAATGGCAGGAGCCTAAATAACAACAATCGATACACAAATTAGGCAGCTGCAACTTCATCCAGAAAAGCAGAAACTTTATCTTTCAGTTCATTATTTTTCACCGTTAAATCAGACGATTCAGAAAGGACAAGGTTAGCAGATTGCGCTGTTTCGTTCACAGAACCGGTTAAAGAAGACATGGTATCAGAAACAACATTCGCGCTTTGAGCCGCCAATTGTACATTTTGAGAAATTTCAGATGTCGCAGCACCTTGCTGTTCCACGGCTGAGGCAATGGTAGTTGTATATGTATTCAGCTCTTCCATTGTTGTCGCAATTTCAGCCATTGCTTTGGCTGATTCATCGGTCGATTGCTGAATTTCATTAATTTGCCCGGAAATTTCTTCCGTTGCTTTAGACGTTTGCGTTGCCAACTCCTTCACCTCTGAGGCAACAACAGCAAACCCTTTACCAGCTTCTCCTGCTCTTGCAGCCTCAATTGTTGCATTAAGCGCAAGAAGGTTTGTCTGTTCTGCAATGGCTTGAATAAGTATTACCACTTCCCCGATTTTAGTTGCTGAAGAAGCAAGAGATTCAACTTTATCATTGGTTTGTCTTGTTCTTTGGGTGGTAGAAGCAACCATAGCTTTTGCTTCTTCTACTTGACGACCAATTTCACCAATTGAGGAATTAAGTTCTTCACCGGCACTGGCAACCGTTTGCATGTTCTGGTTTACTTCATTTGTAGCCGTCATAACTTCACCTGATTGGCTAGACGAACTTTGTGCAATGGAAGACAGAGAATTAGCAGTTTTATCCAAAGTCGCTGTCGTTTCATCCACACTATTTAATAGCTCTTGAGCATTCCTCCTGAAACTTTCAACAATCATTTTGATTCGGTTTTGGCGCTCAGTTGCTTGCGTTTCACTTTCTTTTTGCGTTGCAAAAAGCACCTTACGTTCAGCCGCTTTCTCCTTTAAATTAGCAATAGCCTTTGCCATAATGCCGATTTCATCAAGGCGCTCAACATAAGGAACAGCTTCTTCAAGCTTATCATCGACAACATTTTCAGCAACTATTGCTAAAGAAATAAACGGACGCAAAATCTTTTTGAAAACAAAAATAGAAACAGCAAGCGCAACGAGCAAAACGATTAAAGATGAAACGGAAAATTTAACCATAAACTCTGATGCCAAAGCATCAATCGCGCTTTTTTTCAACGCCAGCATATAAAATGCCGATAACTTTATTATTGGCATTAAAGATCGGTTCGTAAATGGTATAATAAGGCTTACCTAAAATAACGGCTTCTCCACGAAACGTGTTCCCTTTCGTAAGAACCGGATAAACGGCACCATTTTGCCCAAGCGGTGTGCCAACAGCGCGCTCACCATTTGGTTTAACAATATTGGTAGTTTTACGCCAAAAATCTTTAGTCGCATCATCCCAAGCAAAAACAGTTACCGTTTCACCAGTCATACGCCCTATATTATCAATCATATTATGATCATCAAATTGAGGAATATCAGAAATTGATATACGATCAATATTATTAACTGAATCCTATGTAATATTTACCTTTGGATAATTCGCTTGCAAAACAGAAGCAGCAACTCTTAAACTTGTATTTTGATGACCTATTGCTGTATTGACAGATTGCTCAATTTTAAGCTTATACGTCTGAAACCCAACAACAAACAAAGATAAAAATAAAGGACTTGGTGCTTATAGATAGATTTGTTATGCTATTTTATGAGTTGTCCCAAATGTCGGAGCACCGTCCGCACCAAAAACGGTATTGTTCGTGGTAAGCAGCGCTATAAATGCAAAGCTTGCAGATGTAATTATACTCACA
>CALHLB010000071.1 GCA_938034375.1 uncultured Alphaproteobacteria bacterium | reverse complement strand
GCTGATCAGCTGCAAGATGGGGGCTGAACGGAAGGCTTTTTTAAGCAGGTTTGACATAAAACCGACTTCCCGTGTCTCCGCTCTCCACTGGTGCTTAATTCGGCCTTTCTTAATTTTCAAGACAAGTGTTGATGAGGCTTCGCTCTTGCAGAGGTTATAACAATAAAAGAAAGGCGTATCATGGCTTTATACGAACATATTTTTCTTGCAAGACAAGATGTTTCAGCCCAGCAGGTTGACCAGATGATTGAAGATTTTTCAGGTTTGATCACTGAAAAAGGTGGATCAATTACAAAAACTGAAAATTGGGGACTTAAATCCCTTTCATATCGCATCAACAAAAATCGCAAAGCCCATTATGCTCTGCTCAACATTGATGCACCCAGTGATGCTGTCCAGGAAATGGAACGCCAAATGCGTATTAATGAGGATGTTCTTCGCTTTCAAACTGTCCGTGTGGAAGAGCTGGAAGAAGGCCCTTCTGTCATGCTTCAAAAACGTGACCGTGATGACAAACCAGGCCGTGGCCCAAGAGGCGACCGCTAAGGGTTAAAAGAAAGATACAGGAGAATTATTATGGTAGAAATTGCACAACAGGCAACACGTCGCCCCTTTTTCCGTCGCCGTAAAACATGCCCATTTACAGGACCAAATGCCCCAAAAATCGATTATAAGGATATTCGTCTTTTACAGCGTTATATCTCTGAACGTGGCAAAATTGTTCCAAGCCGGATAACCGCTGTTTCAATGAAAAAGCAACGTGAACTTTCAAAAGCCATCAAACGCGCGCGTTTTCTTGGTCTTTTACCATATGTTATTAAGTAAAAGAATTTTGGCGCTTCTTTTTTAGAAGTGCCAACAAATTTTTAAGAACAAGTTGGGCCAAACATAAAAATTTGGTTCTAACCGCAAAGCGGGACAGCGTTATAAATGCAAAACCAGATTATCATATCATTTTTAGCCGGCATTACTTCCGTCCTGCTTCTGGCAGCAGGCTTAACGGGTAATTTGCTTGCCTTTCCCTTTATGGCTCTTTCGCCTTTACCCATCGCCGTTGCCGCTTTTGGTTGGGGCAGCAAAACTGCTTTGTTTGCGGTTTTATTTTCTGCTTTGTCAATTTTATTTATTGCAAACATAGAATCAGCAGCAATTTACGCCCTTATTATAAGCCTTCCCATTCTCTATCTTGCACATTGTTCAGGTCTTTCAAGAAATATAGGCTCTTACCAAGATGTGGAATGGTTTCCAATAAATGATATATTTCTAAGGGCTGTTCTTATTTGCGCTGTTTTAATTGGTGGATTATTGATTTTAGCCCAATTTGATAGTGAAGAGCTCACAAAACAGGCTTTACAAATATTTTCCAAAGATTTTGCAAAGCTTGATACTGAAAGCCGCCAGGTCATGGAAGAGGCTTTAAGAATACAGATTGCGCTTACACCTTATACAATGGCTATGGTCTGGCTTCTTATAATGTGGGGTAATTTGCATTTGGCCCATAAAATTGCAAAAAAATCTGGCCAAAACCAGCGTCCCAATATCTCACTTGACAGGGCTGAATTACCTTTCTGGATTTTTGCCCTCCCCTCAGTGGGTTATCTTTTAACAACGCTTGACGTCCCCTTTTCTCATATAGGGGCAACAGCTATTGGTGCCTTTTTCATGGCTTTCATTCTTTTGGGCTTTAACTGCCTTCACATTCTTACCTTAAAAATCCCTATGCGCCCTATTCTGCTGGCCACAGCCTACCTACTTGTCATTATTTTTGGTTTGCCAATTTTTCTTATTCTGGGATTAGGAATCGCAGACTTTTTCTTCAAAATCAGGCACCGATTTTTGCTTGACAAATCTTAAAACTTTCATAAAATAGGAGACACTCTAATGGAAATCATCTTACTTGAGCGCGTTGCTAAATTAGGACAAATGGGCGAAATTGTCCGTGTTAAAGACGGCTATGCTCGAAATTTTCTTTTACCACAAAACAAAGCCCTGCGCGCAACAGAAGCAAATAAACTAAAATTTGAAGCACAGCGCGCTGATCTGGAAGCCCAAAACCAGGAACGTAAAAAAGAAGCTGAAGAGCTGGGCAACAAACTTGATGGTTACAAATTTGAAGTTATCCGCTCTGCCGGTGAAACTGGCCAACTTTACGGATCAGTTTCAGCACGCGATATTGCAGATGTTTTAAATGAAGCCGATTATTCAGTTACACGCTCTCAAGTTGCAATGGAGCAACCGATAAAAACAATCGGCCTTCATACCGTTGCCATTTCTCTACATGCTGAAGTTGATGTAACTGTCATTGCCAACGTTGCCCGTTCATCAGATGAAGCGGCTCGCCAGGCAGCCGGTGAAGATCTATCACAAAGGGAAGAAATCGAACTTGACCTAGAAGTTTTTGACGGAGAAATGGATGATTTCTTTGAAGAAGAAGCCCCTCGCGGAGAGGAAGAAGGTACTGAAGGTGAAGAAATCGAAGAATCAGCTTCACAAGCGTAAACTTTAATGCGCTAAAATTATACCCCTTGCTTTTTCAATTAAAGGCAAGGGTTTCTTTTTATCATCTTTTTATATGCTCTAAAATTAGCGCAAATATTTCAAAATGATCGTCATTTAACCGTGCTTTAGCTACATTATGTTTTACGGGCATATTTTCCCCACACTTATCCACTGCTATAATAAAAAAGAATCTACTTTGTCTTGGCTTCATTAACAGTTATGACCATAGGTCACGACAACAAGGAATAAGAATGGAACCTGTAACAAAACTCACACCTATCAATGATGATAAGAAATTGGAAAATTTCCGCCAGGCTCCTTCTAATATTGAGGTTGAGCAGGCACTTTTAGGGGCTATTCTTGTTAATAACAGCGCTTATGACCGTGTATCAGACTTTTTAAAAGCAGAGCATTTTTATCAACCCATTCACCGTCTGATTTATGAAGAAGCCGGCAAGATTATCCGCATGGACAAAATTGCCAACCCTATTACGCTGAAAACTTTTTTGCCTGCAGATGAAAAAGTGGGCGACATGTCCCTCATGCATTACATGGCTCATTTGGCGGCTGAAGCAACCAGCATAATCAACACCATCGATTATGCCCGCGCCATTCATGATTTGGCTGTGCGCCGCTCTCTCATTGAAGTGGGTGAAGAGATAGTCAATCGCTCTTATGATGCCCCATCCGATGTGCCTACGCGTGACCAGATTGAAGAGGCCGAAAAAAGACTATTCAGCCTCGCTGAAACAGGAAGTGGCTCCAAAGGTTTTGTCAATTTTGGCGATGCCCTTACCCAATCTGTTGAAATGGCTGCAGCAGCCTACCAGCGTGAAGGGCAGCTTTCTGGATATGCAACAGGTTTAACAGATCTTGACCGCCGCATGGGAGGGCTTCAACCATCTGATCTGATAATTCTGGCTGCCCGCCCTGGCATGGGTAAAACATCGCTTGCAACCAATATTGCCTATAATGTAGCCGCTGCCTTTGAACCAGAAACACAAGTAGATGGCACAATAAAAGCGAAAAACGGGGGGCGCGTTGGTTTCTTCTCGCTTGAAATGTCGGCAGAACAATTGGCAACCCGCATCATTTCAGAACAGGCAGAAGTATCCTCTTCCAAAATCAGACGCGGTGAAATTACACCGGCAGAATATGACAAACTCACCTATGCCGTCCAGGATATGCAATCCAAACCCCTTTTCATCGATCAAACAGGGGGTATTTCAATTGCACAACTTTCAACCCGCGCCCGCCGCCTTAAACGCCAGCAAGGGCTTGATCTACTCATTATAGATTATGTGCAACTCATGACCGGTAGTGCAAAAAATAACGGCAACCGCGTGCAGGAAATTACAGAAATTACAACAGGCCTAAAAGCATTGGCAAAAGAACTGGATACCCCCATAATCGCCCTTTCTCAGCTTTCACGCGCGGTTGAAAGTCGCGATGATAAAAGGCCTCAACTTTCTGATCTGCGGGAATCAGGGTCCATTGAACAAGATGCTGATGTGGTCATGTTCATATACCGGGAAGAATATTATTTACAGAATAAAGAGCCGCCACAAGATGACCCCTCTTATGCAGACTGGTATACAAAAATTGAAAAATCACGTGGTATCGCTGAGGTTATTGTTGCCAAACAGCGTCACGGCCCAACAGGCACTGTACCCCTTTCTTTCACTCCGCAATATACGCGCTTTTCCGACCTGGCAGACCCTTCGCGCCTACCGGATAATTTTTAACAAATACAAGTATTTCTAAAGACAGAGACCCATAATGACAATAACAACACCTTATTGTGGTAAGCTTCTTATCAATCTTGAAGCTCTAAAATATAATTGGTCTTTTTTGCAGGATAAAGTCTCTAAAAGTGGTACAAAATGTGCCAGCGTTGTTAAGGCTGATGCATATGGTATTGGAATTGAAAAAGCTGTTCCTGCTTTAATGGCTGCTGGCTGTGAAACATTTTTCGTTGCAACACCGCAAGAAGGCCAGCGCGTGCGCGCTTTATCGAATAATATAGAAGTCTATATACTTTCAGGTTTTATTGATAGAAATGCAAATTTCTACCATCATTACAATCTTATGCCTGTTTTAAATTCACTCCAGGATATTGAAAGCTGGAAGACATATGGAAAAGGTAAACCGTCAGCACTTCATATTGATACAGGTATGAACCGGCTTGGTTTACGAAAAGAAGAAGCAATAATCTTTCTCAAAAAAGAGGAGGAAATTGAAAAACTCAACTTAAACCTTCTCATGACCCATTTAGCCTGTGGTGATATGCCGCAAGCTCCAATGAATGCCGATCAACTTTCAACAATGCAGGAAATTTCAGCTCTAATACCAGATATGCCGGTATCGCTGTGCAATTCTGCTGGTATTTTCAATGATAGCTCATTTCATTTCAACCTTGCCCGCCCAGGTATTGCGCTTTATGGCGGCGCCGCCCTAAATTGTCATATTGACCAAAATCCAATGAAACCGGTTGTGAAAGCTGAGGCAAAAATCTTACAATTACGGGAAGTAAAGGCCAATGAAAGCGTTGGCTATAGCGCAAGTGAAATCGTCCCCAAGGATAAACTCATTGCAACGCTTGGCGTTGGTTATGCCGATGGCTATATTAGAAAAGCAGGCTCAACAAAAGATCTTAAAGGTGCAAGTGGTTATATAAACGGATATTATGTACCTCTTGTTGGTCGCGTCTCAATGGATATGATTGCCGTTGATGTAAGCAATATTCCGACAATAAATCAGGGGGACTATATTGAACTTTTTGGTTCCAATATTTCCATATCTGAAGTTGCAAATCACGCTGGCACCATAGATTATGAGCTTTTAACAGGCCTGGGACGCCGCTATGAGCGTCTCTATGAAAATTTTTAAAGGTACCTGATGGCAAAAGTTAAATCCCGTTTTATTTGCCAAAATTGTGGCGCGGTCTCCAACAAGTGGCAGGGAAAATGTGATTCCTGTAACGAGTGGAATACTCTTATTGAAGATGTTGAAGTTGCAGGCATCGGCGGCGGTCCGGGCAAACCCTTGAGAAAAGGCCGTGTCATTCCACTCACCTCACTTGATGGTGAAACCGATCAAGCCCCACGCACTATAACAGGCATGTCAGAACTAGACAGGGTGACGGGAGGAGGCTTTGTTCGTGGCTCGGCTCTCTTGCTCGGTGGTGACCCCGGCATTGGTAAATCGACAATCTTATTACAAGCAGCCAGTCACCTTGCCAATAAAGGTCATAAAATAGTTTATATTTCGGGTGAGGAAGCAATTGACCAGGTGCGATTACGCGCGCAACGCCTTGGCCTTTCAGAAGCGAAAGTGCGCCTTGGGGCAGAAACCAGCGTGGAAGATATTCTGGCAACTCTTGAAAATGAAAAAGACCCTGCCCTTGTTATTATTGATTCCATTCAAACGCTCTGGACAGAACAGGCAGAATCAGCGCCAGGAACAGTAACCCAGGTTCGCGCCTCTTCCCAGGCCATGATACGTTACGCGAAAAAATCGGGGGCAACAATTATTTTGGTTGGCCATGTCACCAAAGAAGGGCAAATAGCTGGCCCGCGCGTTGTAGAACATATGGTCGATGGCGTTTTATATTTTGAAGGTGAAGGCGCCCACCAGTTTCGCATTTTAAGAGCTGTCAAAAACCGTTTCGGCCCAACTGATGAAATTGGTGTTTTTGAGATGACAGGCAAAGGGCTGAGGGAAGTGCATAACCCTTCAGAACTTTTTTTGGGCGAGCGTAACAACACTGCCCCTGGTGCCGTTGTTTTTGCAGGCATGGAGGGGTCACGACCGCTTCTTGTAGAAATACAGGCACTTGTTTCCCCCTCGCAACTTGGCACACCAAGACGTGCTGTTGTCGGCTGGGATTCAGCCCGTCTTGCCATGATACTTGCAGTGCTTGATGCCCATTGTGGGGTGCGCCTTGGAGGACATGACGTTTACTTAAATGTTGCAGGGGGCATGAAGATATCTGAACCGGCAGCAGATCTGGCAATAGCTGCCGCCCTAACCGCCTCTCTTGCCAATGTTGCGCTTGAAAAAGAGGCCGTCTATTTTGGTGAAGTAAGTCTTTCAGGCTCTGTTAGGCCTGTTTCTCATGCAGCCGGACGAATGAGAGAATCGGCCAAACTCGGTTTCACAAAAGCCTATATGCCGCCCTTGCCAGAAAAAGCCCCAAAAAGTGACCTTGATAAAACCATCGCCCTTGAAAACTTGAGAGAGTTGGTTGCTGAAATTTTAACAAAAAACGCCAATAAAGAATAAAACAGAAAATAATTGCACTAATTTAAGGATATTTTCCGTATTTTTTACCTTGTACACTGTCTAATTGCTTAAAAAACTTGTAGAAAGATGCAAAATTGTTAAAACCCTTGAAAATCGCGCGTGATATATCAGGATAAACGGGGCGCTTCATGAATTTTGCTATTTTAGACATCGTGGTCATTTTGGTCGTACTCCTTTCAGCTATTTTAGCTATGGTTCGCGGCTTTTCTAGAGAGGTATTATCTGTTGGTTCCTGGATGGCAGCTGCTGCCGCCGGTCTTGCAATTGCCCTTTATCAAAACAATCCATTAACGCCATTAATAAAAAACTACATTGAAAATGATACAATAGCCCTCATTATAACTGTTGGGATTGTTTTTCTAATAGTCTTGGTTATCGTTAGCTATATAACAATGCGAATTTCCGATTTTATTATTGACAGTTCCATTGGTGCGCTTGATCGAACCCTTGGTTTTATTTTTGGTGCAGCGCGTGGTATTTTACTTTTCGTAGTTGCCATAGGCATGTTCAACTGGCTTGCCCCTGAAGCCCAACCAAACTGGATTTCACAAGCAAAAACAAAACCTTTTCTAGATAAGATGGCAAATGCACTTATTGAAATATTGCCTGAAGATATTGATGACTATGTTGATCTTGGCAAGGAGCTTATTACCAATAATGATGGTAATAGTGCGCCCGCTGAAACA
>CALHLB010000070.1 GCA_938034375.1 uncultured Alphaproteobacteria bacterium | reverse complement strand
TGTGATTTATTTGATTGTGATTTATTTGATTGTGATTTATTTGATTGTGATTTATTTGATTGTGATTTATTTGATTGTGATTTATTTGATTGTGATTTATTTGATTGTGATTTATTTAGTAGCAGGATAGTATAAAGTGTCGTTTTAAACATTATCCGTTTGCTGGTGCCTCGCGGCACGGTATGTTTAAAACGACACTTTATACTAAGTTAAAAATTTAATTGATATAGACCTATAATATAAGAAGGTTCCGATACATTTTTGTAGATGCATTGGAACTTCTTGAGTTATAACAAGTCTAGGTATAACTCCTGCAGATTGAACAACGATGTTTTTTAATGGGGCGGTTGGTTGAGCCGCAGCATAAACGATAAAAAGTTCGTCCATGGTATATTCTGTAACGAATTCGTTATTCAAGTAAGCTTGAACTGCTTTTAATCCGTTCGTAGAATTTTTTATATAATCTTCTATTTCACTAGAATTGGCGACTTTTTTTACTTCCTCGCATAATTCCATGTTTAGAACGGAAACATCTAAATCAGGAATATGTGGATTAGAAAAAGTTAGATCATTCATTGCATGATGACTTGTCATTTTTATAGAAGTTTTGATGTTTGATTGCCTTGTTGGAAAAGTTCTATTTGGTTCAATGGTTGTTAGAGGTTGCTTGATGATAAGAAAGTCTTCTGCATTCTATTACCTGATACTTTTATGCAAATTGTAATGATGTTAGTGTAATGATGTTGGTGAATGATGTTGGCAGGATATATTACAATGTAATATACTTAGTCGTAAAATTTATAAGTTTTTTATTTGAAGTATATTTATTTTGTTTGGCAGGATAATATAAAGTGTCGTTTTAAACATTATCGGGTTGCTGGTACCTCGCGGTATGTATAATGTTTAATAAAGACACTTTATAATATCTTTTGTATAAGGACGTTTAAAAGGGAGGGGATAATATCTTTATTGTAGTATCCATTTAAAAGAAAACACTAAAACCTTGTTTCTTGACTAAACTAGAAAATAAAAAGGTAAATTTGACGGTTTTCTTAGTAAAGGCGGTTTACTCTTTTCCGTTGCTGCGGCTAGTGCCGGTGCCACTGCCACTGCCACTGCCACTGCTGCTGCCTGCAGTGCCGTCACTGCCGTCACTGCTTTTTTTTTTCACTGTTAAGTTTTTGTCTAGAAAATTGGCAATTTTGAGGAGAAGATTTTTTATATTCTTGTAATTAGTTGGATTGATTAATTGAGCAAGAGCGGTGAAGCTACCAAAGACAGTAATGGCGGTTCCCATACGGACGATACGTCGCATAGTCGCAGTTTGCTCACCACCACTTAATAATACAACGCACATATTCGTAAATTCAACGATTTGTTTTAGTTTATTGTTTTCAATATCCTTAATTCCAATCATGCTTGCTCTCTTAAGTAGATCGGCTTCGTTGTTAAATTGTTTGCAGAACTCGATAGCTGAGCTAGCCGCAGGGGCGCTACGAATTTGTTCGATTGATAAACCCATTGTGACTGTATGTGTTTAGTTGACTGTGTGTGTGATTGGAAAAGGCAATAGTTGAAATTGTCTGTTTTCATCCGGTCCTTATAGGGTGATAGCAACAGCGGCGGCGGCAGGATATATGGATTTGTGGTTTTTTCAATGTGTTCTTTTCAATCTCTTTTCCTTTGGCTTTGTTTTATCGATATAGCGTAATCCTTTTAAAATGATTTTCTTTTTAAAAGAAAAGCTGAGCGCAAATAAAAAGCGTAATCCTTTTAAAATGATTTTCCTTTTAAAAGAAAAGATGAGCGCAAATAAAAAGATATAGATAAAATACTTTATCATTTTAAAGTGGTTTATCTATATGTTGAAAAATGCAAATGTGCAAAAGATCAAAAAATAAAAAATTTAGGTGTATAATCGTATATATACTCTTATTTTGACGCCTTATTTTAGGCTTTTTCTTCGCCATATTGCGCATTCATTTAAAAATTAAATATTTTATTTTTTCCATGCTATTTTAAATAATTTTTAAAAAACAATAAGATGATGCAAATTTACCTTAAATTTCAAGAGGTCTAAATCTTTTTGATTTTCTCCATAATATTGTACGACTCATGACGTCTATTAAGGGTTACAGGCAAATCATGCCGTCATAACCCAAGGTGGGAGCGGATAGTGTTAAGTGATGTTGAGCAGGGATATTCTTGCTGTTTTGAAGACAAGTTTATACCCCATGGGGAAAGTCTTCTGGAAAATTTTGCAAGACTGAAAAGCCATTCACAAGCAAAACCCAAATCCTTGCGCTTGTTTACAACGGGGGAGGTGGCGCAGCTAACCGGTCTTGGGCAATCAACATTGCGTACACTGGATCTGGAAGGAAAGGGGCCAAGGCCCAAAAGGCTTGCCAATAATCACCGCGCATACACATTAAAACAGATTAATGAAATAAGGGATTATTTTTCAAACCAGACCCATGCGGAAAATCTTTGCCAAAGGCCCCATCGAAAGGCAGATGGCCTGTTGCAAATTCTAACGATTGTTAGTTTTCCAGATTACCAGATGCCGATGATGACATGCGCGCATCTGGCGCAATATTTTGCCCTTAAAGGCTATCGCGTCTTAGCCCTTGATTTAAACCCTGCTGGAACCCTTTCGGCTATTTTTAACACGCCGTCTACCAGCCGCCCTTTAAATCTGGAACAGGCTTCCATTTGCAAAACCTATTTTGATGGGGTTGATCTGGTTTCTTATCAAACAGGCAGGCAATATCAAACAGGCAGAAAAGAGGGGCTTGAAGCGCTTCTTCAAAAGGTGGGCCATAATTATGATCTGGTGCTTATTGATACGGCAGGGCTTTTAAATCCCCTTTGTTATGAAGTGCTGGAAATGGCAACAGGGCTTGTTTTTTCCCTCGCGCCCAAAACGGCCTCTATTTCAGCCTTGATGCAATATCTTTTAATGATGGGAACATCGTTTCATGAAATTTTTCATGATGAAAAATCATCAAGCAAGTTTAAGCCTGCCATGGAACGCCCCAAAGGATTTTTACGCTATTTAATTGCCGGTTCAAACAATGGGTCGCTTAATGAAGAGCAGGCGCAAATAGCGGCTTTGGTGCGGCATTTGTTTCAAGGTGATGTTTTGCACCCCGTTTTTATGTGTGACGCGGTTTTTGCTCCACATTTTGCCGGTGCAAAAACGCTTTATGATTTGGAAGCAGGTGAGGCGCCACGGCGGGCCTATAAAGCAGCACGTCATGCCATTGATGATGTTGGCGGTGCGCTGGTAGACCTGGTGCGCGCTGTTGCCGCCGATAAAACACACACAATAAGAGAAAAACAATAAACAGGAGAATAAGAATGGAGTGAAGCAAAAGCGCTTTCAAAAACCCATATGCCAATACGGTTTTATAAATTGAAATAAACCTTCAATAAGGCAAAAGAAAAGCCCTTTTTCCTTCTGGAAAAGAGCCTGTCTGAAATACTCGCATCTTTTAGATAACGCTCAACGGGTCATTTGTCAATGGAAAATACCATTGGCGAACGCTTTTTCTTTGCCTTTATCCCTTGGAAAGGTAACAAAATGACCACAACTGGATGGCGTTTACAAACGCCGGAACTTTTGCAGGCAGAGCGTTATGCCAAAATCGGTGAGGCACTTGCTATCTCTAAAACAAAGGCGATTGTGGCCTTTAAACGGGTGGCAAACCCCCTTGGCCTGAAAGCTGCAGATATTTTGCTTCTTGATATTTTAGTCTCCTTCACACAGGAGAAAGACTGGGAAGCAGGCCAAAGGCCGCTTGTATGGGCTTCCAATGCTTATTTGATGGAACAGACGGGCTTTTCCCTAACAGCTTTGAGGCGGCACCTGCGCTTGCTTATTGAAAACGGGCTGATTTGGGTGAAAGATAGCGCCAATGGCCAACGCTATGGCCGGCGCAATGAAAACGGCTACATTATAGAGGCTTATGGTTTTGACCTTGCCCCCCTTGCAGCCCGATCTGAAGAATTTAACGCGCTTTATGAAGAATTGGTGGCAGAGCGGAATTTTATAAAATCACTCAAGCGCCATATAACCATTCAACGCCGTACCGTTTGGGCTTTGCTTGATAAAATGCGCCAAACAGCGCCGAAAGCTTCTATTAGCCGTTTTCGGGCCGATTATGAGCGCTTGGTTGAGGCTTTGTCATGTAAACAAAGAAATCTACAAAACAATAATGCACAGCTTTTAGATCTGCTGGATGCTTTTAAGGCCTTAAAGAAAGAGCTTGAATTTGTTTTTGAAGAAGCCGCCACAGTGTTTGAAACAGATGAGGCGATAAAAAAGCAAAACATGAAAACAAACAAGAATTTTCAAAATATGGCACCCATGGGCCACCAAAACGGCAGGTCTATACAAGTTACAAATGAACTTAAAAATATAAGTAAATTTTGTAATGAAAAAGAAAAACAGAATGGTGAAATAGCGCTTGAAAATCAAGAAGCGGCATACCATTCAAAAAACAGTTCTCTTAACCTTGAAACGATTATGATTTCCTGTCCACATTTTGCAAATCTAAGCCGTGAATTGGGTTTTTATCTAAAAGACTGGCGGGATTTCCATCAATTTGCTGATAAGGCCAGGGCCATTGCCGGCATTTCTTATGATGCGTGGCAAAACTCACAAGAAGCCATGGGACCGCTGGCTGCTTCTGCCTCCATTGCGCTGATTTTTGATAAATATAGCGAAGGGTCCATTAAATCACCTGGCGGTTATTTGCGCGGTCTTGTTGAAAAACAAAAAACGGGCGACCTGCACCTGGAAAGAAGTTTTTACGGCAGAATGTCATAAAAGATGAGGATGAGAGAGGGGGCAGCTCTCTATAGCGTAAGCCTTATAAAATGAGCATCATTTAGAGCGTGTTTCCCATAAGTGACTTCACTTATGGGATAAAACTCGCGTAAGAAGAAAAGCTTAAGCCGAAAACAATTAGAGTATAGCTAAAATTCATAATCATTTTATAGTGCTTTAGCTCTATGCGTGCTTGGCTGAAATTTTATTGTTATCGCGGTAAATGGCGGTAAATGGCAGGATATAAAATTTGTAGTTTTTAATTATAAACAAGATTGTTTCTCTCATTTAATAATTAAAAACTACAAATTTTATAATGAGAATATATTTCAATGATTTTCAGCAATTACTTTATCCATTTTATCGAATGATGAAATAATTTCGTCTACCTCGTCTTTAATGGTGTTTGTGTCTGTTTTTACAGTTTTATCCTTGTGGTTGATTATTTCTTGAGAGATATCATTTTTCACCTTGCTTGTGCTTAAATTACTTAGATTTCCATGAATAATAACAAGGTTACTGTATAGTTTTTCGATTTCACCCTCATCAGTTTCTCCAGTTAATTTTTTTATTATTTTTTTGATATAATTAACCAAATTGGCCATACTTCTTGAATAGTTTGTATTTTGTTGGATTGATTGTCCTTGATTCATGGTTGATTTAATTGATAGTTATTCGATAATTTTTCTTGGTGGTGATAAATCATTCGATATTTAAATTGTAATGATAAATTATATATTTAGGCAGGATTATTAATTAAGTAGTAAAGTAATTATATTTCATGATTTATTGATATATTTCTTAAATTCATTCATGGCTTATAAGCAGGATTGGGATTAATTATAGATATAGCTAGATATAGCTAGATATAGCTAGATATAGCTAGATATAGCTAGATATAGCAGGATATAAAAATTGTAGTTTTTAATTATAAACAAGATTGTTTCTCTCATTTAATAATTAAAAACTACAATTTTTTAATTATGGTAAAAATTGTCTATTTTCTTTAACTATTTTATCCATTCTTTTGAGTAATGAAATAATTTGATTTACCTTATCTTTAATAGTGTTTGTATCTTCTATTAAAAGTTTACCTTTGTGTTTTAATAATACTTGAAATAGATTATCCTTTACTTTGGTGTCGTTATGGTTTATTCTATTTTCTTGTATACTGATAAGTTTGGAATATATTTCTTGGACTTCTCCATATTTAGTCTCTCCAGTTAAATCGGTTATTATTGCTTTGATAGCGTTAGATAAGTCTATCATTTCTGTTGAATAGACTTTTCGTTTTTTTCTTATATGTTCTTGATCCGTGTTTGATTGTCCTTGATTCATGGTTGATTTAATTGATAGTTATTCGATAATTTTTCTTGGTGGTGATAAATCATTCGATATTTAAATTATAGTGGTAAATTATAGATGCAGCAGCAGCAGCTGGATATATAATAAAGTAGCACTGTTTATATTTTTTGATTAAACTTATTTAGTTTTTATTTATTATTACTTGTAGGATTTATAATTTGTAGTTTTAATCGTTACTTTTAATAATTAATTTTAAAACTACAAATTATTTATTTTACTCCTTAATGTAAATAAATAATTATTGTAAATTATTAAAAATAAAAATATTGCATGATTTATATTTTAATAATTAATTACGATTAGAGCTTGAGCCTGAATTATCACGTTGATTTGCATCTTGATCTGCTCTTTGTATTACCAATTTCATGACTTTCTTAAGTTTTTCAATATTATTACTTGTTGCATTATGGATTACAAAATTGACGAGACTTATAGTTAATCCAGTAACGGCGATTTTGAATGTCTTATTCATTAGGGTTGATGGTTCATCGTTCGTTAAAACATCGACACAATTTTTCACAGCAGATATAACATCTTGAACATTGGCGTTTTTAATGCCTTGGTCTTTCAAAAATTGAGTTTGCTTTTCTAAAGTACTTAAATTCAAAAAAGATCTGCAAATATTAATTACAGTTTGAGTACCAGGTAGCGCTTGAATTTCAGCACGTGATAAAACCATGATTGTTGTTTTGCAAAGGCTGTTTGAGATTGGTGAATAATGTGGTGTGTTTTGCTGTGAGGAAAATGATAGAATAGGCTTATCGTGCATATTTTATAATATTATGCGAATAATGAACGGAGACAGGATTATTAATTAAGTAGTAAAGTAATTATATTTCATGATTTATTGATATATTTCTTAAATTCATTCATGGCTTATAAGCAGGATTGGGATTAATTATAGATATAGTAGATATAGCAGGATTGGGATTAATTATAGATATAGTAGATATAGCAGGATTGGGATTAATTATAGATATAGTAGATATAGCAGGATATATGAAAGTGTCATTTTAAAATTATCAATTTACTTGTATCTTGTAGCATCTATAATTTTAAAATGACACTTTCATATATTACTAATTTAACGATAATTTACTTTAATCATTTATTGGGATCTGTATGAATTTCTTTTAATTTCTCAACTATTGTTTTCACTTTTTGATTCCTATCATTGATTGATTCCATTTTTATATTATTCGCATCTCCATGAATAATATTAATAATTTCTTCTTCGATATTTCCAGTTTTACCATTTTTCTTATATAAATTAATTATTTCCCAATATATCTCAGATGTATGGCTTACATCAGTTGATTTCAGCATTTTATTGATTATACCAATAATACAAGAGGTTGCTGTTGTTTCAACATCAATATTTGAACTTGCGCCTACTTTAGTTTTCATTGTTGATTGTTGATTGTTGATTGATAAGATGAATTGAAATTTTTAAAGTGATTATTGATATTAGTTATATTTAAATATTAAGTACTTAATGTTATTGTTATGCAGGATATATGTATATGTCGCTTAAATTATATGTTCATGTATAAATATAAGTGACATCTCTCCCCCAAACGCGAAGATTTCATAGCGCATGATATTCCAATGCGTTTCAGATGACCTGCAATTTGATCCGGTGACCAATACGATTTCAATTTCTCAACGACAAACGACTTTAAATCTGGATGCTGCTCAAACAGCTGTAAACTCTGACGTCTGCGTCGATAGTATTCTTGTACATTCACAGGATAATAACCGTTCATCTTGTGATCGTCCTCTTCAAAGTAACTGTTACGCTGTATCTCACGATAAACCGTTGAGTGATGACGGCCAAGATCGCGCGCGATCTCGACAACTGAAACCTTCCTTTCCTATAAGCATTGGAAATACTAGTTTTTCGCATTTGGGAATAGACAGTGCCCAAATGCAAAAAATTGAGCGCGTAATTTATGTTATGGAATATTTATTAATGGGTAACTTTGGCAGGAATGTTAAATTTGTAGTTTTTAAAAATTTATCTATTTGCTTATTCTTTGCCGCATATAAATTTTTAAAAACTACAAATTTAAGGGATGTTTAAAAACCACTTTATTTAATCTGTTAACGTATTTAGAAAGAGCCGGTCTCTGTTTTTTGTTTAATGAGTTCTTGAGCACGTTTTTTCACTTTAAGATATTCTTGATATAAATGACTTATTACAACTAGTTTGCTGGAAAGTTCCCTATTCTTTGTCGCAACGATAAGGTTATGTGTAAGAAGCTTTAATTCTTTAAGATTTTTGTGTTTGCTTAAATTATGCTTTTTTATCTGTTCTAGAAGATCTTTCGCCGCACGAATAAGATCGGCGTCCTCTTTTGGAAGTGTTCGATTAGCGCTATAAAATTGATCATCCAATTCTTTAGGGTTGTGTAATTTAAAGAAAAATTGATTGTTATTTTTGCCTGTCATAGCTGAGTGTTGAATAGTTGAATTTTGAGTTGGAAATTATTACTCATAGCTCTCTCGTTTTAAAGGATTAAGGTGAGGCAGGATATTGGATCTGTCGTTTGATGCATTTAATAATTATTTAGGTATTCTGTTGTTATTTCTCTTATTAATGGGTAAGTTTGGCAGGATATAGAGATTTGTAGTGTTCATCTCTTATTTCTTTGCTTGTGCCTTGCGGCAGATAAGAGATGAACACTACAAATCTCTATATCTTTTATTAAAAGTTTTTATTGAAAGGGCATTTTAAGCAATAAAGGCCAGATCAAAAACTTGATATTATGCCTTTATTAATTCAATACGTTTTTCTCGAATTGCAACAAATTTTTCAGCAATCTTTTTTAACCTGTTGTCTCTTATGTCAATTAAATCTGGTATTAATTCAACTTCGTTTTGAAGCGCCTTGCTTAAATCATCCGCATCCATATCCGGATTTTTTATTTGCACATTTCTAAACAGATTATAGATGAACCTGAAATTATTGCTTTGACTGTTCTTGTAATAGACGTGCTCGTGATAATTGGCATGCCTGGGGTTACCCTTATTATTAACGGGGACTTTTTGGCATAAGGCATCAAGTTCCTTTTCCAATTTCTTTATTTCATTTTCCAACGTTTTGCGGTTTTGGTTATTTGCAATATTTTCACGTCTGATTTTATCCGCCAAACGTCTTGTGCATGCGTATTGATCTTTGAGAGATTGTGCCATTTTGTTTGTGTTGGTTATGGGGTTGAGATTTTGGTTTGGGATCAATCCTCTCTCTTGCATTCATTTAATTTATGATTGAGTGAGGCAGGATATTGGATCTGTCGTTTGATGCATTTAATAATCGTTTAGGTATTCTGTTGTTATTTCTCTTATTAATGGGTAAGTTTGGCAAGATATAGAGATTTGTAGTGTTCATCTCTTATTTTTTTGCTTGTGCCTTGCGGCAGATAAGAGATGAACACTACAAGTCTCTATATCTTTTATTAAAAGTTTTTATTGAAAGGGCATTTTAAGCAATAAAGGCCAGATCAAAAACTTGATATTATGCCTTTGCTAATTCAATACGTTTTTCTTGAATTGCAACAAATTTTTCAGCAATCTTTTTTAACCTGTTGTCTCTTATGTCAATTAAATCTGGTATTAATTCAACTTCGTTTTGAAGCGCCTTGGTCAAATCATCTGCATTCATATCCGGATTATCTTTTTGCACATTTCTAAGGGCATAATAGATGAGCTCGAAATTTTTCTTTTGACTATTATTGTAATAGGTCTGGTCGTGATAATTGTCATGCCTGGGGTTACCCTTAGTATCAATGGGGACTTTTTGGCATAAGGCATCAACTTCATCTTCCAACTTGTTTAATTGATTCTCTAAATGTTTGAATTTTTTGTAATTTTTATCATTATTTCGGTCATTTTTTTCACTCATACGTATTGTGTATGCATATTGATCTTTGAGAGATTGTGCCATTTTGTTTGTGTTGGTTATGGGGCTGAGATTTTGGTTTGGTATCAATCCTCTCACTCACATTAATTCAATTCTGTGAGTGAGTAAATGAGGCAGGATATTGGATCTGTCGTTATATGTGTTCAATGATCGTTTATTTTTTTAATTGGCGGTTTGGCAGGATAGAGATGTTTGTAGTATTTAATCTCTTATTTCTTTGCTTGTGCCTTGCGGCAGGTAAGAGATTGAAAACTACAAACATCTCTATCTTTTATTGAGGAGGTCATATTAGCTGTATCGTTATATGATTGTTAATCCATCTTATGAAGGCCATCATTGTTGTGATGATAAGAGTGAAGCCTGCAATGGTTAAAACGACCTGATTGGTTGTTTGTAAAGCGCTTGAATTGGCTTCTTGAATAGTTTGTTTCATTAACGCTTTGAATTGTTCAGCTGTTAAATCAACAAGTTTTGTTGATTTATCTGTAATGCGAATAGTGACGATATGAAAAAAATTCTGGTTTGGGCAAAAGCATACTGGTGGTTGGCATAAGTGCAGCGGAGATGCTGCTACATTGGTAATAATTACTGAAATAAAAAATAGAAAAGAAATCACTTGGATGAAAACCATTTTGATGCTGAATGAATTTGTATTGCTGGTGAAGAATGACTGATTACCAGTTAGTCAATGAGGCGCATTATTACTTGGTGGTAACTGTGGTGGCAGATGTGAGTGCGGGTGCAGGATATTTTATTATGTAATATAATTTTGTATTTCTGCTTTGAACAGTTATAAAATTTCTGGTTTTATTAATTTCTCGTTTAATGCATAAGTCGATTTATTTGTTCGTTCATTTAAGCAATTTCAAAAATCTTGAACGCATTCAAGAAAAATGGAAATGAGATTTTCTGTGCCATTAAAGTCCATAATCATAGTCTTTTTTATCATAGTAATATATTCTCTTCACATTTATTCACAAATCATTATACAATGAACAAGAATCGATTCTTGGTTCAGGTTGGTTTCTTGATTGCGATCTATGGCGCCCTGCCCTTTAATAAAATTAAGCGGGTGGGTTTAAAGGGGTAATCAAGTTGAATAGGGCTAAAGCAGGTTATGAGCGGTAATTTGGAACAGTTTTTAACGGAACTATCAAGAGGGCTTGATAAAACCATGGTTTCCGTTAACAAGGAAATGACCTTGAAGACGCGCATACAACGCACCTGGTCGATGCGGCAATGTGCGCGGTTTTTAAATGTCAGCGTTATTTATCTACAAAAGTTTTCCCGCCAGAATGAAGATTTTCCAGCCGGCGCCTATGTGGGGCGTGAGCGGGTTTTTACCGTTCATGAGCTCATGCATATGCGCGCGCTTTTGGCCGGCAGTGCCAAACGCCCTTATGATTATCTGGCTTGGCGAAAGCGGGAAGACCCCCTGCCCGTTATTTCTTTTGCAAGCCAGAAAGGCGGCACCGCCAAATCTTTAACGGCGGCGCATTTTGCGCAATATTTGAGCCTGCATTACGGCATGCGCGTTGGCATTATGGACGCGGATCCACAAAGCACGCTTACGCTTTATTTTGTCGGGGGCGAGGGTTTGTCTGCTATGCCAACCCAAAACACGCCCTCCATGGTGGATTTCGCGGGGCTTTTTGCCAGTAATGAGGCCCCTTATATCGACCATGAACCGGCAGTGCTTGATCGTTTCTTTTTAAAAACCCAATGGCCAGGCATTCGCCTTGTGCCAGCCCATGGGGAAACATCGGAAGGGGAAATTCAAATTGCCCGTCTGGTGAGTGAGCGGCCGAAAGGCAAAGCGTTTTATCGCTATTTGCGCGATGCGATTGAACGTTGGAGAGACCATCACCCTCCCCTCACCGCGCCGCAAGACCTTGTTGAAGAAGGCCGCGTTAACAAACAAAAGCTTGAAAGCGCGCTTAATGAAACGCTGGACTGTATTATTATAGATTATCAGCCCGCCCTCACCCTTTTTCAGTTGAATAATATTATTGCTTCCACCTCTTTGGTGATACCCCAAACAATGAAAGGGTTTGATATTGCAACCCTTTCAACATTCGTTAACGGGCTTTTGGGGATGATACGGCAGATTTTAAAAAATGAGCGGCTGGATATTGGCGCTGGCGCCAACATGTTATTGCCCACCATTGTGCAGCGTACCAATAATCAGGACATCAACCAAATTGCCAATCTTTTAGAATATTGCCCAGCCGAAGTTTTGCCGGTCTTTTATCTGCGTTCTGATTCAATTTCCAATGCATCGGATATGTATCAATCGGTTTATGAATATCAAGCTGATACGCCAGGTAAGCGTAAAGGGATTGACCGGTTTATTGAAAATGCGGATGCGGTTAATGATGCACTGATCAGCCGGCTTTGGCCTGGGCTGGAGCGCGGCTATGCGGATCAATGGATGGATGCGTTTTATCAAGATGACGGGGAAGATGCATAATGGCCAGAGGTATTAAACGCTCTCTTATCAAAAATATAAAATCTGCTAAGGAAGGCACGTTAGAGACGCAAAATAAAGCGCAAAAAAAAGGTCTTTCAGATCCAAAAGATGAGGTAAGTCCCCTTCCCTCTGCTTCCTCCCTCCCCTCCTCCCCGCCCTCCCCCCTTGCCTCTTCTGCTTTTACAAGCGGCAGCGGTGGTGTTGGCAGCGCCTGGAAGGCAGGGGCTTTGGCGCAAACGCAATCAGATTTGGATGAAGCGCGGGCAAATTTTTCCAAAGCCATTTTATCGGGCGATTATGTTTTAGATATTGATCCAGAAATGATAAGCGACCCAATTGGCAGTGACCGGCGCGCCGACTGGATGCAGCAGGAAAGTTTTTTATCTCTTGTTGAAAGTATTCGTGAAAACGGGCAGGATTTACCGGTTCTTGTGTGGCCGCAAGACCCTGATTGGCAGCCAGATGCACTGGATCCGAAAAATCTTGAACGCGTTCAATTTTTGCTTTTGGCTGGTCGGCGCCGTTGTGAGGCCGCAAGGCAATTAGGCCGCCCTGTGCGCGCGGTTCTAGCCTCTCAACAAGGGCGGTCAGGGCTTGAAAGCACGTTTACCATGCTTGTTTTGCGGTTTCGCGAAAATGAAAAGCGCGATGATTTAAGCACTTTTGAACGGCTTTTATCCATTGGGCAGATGTATGAGGAGTTAAAGGCTGCCTCGACAACAAAAATTACAGCAAAAGCCTTTGGTGAGAGGTTGGGCGTGCATGAAAGCATGGTGTCGCGGGCGCGTGCCGTTTATAAGGCAAAAGAGGCTATTTTAGCGCGTTTCAAAAATGTTTATGAGATGAGCTTCCAGGATTTTCAAACCGCCCTCGCCCGGCTTTCTGAGGATGATGAAAAGAAGCAGGCCAAAAAACAGGCCGATAAGCCGCCTGAAAAATTGATGAAAAGTTTGAAGGTTACCCGCAAAATTGGAAAGCGCAATTTACTGCTTGAAACCAAGGGCGGTACTTTGTCGATTAAGACAAGCGGCGTGGATCTGAACAAGAAAAAACTGGAAGATTTAAGCGATTTGATTGCCCGCTATCTTGGGGAAGCTACGCTTGAAAAAAAGCCCGATTAAAAAAGTTTAAAAAACTTATCCCCGCTCTTTGGGGATGGTTTATGAAGGAAATGGAAAGAACAGGAACATGTAAAATGGTTTAACGGTAAAAGAAAAGCCCCCCACCTTGCGGTTAGAGAGCCAATCTATCTGTCTAGCACCTTATAGATAGCACCTTCTGCGAATCGTTGTCAAACAGAACATCAATTTGGTGAACGGTTTTCCTTTGCCTTCCTGTTATTGAGGAGGTGAAATATATAATATGTCACAAAATGGATGGCGCAAGCCAACACATGGTCTCATTCAGGCGCAAAATTACGCCAAAATGGGTGAAAAATTATCGATACCTAAAACACAGGCCATTGTTGCTGTGAAAAAGGTCGCAGCTCATATTGGGCTAAAAGGCGCTGATTTGCAGCTTCTTGATACACTGGCTGCAATGACACAGCCACAAGACTGGCAAGAAGGCAAGCGCCCGATTGTCTGGTCTTCCAATGCCTTTCTTGAAGAACAGACAGGCCTTTCAATTAGCGCTGTTCAACGCCATATAAGACGGCTTCTGGAAGTCGGCATTGTTTTTATGAAAGATAGCCCCAATGGCAAGCGTTGGGGCAGACGAGGGGCTGACGGCCATATTATAGAGGCTTATGGTTTTGATCTCGGCCCGCTTTCAGCCAGAGCAGAAGAGTTTGAAGCTCTTCATGAAGAACGCCAGGAAGAACGCCGCTTGGCTGCAACGCTTCGCAATAAAATAACCGTGTCGCGCCGTATCATACGTTCCAAAATCGAACAGGCCCTGGAAAGCTGCCTGAAAGGGCCATGGCACGCTTTACAACAAGAATTTGCCAGCCTACTGGAAAATCTTCCTTCAAGAAAGGAAGCCTCACAGCGTCTTTTGGATATTTTGGACTATTTCAAAGCCTTTGAAGAGAAGGTGACAGACTATTTCAAACAAGGTTTTAAAAGTGTTGAAAATAAAGAAGAAGTAAAGGAAACCAATGATTTTAATCAAAAAATGACACCCAGCAATACCATTTCCACCACCCACATACAAACTACAAAAAAACTCAAAATAGTAAATAGTAATATCAAGGATAAGAAAAAAGAGCCGTTTTGTGAAATTTCAGGCAATCAAGAATTCAAGAATGAACCTGAAATATCAACCAACAAAAGGGAAGGGGCCGAAAAAATATATTGGAGCAGTCATCAAAATGATCAAAAAACCAAAAAGAGAGATGAGAAAACGCCAAAATTTGAGATTTCAACTTTAATGGGGGCATGCCCGCAATTTGCCCAGATGGCGCGTGCGTTAAAAGAGGATTATATTCATAATTGGCAGGACCTTTATGATGTTTCAGAAAAAATCAAGCGTATTATTGGTATTTCTGATGATGCATGGCAGGTAGCAAGCCAAGTGCTAGGCCCTTATCGGGCGGCGGCCAGCCTTGCGCTGATTTATGATAAATATTCAAATGGCGAGGTGCAATCTACTGGCGGCTATCTAAGGGCGATGATTGAACGGGAAAAAACGGGACACCTTTATTTGGAACAAAGTTTTTATGGTCGCTTAAGCCGTTTGGCCAATTGATTTTGGAGATATAAAATGAGGCCACCGCAATGAAACGATGGCCTAACCTGTTTGCGCTCAGCTGATCTTTTAAAAGGCTTACGCTATAACCCAACAGCATCGGCAGTGCGACCACGGGCTTTGCGCGCATTGATCATTTTATCGCGGGCGTTTTCCTGTTGTGATTTTTTCTTACCAGCACCAATTGGTTTATAGCCAGTTTCCTGTACTCTTGAATGTTTTAAAGAAAGGTCGGCGTTTTGTCGGCCACCCATTTTTCGTTCAAAAGAATTATCAAGCTTTCCAAGCGTGCTTTCAAGTTTCCTTGTTTTTTTGTCATTGCGCGCTTGAAGCTGTGCAATTTCTTTATCGATTGCCCGAACCGCACTTGGGCGTACCTGTCTTGCTTTTTCTTTTCTATTTTCAAGATTTTGCAAAGAGCCTTGAATATTTTCAATGCTTTTAAGCTTTTTTCCCAAAACGCGTTCTTCACGTTTTAAAATTCTTTGGGCGCCACGGAAATTGTTTTTGTCACCATGGATGAGTTTATCAACCCCACGACCCACTTTACTAAAACGAACATCCTCTGCGCGGTCTTTCACCCAATCACCGGCGGCATCCTTGCGGCGCTGAACCATGGAACGAGTTCCCTGATTGATTTTTTCACCAATACGGGTGATTTTGTTATCTTTCGCCAATTTACCCAGACGATCATTTCCATCTGAATTATAACGCTTTTGCTTTGTGGAAGATCTTTCAAGTGGTGACGTTTGTTTTAACTCTGCACGACCATTGAGCTTGTCATAGGCTTTTTTCAAGCCATCCGGATTTCTTTTATTTGTTTCAAGATCACGCCCGCCAATATGCTGTTCAACACGGTTGGCTGCTTTGGTAAGACGAGTTCCCGCGCGTCCTTCCTCACGTTCCTTGCGCGATGTTAGATGATCAACTTTTTCTGTGTTGCCTTTTTGAGTGGCTTTGTCGATGCGTTCCTGCAATTTACCTGAACGTTTATCGATATGCTGTTCTGTACGATTTGCCTGTTTCAAGGCGCGATCAACGGATTTGAAATTTGTTGTATCGCCATCAATAAGACGATCTGCAGTGCGTACAGCGGCATTATTTGTTGCAGCGCGCTTGATACCGGATGCAATATCGCCAGTTGTTTCTTTTATATTGGAACCAGCTTCTTTTATGCGGCTTCCAACTTCTTTGGCAGCTCTTGTTGCCATTGTGCCTTCTGGCATAAAGTCTGATCCGTGATTTTGGGGCCCGTGATTTTGGGGGTAGTGCCGCGTTTTGCCGGGTGTGCCAGAAGTTTTTTGGAAATCTTTGGGATCCTCAATTTCGTTGACAGCGTTTTTTATATCCAGATTTTTGACTTCTTTATCAGAAAACTCAAAATCCTTTACGGCTTCTTTTAAATCAATATTAGCCTCAAGATCAGGTGCATTTCTTGGCTTGAAGGACCTGTGTGGTGTTGGTTCATTAATTTCTTTGACAGCGTTTTTTATATTCACGTCCTTCACAGTGATTTCAGGCTCTGCTTTTACTTCCAACTCTGGGGCGCCTGGGGCGCGGAAGCGTCTTGGTGGATTTGGTTCGTCAATTTCGTTAACGGCATTTTTAATATCAACATCCTTTGCTTTAAGCTCTGGTGTTGGAGGCGTTGTAAAAAATTTTTCTCTTAACCAGCCCATAGCGCGCATTCTTAAGGATGTATTTTGTTCTTGTTCGTTATTTTTTTCATTTTCATCGGGCATATTTATAATCCTCTCTACCATTGGCTTCGGGATGAATGAAATTTTCTTGCGCGTAATATATGTAAAAAAAGTGTTATGTTTATGGTCATACATTTTTTAAAATATATTCAAAAATAATTCGTCCATTAATTTGAAATATAATTCATTTTTACTTCATTAAATACAGTTCAATTTTTTTAATACTTAAAATATATTAAAAGGTAGTATCATTATATATATATTATATTAGTTGATGTTATTTATATATAGTATTATTACCTAATTAAATCCTCTTTTGAAACAAATTGTAAACATATTTAAAATGGACTGTAGTTCCGACAAATAAACCTAAAGTTTGTTGGAAATGATGATTGTAAAATCGAAAATAAAAATTGCTACGGTATTGCTTGCACTGGTTTCAATAACTGGCTGTGCTTCAGTTATACCACTTGAAGGCGGCGGAAAAGCTATCGTTTTCAACGGCAAAATGAATAACACACTTCCTGAGCAAGACTATGCGTCTGAACCTGAAATTGCATCTGCAATCGGGGTTCATGCTCCTGGAACTGAATTCCAGTTTGAACCCGAACCTGAATCTGAAACAACGTCTTCCCCTTTGGTTGTGCGTGAATTCGGGCAAAAACAATGGAATAGAGTGAATGGTGAGGCGGGTGAAACGCTGAATAATGCGTCTGAAGCATCAACAGTCACTCAATCTGATGTGCAACTAAAAGGAGAACAATCAGTATGGGAATTCTAAAGAAGAAAAAGCGACTTTTGATGAAAAAATTATGTAGTCATGGCGCAATGGCTTCTGTCATTATGCTTTTAGCTGCCAAACCTGTTCTGGCTGCAGCTGGTACAACCGTTGATTTAACCGGTGTGACAACATTTATTACGGGCATTCAAACAGCCGTTACTGGCCCTATCGGTAAAGCTGCCGCAATTATTGCGCTGGCTGCAACAGGTTTTGCCTTTTTTACCGGCCGGATTAACTGGATGCACCTTCTCGCTGTTTTAGCGGGTATTTTATTAATTTTTGGCGGTACAGCTATCGTTGGTACACTCGGTGCTGGTGGCGGCGGCGCGCCTGCAGGTGGTTAAGCGTAACGATGCGCCATACACCGCTTTTTAAAGGCTTAACAAGACCCGTATCATTTGCGGGTCTTCCAGCCAACTACCTGATCGTTTTAGGACTAATCGTTATGGGTGGGTTTGTTATCACCACATCGATCATCTACTTTTTTTGTTCTGCAGCGATTGGGTATCTTATCCTCAGGGTTATAGCAGCGATTGATGTGTATTTTTTTGATGTGGTCTTCGTTGTCTTTCAACGCACGCCTATAACAACCTCAATCGTGCAGGGTAAAGGATTGACATATCGTGCTTGATTTTATTCCAGGTTTTTCTGTCAAATCATTAAGTGACACAAAACGAATTCCTGAAATTCCGTTTGCGCGTCATCTTCCTTATGTTTCGTTGCTTGATGATGGTGTCATCATGTTGCGAGATGGGGATTTGATGGCCTCCTTTACGGTAGGTGGCATTAATGCTGATACGACAGATGAAAACCGGATTACAGATCTTGCAGATGTGATGTCGCGTTTGATTGCCACACAATCTTATGATGTGGGCTATTATATCCACCGCATTTCCGCTCTTTGTGAGCCGGAAATGGTGGCGGGTAATCATAATGAATTTGTGAATATTATTGATCAACGATGGCATGATTATCTGCAAACTTGTGGGCTTCGCGATAGAACAACCATGATAACGCTAACTCTGCGCCCACAAAAATTGTTTAATACACTGCAAAGCTTTTTTGATAAGGAAAAGGTTAATCGCCGTGAAGAGATTGAAAGACGGGTAAAACGTCTTGAAAAGATTGTTGCAGCTTTCATAGCCTCTCTTCAAGATGCCGCACCAAAACGGCTTTATGCATCACAAGGGCGGTGGTTGGGCCTTTTGCGGGCATTGATTGATGGGGCTTACCGCCCGTTAATTCCTGGTGCTAAATTTGCACCTCTTTCCGACCTTATTGCCTCCAGTGATGTTCAGTTTAATCAAGATGTTTTTACTGTTTATGGTACCCATGGGCAGGGGTTGCGTCTTGGCACGTCCATAACGTTTAAAGACTATCCCTCTTCGACATTTGCCGGTATTCTTGACCGCTTAAACTTGCCTTTTGATACGGTTTTAAGCCAAAGTTTTACACCTATTGAAAATGTTGCTGCGCAAGGCAAAATCAGCCGCGTGCGCCGTCAAATGCAATCAACAGAAGATGCGGCCATTTCCTTGTCAGTTCAATTGGAACAAGCTGAAGATGATGTCGCTTCTGGGCGTTCCATCTTTGGGGATCACCAAGCCACGATCAGTGTTTTTTGTGATGATGAAATTGACCTGGATGATGCGGTAACCCAAATTTCCCGCGCGGTGCAAGAAGCCGGTTGCGCCATGGTTCGAGAGAATTTTGCAGGGCGTGCAGCTTATTTTTCCCATCATCCAGGAAATTATTCCTATCGCACCCGCGCAGCCATGATTTCCTCTTTAAATTTTGTTGATATGGCAGCTATGCACAGTTCCCCAACGGGGCGCCCGCGTGACTTATCGCCATGGGGTGAAGCCATTACAATTTGCCCAACGGGCAGGGGGGAGCCTTATCGGTTTAATTTTCATTTGGCGGGTAAAAAAGACGATCGTACAGTCGGCCATACGCTTGTTTTAGGGCAAACCGGTTCTGGTAAAACGCTTGGTACGGCCTTTTTGGTCGCCCAGGCTATGCGGGTTAACCCAAGGGTTATTGTGTTTGACAAGGATTATGGATTTGAAATGGCAATCCGCGCTTTGGATGGGGATTATGCCACCGTTAAAATGGGCGAGCCAACAGGGTTTAATCCGTTTAATGCAGAAAGTGATGAGCGCGGCGCTGCTTGGTTGACAGATTGGCTGCAAACCCTTTGCGAAAGCAATGGCACGCAACTGGATGCAGAACAGATAGAAGCACTTAATACAGCTGTTATCGGCAATACAACGGCTGATGCAAGCTTGCAAAATTTTATAAGTTTTCGCAGTCAATTGCGGGCAACAGATGATGAAGGCGATTTATATACACGCCTTGCAAGATGGGATGAAGAGGGCCAATTTGGTTGGCTTTTCAATGGTAAAGACGAAGATAGCCTAACCTTTTCCAATGATGTGGTTGCGTTCGATTTAAGTGAAATTTTCGATAATGATCTTATCCGTACGGCTTGGCTTTCTTATGTTTTTCGCCGTATTGAACGATTGGTGGAAGATGAGCGCCCCACTTTATTGATTATGGATGAGGCATGGAAGTTGCTTGATGACGCTTATTTCCAGCGCCGGTTGAAAGACTGGATGCTTACCATGCGTAAAAAGAATGTTGCTGTTATTTTGTTAACCCAGCGTGTTTCCCACATCAAGGAAAGTGCGGCAGGCAATTCAATTTTGGAAAGTGCGGTAACGCGGCTTGTCTATCCAAGCTCTTATAATACCGTTGAAGAATTAGCCCCTCTTCACTTGTCTTCCAATGAAATGGATTTCCTGCGCTCCAGTAATGTGGGAAACCATCTGGCTCTTTTAAAATCGGGTGATGATAGCGTGGTGCTGGACCTTAATCTTGCTGCCATTGGCGGGGGTATTGATGTTTTAGGCGGGGGCAGGGGTGCCAAAGCCCGTGAGGGTTGGCGCGATGATCCACAATTCTGGCAGGAGTTTATCAAATGACAAGAAAATTTATTCTGATTGCACTCATGTTCAGCTTTTTAACAGCCTGTTCAAGCATTCCAAAAGAAAGAAAATCCGATTGTGTGTGCGATTGGCGACCGGTCAATATTAGCCAGACAGGAGTAGCAGCATGAAAAAACAGATGACGAGAAATATTCTTAAAGGATTGAAAATCGCGTTTTTTGCCGGTTCAACTTTGCCGTTTCTAGCTGGCGTTGGTTTGGCAGCTTCTGCTGCACCGGCAACGCCAGCGCCTGCCGCAAAACAGGCAGCCCCTGCAAAACCAGCTGTAAAAGCAAAGCCAGCCCCTGCTGCAACACCGGCACCCGCTGCCGCCGCAACAACAGCAGCACCGGCTCCAATAACACCACCGGCCTCTGCCGTAACGCCGGCTCCAACACCACCACCGGCACCAGCCCCAACAGCAGCTCCTGCTACCACACCGCCTTTGGCGCCTCTTGTTTTGCCGCCTGCGACAGCAACTGGCACTGGCACTGGTACTGGTACTGGTGTTTTGCCCCTTCCCATTGGGGCGAAGGATGATGTGCCAATACCTGTTGCCCCGCCACCAACGGTTTTGGGCAAGCCTCCAGCCCCGGTCCCAGCTTTGCCCTTGGTTGAACTGCCAACCAATGCAGGTCTTGGGCGGGGGGGTGGTTGGTCTGTGGATCGGTTTATATTAAAGCGCTTAACAGATCAGTTAAACACGACACGGGCTGAGTTGCGTGAATTACAAGTGCAGCACAATACAATAAGAGAGCAGCGTGATCTGATTGAAAAGCAGTATAATTTGCTCTTGGCAGATTTGAAGGCAAAAACCGGTTCACGGGCTTCTGGCAAGCTTTATAATTCTGGGGCGCAATTGGCCGCGCGGGGCAGCGCATTGAGCCTTGATGATATTATTAACAGTGCCTCTAATGGCGGCGCGATTAAAGGCGATACCAATGACCGCCTTAAAGCGATTGTGGAAGATTTGAAGAAAAAATACCCGCTTAAAGACTATCATAAATATTCTAATGAGAAAACGAATAAGAAATATACGAAAGAAGATCGTGAATTTGAGCGTGGTTTTAAACGTGTTTCTAGTTCGGGCATAGCAGCTGTTGCGCTTGCAAAACGGTCTTATCAAGTGGCCAATGAAAGCATGCGCCGTTCCAACAGCTATTTAAATGATATTACCAATACCGCAGATATTAAGGAAAGTATCGACCTTAACAGCCGTATTCTTGTTGAGCTTTTGCAAATGAACAATGAAAATTTGCGCCTTCAGGCCGCTTTTACCACGGTTTCTGGGTCGTTTTCCATTCAAGGAGGGGCTGCACGTATGAAGCAGAGGGAAGCTCTGGATTTTTAATTTGGAGCTCATGAGAGTTTGAGAAGAACGGAGGAAATTTATGGCTTTAGTTTCAGGCCCCATAGGTAACGTTAATTCCGTTATTCATAATTTTGGTCGTGATTGGCTTCAAGAAATTGGCGGGCCGGCCCAAACTGTCACACTGTCTCTTGGCGCGCTTCTTGTTATTGTCTTAACACTGAATTATTTTTTTCAATTCAGGCCTATTGCCTATGGGGCTTATCTGCCGCTTTTCATAAAATTGATTTTAGTGCAGTCAATTGTAAGTTCGTGGGCGAATTTTGCGTTTATTCATCATCTTTTAACAGAGGTTCCTTTTCAACTTTCTGCTGGCATTATTCGGGTAAGTGGTGGTAGCAAAGTACCAGATATATCAACTGTTTATACGATTTTAGATGGTCTTTCGGGGGGGCTTGTCGGTGTTGGCGCTTTCTTTATTGCCGTAACAACGATGTTTTCCATTGGTATGTTTGTTCCAGCACAGCTTGTCTTAAGTTTAGGGCTTGCCATTGCTGGTTCAACCGTTGCAATTGTTGCTGGTGCCAAAATTGCTTTAGCGATAGCCATTGTTTTAGCTCCGATTTTCATTCCAACAATTATGATGCAGTCATCCAATTTTCTGTTTCAGGGTTGGATACGTTTTGCACTTGGTGCGGCCGTAACCCCGGTCGTTTATGCAGCCATGATGGCGATTGTTTTAAGCGCTATTGGTGCTGGGTTTTCGCGCAGTATTGGCGGGGTTATCGGGTCGCTTGTCCTTATTATTACATCGGTTGCATTGGTGCGCCAAATTCCAGCGATTGTGCAATCCATCATGGGGGCGGCCTCTGTTGTTATGGGGTCATTGCCAGGCAGTTCACCTGCAAATGCAATGAGGCGTGATCAAAATCAATATCGCGACCGCGCCAATGCCGCGCGCCAGATCCAAAAAGACAAGCAAAATGCAAGAGATGCAGGCAGCAGCTATACAGCCCGCGACCGTGTTATGTCTGTTTTATCTTCTTATAACCAAACAAGCCTGCAACGTGAAAGAGCCCGTGAGGAAGCTCATGAAGACAGGGTAGAAGCGCGCAGAGATAATAAATGGACCGATGAGGCTTCAGCTGCTTCTTCTAATAGCAGAAATGGGGCTTTTCAGGGGGGCTTGCTCCAGCAGGGAGAAACAAGGGCGCAAGCAGCACAGGCAAGCAATAATGGTAATGAGAACAGCTCAAGGCCTGTTAATTCTGTTACCGCGATTAACAATGCAAGCAATCAAAACCATGCCACGCATCAAGAAACGAAACAGGCGACCAACCAGGAATTTAATGAACAGGCTAAAGGGGACAATTCAAGAATTTCCCAAATGCAAGAGCAGGCAGAAATGCGCGCACAACGTCATAGCCAATTGCAAAATAATGTTCAGGGGGAAAATGAGAAAATACAAAATAAGGCACCTGAAAATGCAGAAGTTGGAAGATCAGGTTTTGAAAGAGCCGGTCAACCTTCTGGGGCCTCTGCGGTACGTGCTTCCAATCCTGAAACCCGCCAGACCGATAATCATAACAGACCTTCAGCCGGTTCTGGTTCTGGTTCTGGCGCTGGTGCAAGTGAGCGCGGTAACGGCGAACGCAGTAATGGCGCAGGACAACGGAACGGTTTTGAGAATGTCAATGAAGACCGAAAGGACAGAGATCGTTACCGCCGCGACCAGCAACGCAGAAGAGATAACCAATGAGTATACGAAAAATGACCCCGATAGAAGCCATAAAAGAGTTTGTGCAAAAACTTACAGCAAACAGGCAGAAGCGTAAAAAAACTGTTTTCAGAGAAGCCATGCAGCCAGAAGTCGTTGCAAACCGCTTTCCTCATCATGAAAGTGGGCAAGATGCGGGACAAGACCCTGAAAGAAGTCTTGAGGTAAATCTTGGAGAAGAGCCGGCGCAAGATCGTCTTGCCTATAGTTTTCAAGATGAAGTCTTTTTTTCTATGCAGCACCAGCGCAATAAATGGGCATTGGTTGCCTGTATTGCTATGGGGCTTTCTGTTCTTTGTGTTTTGAGTATTATTTTCATGCTGCCTTTAAAAGAAAAACAGCCCTATGTGGTGATGGTCGATAAAACCACGGGCCAGGCAGAAAAAATTGTGCAGGTGCGCCCTGTTACCTTAACAGAGCAGGAAGCGGTTCTTCAAGCAGAAGTTGTTTCTTATATTGTTGACCGTGAAACATATGATATGTCGGATAATGCATCGCGTATTCCCTCTGTACTTGAACGTTCAAACGGGCAAGCCCAAGAGAGTTTGAAAAAACTTTGGAAAGAAGACCACGAGCAATATCCCCCCGAAGTTTATGGCAATGATAGCCGTGTTACCGTTAAGATTAAGTCTATTTCCCAATTGCCACAAGGTAATGTAGTGCGCGCGCATTTTAACAAAACCCGTGAAAGCCATGGCATGAAAGATGTCACCCGCGATTTTGTTGCCACAATTGGATATGACTTCACACCACGCAGCGAAAGACGCCTTGATAAAGTCTGGGAAAACCCTCTTGGATTTTCCGTCAATTCTTATCGGGTTGATGCAACGCGTTAAAAGCCAGGGAGGAAGAGAATGAAAAAAATACTGGCGGTTTTTGCAGCAATGCTTCTAACAGGAACATGTGCCTTTGCAGACCAGATACCAAAACCTTTACCAGATGATGCGCGCATTAAAGAATTCATCTATGAGGAAGAAAACGTTTATGTTCTTAACCTGCATTTGAAAACGATTACATCTATCCAGTTTGGGCCGGAAGAAAAGATTGAATCTGTTTTGGTGGGTGATAGTGCTTCTTGGGAAATTATTCGTTTAAAACGCGGTAATGTTTTATCGGTTAAGCCCCTTATCGGGGACGCGCTTACCAATATGACCGTTTATTCAGATAAGCGCGTTTATACCTTTGAATTGCGCGCCCACCCTGAAATACATGCCAGCGCCGTTACCGGTGATGAAACAATACAAGAAGCAGACCCTGATACAGTACAGGCAACACAAGGCCTCAAGGCCGTAGGCGATAATGCCAGCGCGTCAAAGGATGTTTCCAGCCAAGGTGTTATTTTGCAACAAAATTACCGGGCAAAATTTCGTTACCCGAAAGAGGAAGCTGAACGCGCTGAGAAAAAGCGCAAACAGGCTATCGCAAAATCAAAAGCTGCCAGCAAAAAATCAGCTAAGAAGGCGGCAAAAATAGCCCAACCTAGAAACTATAATTATTACATTTCCGGCAATAGCAGATTTGCGCCGGTGGAGGTTTATGACAGTGGTGGACAAACTTTTTTTACTTTTCCTGAAAATGCCCAGCGTCCTGCAATTTTTAAAGTCGGGACGAAGGGGCGTGAAAGCTTGGTCAACTTACGTTCCAAAGGAAACACGATCATTGCAGATTCGGTTCATAATCGCTGGACGATCCGTATTGGAGATGAAGCAGTCTATATCGCCGATGGCAGTGTCGTCAAAAAGTAGAAGTGGAAGTTTGTCATGGAAAATGAAAATAATCAAACAGGTAATGGCGAAGAACAAGGGGCGGGCGCCGATCCAGATGGGACATTAGAGGCAAGGCGTGAACAAATTGAACAACGCCGCAACCGCCAATATGGCACAGAGGTAAAAACCAACCAGGCTTTAAGAAAATTTGTCATCATGATTGCTGGCATTTTGGCCTTTATTTCATTGCCTTTGATTATTTTTGGGCCAGAGGCTGTTTTCAAAGCAGCTGGTATGGGCGGTGCTGATGGTGATGCTGGAACACCAACATCCATTGCTAGTGACGAAGTTTCCCCTGAGCCGGTTGATTCAAATTTTGGGTTGAAAATTCCCAGAAATAAAGAAGCAGAAAACAAAAAAGAACGAGATAAGAAAAATCGTCTGGAGCAGGAAAGAAAGCAAAAGGAGCGCATTGCCAAACTGGAAGCGCAGTTAAAAGAGCTCGCTTCTTCTAAGAAAGGCCTTTCACAAGAAGAAGTGATGGACTTTTTGAAAAAACGCGAGGCGGCAATGCGTAAGGAACAAGAAGAGCAATTAAAGCTTGAACGCGAAAGACTGCAAAGCGAAATGGCGCTGGAACAGCAGCAAAATCTTACCGCCCAGCAACAAAGGGAAGCAGAGGCAATTGAAGCTGAAAGACAAGCAGAGATTGAAAGTAATAAGGTTAAATCTTCAGGCCTTATTTTTGATGATTCAAAAGATAAAGTTGTTGAAGCGCTTAAAAAAGCACGCGAGGCAAGAAAAAATCAGCAGGCCAACACATCCCTACCCTATGAGTCTGACAGTTCTTTAAGTGCGGATGAAAACTTTTTACAAAGAGCCGCTAATGCTGAATTTGAAACTTCCATTGCAAAAAAATTGGCCAATCCTTCCCGCATGGTTGTGCAAGGCACGATTATTTCAGCCGTATTGGAAACAGCTATTAATACGCAATTGCCCGGCAATATTCGCGCGCAAATTACCGAAAATGTTTATTCTTATGATGGTAGTCGCATTTTAATGCCTTCAGGCACACGCCTTGTGGGTACCTTTAGTACAGATGTTAAAACAGCCCAAAAGCGGGTTTTAATTGCCTGGAACAGGGCTATTACCCCGAAAGGAAAATCTGTCGCGCTTGGGGGAACTGGTGCAGACCGTTTGGGCCGTAGTGGCACCGCAGGCCATGTTAATAACCGTTATGCAGCCCGTTTTGGCGGCGCCTTTCTCATTTCAGCCATTTCCGCTATTCCGCAACTCTTCACGATCAGAACCGCTGGTTCCGGTGTTGCAAGCAGGGGAGGTGGTTTTGATAATAGCGGTGGTGATGCAGGTGGTGGCGGGGGCTTTGGCGCTTTATCTGGCGTTGCCGGCTCTGGCGGCGGGCAGGCGGCTTCTGCTTTGCAGCAACGTTTTTCATTAAAACCGGTTATCAGCATCCCGCAGGGTGAAGATATTCGCGTTTTTGTAAACAGGGATCTTTTCTTCTAATGGATATGGTAGCCCCACAAGTTCCAGGCTCTTATGTTGAACAATATCTGGAACCTTTGAAAGACTATCTGGTTGATGAAAATATCAATGAGATTGTCATTAATCCAGATGGTGCCATTTTTGTTGAGCGGGCCAGTGCTTCCTTTATGGAGCCGATTGATATTGAAATGCCGGCAAAATCCATCAAGCAATTGGGCGCGCAATTGGCCGGAGAAACCAAAAACGCCCTTGGTAAACACCACCCCATTGTTTCTGGCCGTGTCATGGTTTGGGGGGAACCTTTGCGGGTGCAAGTTGTGGTGGAGCCGGCTGTTGAAAGCGGCCTATCGGTTTCTATTCGTAAATATGTTTCAACCATTTTAGAAACTACAGAAATTAAGTTTCTAACCGGCAAACAGGAAAATGTTGACGAAATGCGAAAAAAGCGCCACCGCGCTATTCAAAAGTCGGTAGAAGAAGGCAAAATTGTTGAAATGATCGATTACGCGATTAAAGAGCATTATAACATTTTGATTTCTGGCGGCACATCATCTGGTAAAACCACCATGGCGCGGGCTTTATTGGCCACCTCTAACCTTGAAGAACGGTTGGTGACAATTGAAGACGCCCAGGAATTGCGACCGCCCCATAAAAACCAGGTCGCGCTGATTTCAGACCGGCGCGAAAATTCTGAACATCTTCCCTCCAAACTTTTAGAAAGTGCGCTTAGAATGCGCCCAGACCGCATTATCCTTGGGGAAATTCGCGGCGTTGAGGCTTATGACTTTCTGGAAGCGATTAATACCGGCCATCCTGGCGCAATTTCAACCATTCATGCTGATAGTCCGGAACTGGCCTTTGACCGTCTGGCCTTAATGGTTATGCGTGCCGGCATGAAGCTTTCCCACAGGGAAGTGATTGATTATGCCAAAAAAACAATCGATCTGGTTATTCAGGTAGGCCGTCTTGATGGCAGGCGCGGCATATTACAGCTTTACCTTCCCTCCTTGCATGTTTAAGCTGAAAGCGCTGAAAGCGCAGGATTTTGTCTCAATGTGTTATATAGCGTGATCCCTTTAAAATGATTGCCATTTTAAAGTGGTTTAGCGCATGATGCATTTTCATGAATTCATCTGTTATGCGCTAAGCCTTTATTCTTACGCGAGTTTTTATCCCATAAGTGAATTCACTTATGGGAAACACGCTTTAGCTCTAGCTTCCATATAAATTTGGTGACATTTGGGTGGGTGGCGTTTGATTGACAGGATATATGAATTTGTAGTTTTAAAATATTTTATAACTTTGCTTGTGCCTTGCGGCATAAAATATTTTAAAACTACAAATCTATCTTATAATTCTAATGTTTAAATTTATTTGTGTTTAAAATGTACTTCAGTATATTTTTTGAAAGCTGATATAATTACTTTAGAGCTCATAGTTGAAATTTTTTCTTCAAAATAATCTGAGGGAGTTTCTAAAAGTTTTTTAACTTCTTTAGGAATTTCTTCATTATTGATTTCGTCACTAGAGTTGGCGTTTTGAAATTTTTTCATCATTATAGTATCAAAACAGTTTACCATAACAATTGCTATTCCAATACTTGCAGGGTCTTGATAATATTCATGCATAAGCAATGATTGTTCTACAGTTTCTTCCTTAACCGGTTGAGATGATTGACCAGCTTGACTCATTTTGAAATAAATTGTTGGTGTTGATTTTGAATGCGTTCTTTTTCTTGAGATTTCAGAAGATATTTTTTTGTATATTTATAATAATGGGAGGCAGTTAATAAAAGGC
>CALHLB010000069.1 GCA_938034375.1 uncultured Alphaproteobacteria bacterium | reverse complement strand
TAAAACGCAGAGATTTCTAAGCTTTTTCGACAAAAAATATAAAAAAAAGCTGATTTTTTTCAAAATCAGCTTTTATTGATTATTTGCTTAGTATTTTAAATTAGTGCGCGGTAAGATTAGCCTTAACATCATCATTAATGACGTTCTTTTCATCTGGCTGCTCTTTCGGCTCTTCCCATTCAATTGGCTCCGGCTTTTCTAAAAGTGCATGAGACAGAACATCGTCCATCCTGGAAACAGGAACGATTTCCAAGCCATTTTTTACACTATCTGGAATATCGGCTAAATCCTTAGCATTTTCCTCCGGAATCAAAACCTTTTTAATGCCGCCTCTTAAAGCAGCGAGTAATTTTTCCTTCAACCCACCAATAGGCAAGACAGTACCTCGCAGAGTAACTTCCCCCGTCATGGCAATATCTTTAGAAACTTTAATACCTGTCATAAGCGATACCATAGCTGTTGCCATGGCAATACCGGCAGAAGGCCCATCTTTAGGTGTTGCCCCTTCTGGTACATGCACATGCACATCACGACGATCAAAGAGAGGAGGTTCAATACCAAAATCAACAGCACGTGAACGAACATAAGAAGCCGCAGCAGAAATTGATTCTTTCATAACATCTTTCAAATTGCCAGTAACAGTCATTTTGCCCTTACCAGGCATCATAACCCCTTCAATGGTTAGCAATTCGCCGCCTACTTCTGTCCAGGCTAGGCCAGTAACAACGCCAATCTGGTCGCTCCCTTCTGCTTCCCCATGACGGTATTTGGGAACCCCAAGATATTCTTCAAGATTTTTAGTTGTAATCGCAATCGATTCTTTTTCTGAAGTAATAATTTCCTTCACAACTTTGCGTGTAAGTGTTGCTATTTCTCGTTTCAGATTTCGCACACCTGCTTCACGAGTATAACGTTGAATCATCATCGTAATACCTAAATCATCAATGGAAAATTCCCCTTTTTTCAAGGCATGATCCTTAATTGCGGCAGGTATCAGGTGGCGCTTGGCGATTTCCAGTTTTTCTTCTTCCGTATAACCAGCAATACGAATAACCTCCATACGGTCCATAAGAGGGCCTGGAATATTCAATGTATTAGCAGTTGTTACAAACATGACATTGGAAAGATCGTAATCCACCTCAAGATAGTGGTCTCCAAATGTCGTATTCTGTTCTGGATCTAGAACCTCCAAAAGCGCTGAAGAGGGATCCCCTCTAAAATCCATACCCATCTTGTCAATTTCATCGAGTAAGAAAAAAGGATTAATCTTTTGTGCTTTTTTCATTGATTGAATGAATTTTCCAGGCATAGAGCCAATATAAGTACGCCTATGACCACGGATTTCAGCTTCATCACGCACACCACCTAATGACATGCGAACAAATTCACGACCTGTTGCTTTGGCAATGGATTTACCAAGAGACGTCTTACCAACACCAGGAGGGCCAACCAGGCATAAAATTGGACCGCGCAATTTTTTTGCACGAGATTGAACGGCTAAATATTCAATGATTCGTTCTTTTACCTTTTCCAGCCCATAATGTTCTTCATCAAGAACCTTTTCAGCATATTCAAGGTCTGTTTTCACCTTGGAGCGTACACTCCATGGAATACCCAAAAGCCAATCAAGATAATTACGAACAACCGTTGCCTCTGCAGACATCGGACTCATTTGGCGCAATTTTTTCAATTCAGCATGAGCCTTATCGCGGGCCTCTTTCGTGAGTTTGGTTTTCTTGATTTTCTCCTCAAGTTCCTGCAACTCATCCTTGCCGTCTTCACCTTCACCCAATTCTTTTTGAATGGCTTTCATTTGCTCATTCAAATAATATTCTCTTTGGGTTTTTTCCATTTGGCGTTTAACACGAGAGCGGATGCGCTTTTCAATTTGCAAGACAGAAATTTCACTTTCCATCAAACCCAAAACATGTTCCAAACGCTCTATCACGCTAACAAAACTGAGTATTTCTTGCTTTTCAGGAATCTTAATTGCAAGATGTGAAGCAACTGTATCAGCCAGTTTTGCATAATCATCAATCTGGCTAACTGCAGCTATCACTTCAGGGGACAACTTTTTATTAAGTTTAACGTAATTTTCAAATTCAGAAACAACGGAGCGTGATAATGCTTCAATTTCTGATGCATCGCCCATTTCTTCTTTTAGAATTTCAGCTTCTGCCTCATAAAACTCTTCTCGGTCTGTATAATGTAAAAGTTCGGCGCGCGCTTTACCTTCAACCAGAACCTTTACAGTACCATCAGGCAATTTCAAAAGCTGCAAAACAGTTGCAAGCGTTCCAATTGGGTAAATAGATTCGGCTGAAGGGTCATCATCGCTTGAGTTGATTTGTGTGGCGAGCAGAATTTGCTTATCATCACGCATCACCTCTTCCAGCGCCTGAATAGATTTTTCCCTGCCAACAAAAAGAGGCACAATCATATGGGGAAAAACCACAATATCCCTTAAAGGGAGAACAGGATAAATATTCTTATCCGCCGAGAGACCGATTGTTTCGTTGGTCATTCAACATCCTTTCTGGCGATACATTTGCCTGACTGGTCAAACGAACCCTTAAATATTGGGGTCTTAGAATATTAGACCAAGTATCTTATCTGACAGTGTGCTTGATTTTCACCCACAAACCAAGAGGGTGAGCGATTTTATTAGGGGTATCAACGTAAAAACATGTCAAGGTGTTGTTGCCCCTTGACATGCTTTCATAGCATTTTTTAGAAACTTTAAGAAGCGTTAGCCCCTGCGCCTGTTTCCTCAACGCGCTCGCTGTAAATGTAAAGTGGTTGTGCGGCCCCTTCAACAACATCACCGGAAATAACAACCTCGTCAACGCCTTCAAGCCCAGGCAGATCGTACATGGTATCCAACAAAATACCTTCCATAATTGAACGAAGGCCACGAGCGCCGGTTTTGCGTTCAATCGCTTTTTGTGCAATGGCCCGCAAGGCATCATCATTAAATGTCAATTCCACATCTTCCATTTCAAAAAGTCGTTGATATTGTTTGACAAGAGCATTTTTAGGTTCTGATAAAATTTCGATCAGAGCATCTTCATCCAGATCTTCCAATGTAGCAAGAACAGGCAAACGGCCAACAAATTCAGGTATCAAGCCGAATTTCAACAAATCCTCAGGCTCAACTTTTTGGAAAACTTCCCCAATACGGCGATCGTCTTCTGCTGCGACATGAGCGCCAAAACCAATAGATGTCTGCTCACCGCGATCTGAAATAATTTTATCCAAACCGGCAAATGCGCCGCCTGAAATAAACAGGATATTGGCTGTATCAACCTGCAAAAATTCTTGCTGCGGGTGTTTGCGTCCCCCTTGTGGCGGTACACTTGCAACAGTGCCTTCCATGATTTTCAACAAGGCCTGCTGAACCCCCTCACCCGAAACATCTCGTGTAATAGACGGGTTATCAGATTTCCGCGAAATTTTATCAATTTCATCGATATAAACAATGCCGCGTTGAGCGCGTTCAACGTTATAATCAGCTGCTTGAAGTAGCTTCAAAATGATATTTTCAACATCTTCACCCACGTAACCAGCTTCTGTTAAGGTTGTTGCATCAGCCATTGTAAATGGTACATCGATAATGCGCGCTAAAGTCTGTGCCAATAGCGTTTTACCACATCCTGTTGGACCTATTAGCAAAATATTGGATTTAGCCAATTCGACATCATCATTCTTTGCTGCATGGTTGAGACGCTTATAGTGGTTATGAACAGCAACAGCCAAAACACGTTTAGCTTGTGACTGACCAATAACGTAATCATCAAGTACCTGACAAATTTCAGTCGGTGTTGGCACACCTTCACTGGATTTTACCAATGAAGATTTATTTTCCTCGCGGATAATATCCATACAAAGCTCAACGCATTCATCGCAGATAAAAACGTTTGGTCCGGCAATCAGTTTTCTAACTTCATGCTGGCTCTTTCCGCAAAAGGAGCAATAAAGTGTATTTTTTGATTCGCCAGATCCGCTAACTTTGCTCATACGATTATCCTTTTAATTTTCTGCCTTTGAAAAAATAAAAGCAGACTTTCATGTTTGTAACGAAACACGATAAACGAAAAGACTTCAAGAGAACTTAACACGTTAAAATGACTTTCAAAGCCAGTTTTTATTCATAATAAAGTGTTAATATCTTTACTGCGAAGTTCTATTTATCATCCTCGTCCAGTGGACTTCTTGTATTTAAAACCTCATCAACCAGACCAAATTCCTTAGCTTCATCCGATGTCATGAAGTGATCACGGTCTAGTGTACGCTCAATTACGTCATATTCTTGACCAGTGTGTTTTACATAAACGTCATTCAAACGTTTTTTTAATTTCATAATATCCTGCGCGTGCCGCTCAATATCAGATGCCTGCCCTTGAAAACCGCCAGAAGGTTGATGCACCATTATACGGGCATTTGGTAAACAATAGCGCATACCAGGCTCACCAGCTGCCAAGAGGAGAGATCCCATAGAAGCGGCCTGACCAAAACATAAGGTCGAAACCTTTGGACGAATAAATTGCATTGTATCGTAAATCGCCATACCGGATGTCACAACACCCCCTGGTGAATTAATATATAGCGAAATTTCTTTTTTCGGGTTTTCAGCTTCCAGAAATAACAGCTGCGCGCAAACCAGAGTTGCCATACCATCTTCAACGGGACCTGCAATAAATATGATACGTTCCTTAAGAAGGCGCGAAAAGATATCATAAGCCCTTTCACCACGGTTTGTTTGTTCAACAACCATGGGAACCAAATTCATATAGGTATCAATCGGATTATTCATTTCGTCTCCTGCGAATAGCGCCTAACGCCTTATCTAGTCACGACCGAAGGTCTCTTCAAGCCAGTTAAACTTTCAAATACGGCAAAAACCGTTCTGAAATTTCATTATGCACTGAAATATTTATAAGCTACTAAAAAAGTAAAGCCCAAAAAGCACCACCTTATCAGATGTTTCAATGCTTTTCAGGCTTTAACCTTAACAGTTTAGCAAGCGGTTAATAACGCTTATTCTTCTTCATCTTCTGCCAATAATTCTTCTTTCGTGACATTTTTCTCAGTCACATCAGCCAATTCGAGAAGATAATCAACAACCTTTTCTTCAAAAATCGGGGCGCGAATACCCGCTAATTGCTGTGGGTTTTTCTGGAAGAATTCAAATATTTCTTTCTCTTGTCCTGGATATTGCTGTGCTTGCTGCATAATGGCACCACGCATCTCATCTTCCGTTACTTGAATTTCATTTTTATCACCAATTTCAGCCAAAACCAAACCAAGGCGCACACGTCGTGTAGCGATTTTATTGTAATCAGCCCGCGCTTCCTCTTCCGTTGTTTCTTCATCTTCAAAAGTTTTACCGGCTTCTTTTAGATCTTTTTCAACCTGATTCCAAATACCTGCAAACTCCTGCTCCAACATGGTAGGCGGCAAAGAAAAATCATACTTTTCATCAAGCTGATCAAGGAGTTGGCGCTTTACTTTTTGGCGACTTGCATTTGTATACTGCGCTTCAATCTGACCCTTGATTATTTCTTTTAGCTTATCCAAGCTTTCAAGCCCAAGACCTTTAGCAAACTCATCATCAACAACCAATTCACCTGGAGCTGCGACCTCTTTAACAACAACATCGAACTCTGCTTCTTTACCAGCTAAATGTTTAGCGCCGTATTCACCTGGGAACGTTACCTTAACAACCGTCTCATCCCCTTCTTTTTTACCGATCAACTGATCTTCAAAACCAGGAATGAATTGGCCGGAACCTAGGACGAGCTGGCCATTTTCATCTGCCCCGCCTTCAAAAGCCTCTCCATCAATTTTTCCAAGATAAGACATTGTAATGCGGTCGCCTTCTTCGGCTGCACCCTCTTTCTTTTCAAAAGGACGGCTTTGCTCACCAATTTTTTCAATTTGTTCCATCACCTCTTCATCGGCAACTTCAACAACTGGCTTTTCTACTTTTAAATCTGAAAGGTCGCCAATTTCAAAATCAGGCATAATCTCATACGACATTGTAATGTCGAGGTCTTTTTTTCCATCAAGAATCTCATTGGCTTCCACCTCGTTTTCAGTCATATCAACTTGAGGCTGCATTGCGGCGCGCTCGCCGCGCTCTTCCAAAGCATCTTCCGTTGTTTTATGCACAGTTTCCTGCACAATTTCAGCCATTACAGAACGGCCATACGTTTTCTTCATATGTACAAGCGGAACTTTGCCAGGACGAAAACCATTCAGACGCACTTGATCTTTAAGCGTTACCAAACGATCCATCAATTTTTCTTCAAGGTCTTTGGCTGCGATAGTAATTTTCAATTCACGCTTAAGCCCTTCAGAGAGCGTTTCTGTGACCTGCATTTGTTTTTCCTTAATTAAAAAAATGTGGCGCCTTCAAAAGCGACACATTAAGCCGCTTCACATCTATATAAAAGCCAAACCTTCCCAGACAATCAAATCACAGCTTATTAAGGCACCTTGAATCAGTATAGTACCTTTTAAACAAACTGGTGCGGGCGGAGGGACTTGAACCCCCACGTCTTTCGACACCAGAACCTAAATCTGGCGTGTCTGCCAATTTCACCACGCCCGCAATATTTGAGCCAGAGATTAAGAATTGAGCTTTGAAGATATGCAAAATTCAAAATCAGGCGTCTTAATACCATTACTTTCAGTATCGTCAATGGAAAAAGTGCACTAAAATCGCATTCCGTTTATTTTTTTTAATTTATCCCCTTAAATTACTAACACCCTTTACCAAAACAACAATTAGCTTAAAATATATGCAATTGAATATAATTTCACCTCATAAAATGATTATAATTTAATCAATCGCTTATATTTATGGCGTATGCATCTTGTGAGAATAACCGATTGCATTGTGAATACGCCATTTTGGCGTCTCACCATCAGAAATTATAAACTGGCACACCTTATGCTTATAAACTGCTATCGTGAAAGAATAAAGCAACCACGTTATATTGCTGTGAAATTTTTAATACGCCATGCGGAGGCTCAGGAAATATGAAAAAAATTGAGGCTATTATTAAACCCTTCAAATTAGATGAGGTGAAAGAGGCCATGCAAGAAGTAGGCATACAGGGCATCACGGTTACAGAAGCGAAAGGATTTGGCCGCCAAAAAGGCCATACCGAGCTTTATCGTGGCGCTGAATACGTTGTTGACTTTTTACCAAAAGTAAAAATTGACGTTGTTGTTAAAGATGAAGATCTAGAACGCACCATAGATGCTATTCGAAATGCAGCGCAAACAGGACGCATTGGCGATGGCAAAATTTTTATCTCATCAATTGAAGAAGTAATTCGCATTAGAACTGGCGAAACCGGCGAGGAAGCCATCTAAACCTGCACAACGATAGATACTGCCTAAAAATTGTGCAACGACCCCATTTCCTTTCTAGGCGGTGTGGTTTATTCAAACAAGCCATGCGTCTTTTGATAAAGCGACTATAGGCTAAACAGTGAGTATTAAGGACTAAATGATGACAACAGCAGCTGATATTTTAAAAACCATCAAAGATGATGACATTACTTATGTTGATCTGCGCTTTACGGATCCACGAGGCAAAATGCAGCATCTTACAATGCACTCTTCTATGGTTGATGAAGACATGTTCGCCGATGGCGTTATGTTTGATGGCTCATCCATTGCTGGGTGGAAAGCAATTAATGAATCAGATATGGTTCTAATGCCTGATACAGAAACATCTGTTTTAGATCCGTTTTATGCACAATCAACTCTCTCTATTTTTTGCGACATTCTAGAGCCCGATAGCGGTGAAGCCTATAACCGTGACCCGCGCATGACGGCTAAAAAAGCGGAAGCTTATGTTAAATCTGCAGGTATCGGTGATACTGTTGTTATGGGACCGGAAGCAGAATTTTTCATTTTTGATGATGTTAAATTTTCATCAGACCCTTATAAAACCGGCTTTGAACTTGATTCTGTCGAATTTCCTACAAATTGCGATGCGGATTATGAAGCTGGCAATATGGGGCATCGCCCGCGCACAAAGGGTGGATATTTCCCTGTTAATCCAATTGATTCTGGCCAGGACATTCGCTCAGAAATGCTTTCTGTTATGGGTGAAATGGGCGTTATTGTTGAAAAACATCACCATGAAGTGGCTGCAGCCCAGCACGAACTTGGCATGAAATTTAATACATTGACCACGGTTGCCGACCACCTTCAAATTTATAAATATTGTATCCATAATGTTGCCCACGCTTATGGCAAAACAGCAACATTCATGCCTAAACCAGTTTATGGTGATAACGGCACTGGTATGCATGTTCACCAATCTATTTGGAAAGATGGAAATCCTCTTTTTGCCGGATCTGAATATGCAGGGCTTTCTGAAAGCTGCCTATTCTATATCGGTGGTATCATTAAACATGCTAAAGCACTAAACGCTTTCACAAACCCTTCAACAAACTCTTATAAGCGTTTGATTCCTGGTTATGAAGCACCCGTTCTTCTTGCTTACTCTGCCCGCAACCGTTCTGCTTCTTGCCGTATTCCATTTGGTAACAGCCCGAAAGCAAAACGCGTTGAAGTGCGCTTCCCAGACCCGACAGCAAACCCTTATTTAGCATTTTCTGCCATGCTAATGGCTGGCCTTGATGGCATTAAGAATAAAATTCACCCAGGTGACGCGATGGATAAAGACCTTTATGATCTTCCACCTGCTGAATTGGCTGAAATTCCAACTGTATGTGGCAGCCTGCGCGAAGCTTTGGTAAGTCTTGAAAACGACCATGACTTCCTAACGGCTGGTGATGTTTTTGATAAGGATCAGATCGAAGCTTATCTAGAACTTAAATGGGAAGAGAATACACGCTACGAACACACCCCTCACCCAGTTGAGTTTGATCTTTACTACTCTGTATAAGACACTCTTACTTTTAATAAAACAAAAGGCGCCTTGTTACAAAGGCGCCTTTTTTATAGCTAGGGTCTTGACCTATTAATTAGCTGGTGCTTGGTGTTTGATAGGGCAAGAGATACAGTATAAAGGCTTGCCGATTGCGGTTTATCCCCCCATTCAAAAGACTTTGTGCTTTAGGTCGCCGCCCTATCAAGCGT
>CALHLB010000068.1 GCA_938034375.1 uncultured Alphaproteobacteria bacterium | reverse complement strand
ATTTTAATTTGGGAGCAATATAATAAAGGTTTTCTTCAATTTTAATTTGGGAGCAATATAATAAAGGTTTTCTTCAATTTTAATTTGGCAGGGTATATAAATTTGTAGTTTTAAATTTTATTGCCAACTGTTTTTCTATCTCTTGTTTTAATAAAATTTAAAACTACAAATTTATAGAGAAAAATAATCTTTATTTATTGTCTCCATTCTAAGCTTGAGTTTATCTTCTGCGATTTTCTGCAGATTGTCGAAGGATTGCAGTAACGCTTTCCTGTATATCCTGCGCAGCTTTTACTGACGCTATAATTAGTGTGTTTTTGGTTGTATATTTGCAAAAATTGTTGAATATTTCTTCTTTTGTTATAGCCTTATTTGTTGCGATATCCTTCACTGTTAATGCAATTGCAGCACTTATAATAGAGATTGCGTCGCTTTTTGCGATTGATATGATGCTAGAAGATGATTTTTTGAGCTGCGTATAAATGCGTTCTGCATAACTTTGGTTGTCTTGATTTTCTGCCATTTTGTTGAAAACTGTGCTAAAAAATGCGTGATGATTTAAAAGAATTTCTAATAATTTAACAATTAAAGCTTTTTTTATAACTATTTCAGAGGCTGGATATATTAATTTGTAGTCTATAAAATTCATTATAATCATATTATTTTTCTATTTTAATAATGAATTTTATAGACTGTAAATTAACTATCATAATATTTAATGATATTCTTTAAATAAATCATTTAAGTTTTTCTTGCAAATGAAACTAAAGTCAACATTATTTTTTTTGCGCTTAACCGTTGCGGTTATTTTTTCATCAATGTTTCTTACTGAAGCCTCTGTTATTAAAAATAAATTAAAATTATTTTCATCTTTTTTCAAAGTAATATGTAATTGATAGTTTTTGTTATTTTCTTTAATTGGCACCCTTAATATTATATTATAAAAATTATATTGGGTTGATGAAGATGCGGCGTTTGATGAAGTAGCTTTATTCGGCATAATCTGGTCTTCTTCCACATATTTTCCTGGCTTGGTTATTTTTGCTGATTTATTTTTGGTTTTATTTTTAACCTCCACGGATGAAATCATTATTTGGCCCTTGGAATAATTTTCTTGAATCTCCATTTTTACTTCATATTGAATATTGTTGACTTTATGGTTTTTAAATTCTTATATGTTTATTTTTCTTAAGTTTTGATTGGCAGGATAGATTAATTTGTAGTTCTTAAAAATTTATCTGTTTTCTTGTGCCTTGCGGCACGTAAATTTTTAAGAACTACAAATTAATTATTAAATTTATTTAAGATAGGCTAATATAAATTTTTAAGGTCGTCTTCCGGTATATTTCTTATGCTTTTATGAGTTTCTTTTACGTATGCTGAATAGTATTTTTAAACATCTTTTCTATTTTAATATTTTAAAAAAATTCTTGGATCTGAATTTAAAAATTATATATATAAAAAATGTTTTGGAAGATATATTTCAATGTACTAAATTTAATTTTATTGTTATTTAACAGCTAATTTAAATGCGTCATACATTTGTGATATGACTTTATCATTTAATGCAAGAATTTTATTACCTAGTATCGATCCTGTAATAAAAGCTTGGATACCAGAATAAGAATATTCCATTTTTTCTTTTTTTCTTTCTGATGATCCTCTTACATTATTCTTGATCTGCTCTATGAGTTTTTTATTATCTTTTTTGGTTCCATAATAGTAAAATAATTTTACAAGGCATGTTAATATATCTCCTTTTTCAATTAGCTCTACAACTTCTTTTCCATACTCCTTTTTAATTTCTTCTAAAATTTTGTTGGCTGTAATTTTTACTTGTTCATCTGAAACTGTAATTAAAGACATGTTTGTTGTTGAATATATCTGTTGATTGTATTGTTGAATATATTATAAATTTGAGAATTGAGTTTGGAATTTTATAGTATTTTATTTGTATTGGTACTAGGCTAGGCTAGGCAGGATATAGTATAGCGTAGTTATTTTTATGTTTTTATGTTTTTATGTTTTTATTACCTGTAAAGGGCCATATAATCAGCCATGCAATTGTAAAAAATAATATATTTAATAAAATTGGGAAGTCGTCCATTTGGGGTGTGTCAAAATCAGTTGACATGGTAATGGGGTTGAAATTCATCGGGTTGATGCGTTCAACTGTACCAAGATGTGGGGCGATGATAATATTCATAATCGCCATAAATGGTAAAATAAAAATAATAGTTATTAAGAAACGCAGAAATAGATTTTTCATATTTTAACTTATCCTCTGCCGCGATTTTTTTGAAGGGCTTCAATTTTTGCAAGCAATTCTGCCTGTGCACCATTTGCTTTTTCGTTTTTATCGATGTCTTTATGGGGTTGTGCGCGATGATAATCGGGTGTTTCCTGCTGCTCATTATCTTGTGCGCTTTCTTGATAATGGTGGTAATAGCTGGGGCGTTTGCGTTCAAAGGGGGCGGTTTCAGATAATTGGGCGGCATTATTTTGTTGTGTTTCGTCATAATCGGGGTAAATCTCATGAGCTGGTATTTGGGCTATTTCCATTTTGCCCAATATCTGGTTTTGATTTTCTTGCTCTTGTTGATGTTGATGGGCTTGAACCATATTTGGATCTGGCCTATTTGGATCTGGCATGGCTTGTTGGGCTGCCAGGTCTGGCGAGGAAGCAGCAGGCTGTACATTTTGTTCAGCGTTGTTCATTGCGCCATTTTCCCCCACTTCCAGGTTTGGCTCTACAATAATGGGTTCTGGTTCGGGCAGGGGGCCTTCCTGGCCTTCAAAAAGTTCTTTAAGAATTTTGTCTTTGTAATATTTGATTTTATGAATAAGCAGGGGCGCCTCCCCTTTGATAAGAACGATTTGTTTGTCTTCATTTAAAAGGCGTATTTGTTCAGGGCGTATCAGGCGAATGGATTCTTCGCGTTCCTGATAGTTGGATTTCATAACTTCATAACTGTTATAGGATTTGGATTTTGCATGGCGGGTATATTCACCAATGGCTTTTGAAATATATTCCGGTGTTTCTGCATCAGCCGTTGCCATAAAAACCTGCAAGCCGGTATTACCCAAAAAGTTTTCCTTGCCCGATTGTTCGTAATTCTGGGTTAGGGCAGAAAGGGTCTGGATAATAAACATAAACCGCCCCCCATAACCGGCAATGGTGGTAATGGCGGTTTCAATGGCTTCCATTTTGCCAAGGTGCTTAAACTCGTCCAGTAAAAACAGAACTTCAAAGATTTCGTCTTCCTGTGGCATGGTGCGTTGTAAAATGCCAACAGTTTGTTGAAATAAAAGCCGCACAAGCGGGGAGAGAACCTCAATATCATTGGGGCTTACTACAAGGTAAATACAGGTTGGGTCCCGCCGTAAATTATGAATTGAAAAGTCGGAAGCTGATGTGGCATTTTTAATCAATTGGTCAGCCCATAAATTTAACCCGCCATCCCCAAGAACGGAGGTATAAGAGGTTAGAATTTTGTTGTCATTACCGGCCATATTATCAAAAATGCGGCGCGCTTCTGGGCTGTTTGTTTCTCCTGCTAGGCGGGCGAAAAGTTCAAATTTTTCACCTGGTTGTGAAAATAGGTCATAAACGGCGCCAATTGTTGGGGTGCCGCGTTCAATAACGGCTAAAATGCCAGCTACAAACAAATCGCGTGCGCCATCAATAAAGCCTTCCCCGCCCTTGCCTTTAGAAATAATCAAACTGGCAGCAAGCCGCCTTGCCTCAATAAATTTTCGGTCATCAGGCATGGCGGCAATATCATCCACCGGGTTAAAGCGATGAGAGCGGCCTTGCGGATCCAAAGGGCAGAATTTGAAGACATTATCGCCTCTGGCAATGCGGGCGCGGGAGGTGAGGTCAAAAAGCTCTCCCTTCACGTCTAAAACGATGGAGGAGCCATTATGGGTAAGCATGGTGGGAATAACCACCCCAACACCTTTACCGGCGCGGGTGGGCGCGGAAACCAGCGTGTGGGGCTGGGGGCCATTGGTAAGATAATGGCCGGTGCTTTCTGCCCGACAGCTTTTTCCATAGATAGGGCCAATAATATCTTTATATTTTTTATAATAGCCCTTTTTGATCAATTCCGTTTTTGCCGCCCAGCGGGCCGAACCATGGGCATAGGGTTTGGGCCGCATCATAAAAATGGCTACCGCGCTGGCGCTAGCTATGGGAACGGCAAAAAGAACCATTAAAGCGGTTTGAAAGGCAGGGGTGATGATGCCTAAAAAAATCGGGCTGTTTTCAATGATTTCAAAAAAAGTCAACTGGTTTAACCGTTCAACGGAAAATCCATCTTGAACGGCAAGATACCCACAGGCAAAAAGCCAACCAAGAGGGAAACCTATGCCTAGACTGAACAGAACATTTTTAAAAATGTCGTTTTGATCTGCCTGATGCTGTTTTGTCATCTCAAATAAGCCTGGTTACAACTCCGTTGATCATTTTTAAAATGGGTAACTACAGTCTTATTTTGAAAAAATGGCGGCAAAACGTTCTTAAAACGGCTGGTCGGGGGCTTTTTCCCGACCAGCCGTCTTGGCCCGCCTGCATTATTTGTGTTTTTAAAGGGTAATGATGCCCTTTATGAACGTGAAGGCGATCTATCGCGCCCTGCTGCTTTGCGCCGTTCTAACATGGTTTCACGGGGGTCATTGGTGTTATCGGCCCTGTTTTCCGGTATTTTTACAGCGTTTTTTTGTAAATCTTTACTTGTTGCTTTTTTCTCATAATTATCGTCAAGTCCATTGAGGTCTTTGATAACGTTGCGATAATCTGTTTTAGGATCTTTGAGTTGTTGGACAGCTTGTTGATAGGCTGGATTATCACTTTTACCTGTATGTTGAGATCCATTATAAAGCACAATCCTTTTGTTAAAAGGGGAAGGTTGGGTGCTTCTGATAATCTCATTAGGATTTTTCTCGATCCTCTTCAATAAATCGCGTTTACTTCTGTCATTGGCGGAGATGGGATTATTAGGGCCTGTCTCATGCCATGTTCTATTCAGTTCCTTGCTATATTCGGTGTGGCGTTTTTCTTCCTGCGCTGTTTTGGTTAACCTTTTGCTTTGAAAAGTTTTTTTATTGTAATTATTATCAAGCCAATTAAGGTTTTTGACGATTTTGCGATAATCTGTGGCTGGATCTTTTAATTGCCGAACGGCTTCTTGATAGACTTTATTGCTAGCTCTGCCATTTTCTTTGGAGCCATCATAAATGACGATGTTTTTGCCAAAAATTGAAGGCTCGCCGCTTTCAATTCGTGCGCGTGGCTTTTCATTAATTTGCTCGAGCAATTGGCGTTTTGCCCATTCATTGGGTGAAATTTTACTTTGGGGCTTTTTTGTCATCCATGTTTTGTTCAGTTCTTTGTGATATTCAACGTTTTTTTCAGCAAATTGTTGTTTAAGCTGCTCTACTCTTTGCTTGTAACTTTGATCGTTATTAACGCTAAAAGGTACTGGATGTTCGGCGGCGGGTGGTGTTTCTACCTGCTTATTGGGCTGCTTATTTGCTTCTTGTTGGGTGTTAACGCTTTTTTTCTTGTAATTTTTGTCAAGGCCGTTCAGCTCTTTCACAATTTTGCGAAAATCTGTTTTGGGGTTTTTAAGCAGTTTGACGGCTTTTTCATAAGTGTTGGTACCGTCTTCTTTAGTGCCATTATAAAGTACCATCTTTTTGCCCAGAACCCCGCTTGGATGGCTCATAATAACATCTGTTGGATGTTGTTTGATAATTTTCAGGAAATATTCCTTGCCTTTATCATTGGGTGTTTTTTGAATTTCAGGGTCTTTAACAAGCCATTTTCTATTAAGTTCTTTGACATGTTCACCAAGCGTGGGTGCCAACCATTTTTGTGCTAATGGGTTGCCTTGTGGCGCATAATATTGGTCGGTTACAGATTTTTTTCTGTCTGGCTTGCCAATATTACTGCTTGAGGAACTTTCATTGCCGGTTTTTGAAGTGTCTTTATTTTGGGGCGCATCGCGCTGTGTGTCTTGGGATGAGGGGTTCCTTTGAAGGCTTTTTTTCTCGTAATTCTTGTCAAGGCCGTTCAGCTCTTTCACAATTTTTCGAAAATCTGTTTCAGGGTTTTTAAGCAGTTTGACGGCTTTTTGTTGGAGTATATTTTGATTTTCTCCTTCTTTTGCTGTGCCATCATAAAGCACAATTTTCTTGCCAAAAACCGAAGGTTGAGTGCTTTCAATTCGAGCTGTTGGATCGTAATTAATTTGATTGAGCAATTGGAGTTTGGCCCGATCATTGGGGGACCTTTTATCCACTTGGGCCTTAATCATCCATCTTTCATTTAGCTCTTTGTGAAAGAGTTCATTGCCATTTAAAGTTTGTTTTTTTGTTTGTTTTAAGACCTGCTTTTCAGCGGCCTTTTCAGGTGTCCTTTCGGCTGCTTTTTCAGATGCCTTTTCGTTTCTTATTTTTGCCTGTTCCTTTGTGGGGGCCTGTTCCTTTGTGGGGGCCTGTGTTCCTGACGTTTTTTCCTGGCGATTTTGGCTGGCAACACGTGCATCATCCGGTTTGTCACTATCATCGCTTGATGAGGTCTCGGTGCTCTTATAACTCGAATAGCTGGCATCACTACTAGCTTCACTGGAATATGATTTTTCCTCATGAAGAAGTTCATATTTAGCCTGAATAACAGAAATTGTTTCGGCAACCTTGTCGCGGGCGAAATTTAATTTATGTCCATCTCCATCATCTGCCTGAAGCTCGGGGACGGGTTTGAGGAGGTGTTTTTCAGCCTCTGCCACGCGTCTTTTCCAAACAGCTGTTACGTTTCCTCTTGAATTGAGACGCGTTAACTCTGCACTATCCTGCAATGTTTCTTGCATTTCCTGAACGGGCTTTTCAGTATCTGAATAGGGACCTTTGTTTAAATCACGATAAAGGCGTCTGGCTTCCACCTCATTAAAATTTGGTGTTGGTTTTGCCGTATCCAAAGCGTGTTTTTCAGGCAGGGTAGGTAGGGTAGGCTGGGCAGGCAGGGGTGCATTGTTTGTGTTGTTTTCAACGGTGTGCGTTTTGGCAAGCGCCTCTTTTTTCATTACTTCTTGCGGGGAAGCAGCAATTGTTGGGGCCTCTGGTGCTTTTGGTGCCGTTGGGGCTGGGGGTAATGTAAAGTCTGGGACCTGTTTAGGCGGTGTTTTTTCTGTGTGGGTTTCACTTGTCTTAGGATTAGGAGGAAAAGCATCATGCGCCACCACGGGTGTATTAAGCACCGGTGTTCTTGGTGGTGTTTTTTCTCTTTGTGTTATTTCTGGGTCTAAATTGGGTGTTTTAGGCTCCAGGTTGGGTGTTTTAAGTTGCGGCGTTTTTAAACCTGCTTCAGGTGTATTGAGGTCTATAACGGGTGTTCTAGGTTCTAGTGATGCGACTTCTCGCGGTATTGGAGAGCGCAAGCTATTGCTTGGCGGTGTTTTTTCAGGTTCTATTGCCCCTTCTTTTTCAACGTTTTCTGTAATGCCTTTTTCATTTCTCTGGCTGTGAACGGCATTGATATGGCTTGCGAATTTTTTCTCCCAATCGGTTTTGGGTCCCTCATGATCAATCAAATGGC
>CALHLB010000067.1 GCA_938034375.1 uncultured Alphaproteobacteria bacterium | reverse complement strand
TTCAGGGTTTTTAAGGCCAATTGTTAAGGCACCATGCCCCCCCATGGAGTGGCCAAAAATACCTACCCGATTGCTATCAACAGAAAAATTCTGGTTAATAAGCGCCGGCAACTCTTTCACCACATAATCAAACATGTGATAATATTTGTCGAAAGGGGCTTGCTCTGCATTGACATAAAAGCTTGCCCCTAAACCAAAATCATAAGCGCCATCGGCATCATCAGTAACGCCATCTCCGCGAGGGCTTGTATCTGGTGCAACAATCGCCACACCATATTGAGAAGCGTAAGCTTGCGCCCCTGCTTTTTGTACAAAATTTTCATCTGTACAAGTAAGGCCGGAAAGCCAGTATAAGACGGGTACTTTTTCTTTTTCTGCCTGAGGGGGCAGGTAAATGGAAAAAGTCATTGTGCAATGACAGCTTTTTGAGGGATGGGAATAGCGTTTCTGCCATCCCCCAAAGCTTTTAAATTCGGATATGAGTTCCATTAAAATTCCACCACACCACGAATGCTTTCACCTTTACGCATCAAGTCAAAACCCTTGTTAATATCTTCAAGCGGCATTTTATGTGTAATGAGCGGATCAATTTGAATTTTTCCGTCCATATACCAATCCACAATTTTAGGCACATCGGTACGCCCTTTCGCGCCACCAAAAGCAGTGCCGCGCCAATTGCGACCTGTTACGAGCTGGAAGGGACGTGTAGAAATTTCTTGCCCTGCGCCGGCAACACCAATAATGATGGATGTTCCCCACCCTTTATGACAGCATTCCAAAGCTTGGCGCATAACATTTACATTACCGATACATTCAAATGAATAGTCAGCACCGCCCTTTGTCAAATCAACGATATAGGGGACAAGGTCTCCTTCAACTTCATTCGGGTTGACGAAATGAGTCATGCCGAATTTCTCGCCCCATGATTTGCGATTATTATTTAAATCCACGCCAACAATCATATTCGCGCCTGCCAAGCGGCAACCTTGAATAACGTTAAGGCCAATACCGCCTAGGCCGAAAATAACGCAATTATCGCCAGGCTGCACTTTCGCCGTGTTAATGACGGCGCCAACGCCAGTGGTAACACCGCAACCAATATAGCAAATTTTATCAAAGGGGGCATCTTCACGCACTTTAGCCAGCGCAATTTCCGGTATAACAGAGTGTTGGGCAAATGTGGATGTTCCCATATAGTGAAAAATTTTCTCGCCACCAGCTGAAAAACGGCTTGTACCATCTGGCATAACGCCTTGGCCTTGTGTAACGCGAATTTTCTGGCAAAGGTTGGTTTTGCCGGAAGTACAATAATCGCATTCGCGGCATTCTGGTGTGTAGAGTGGAATAACATGATCGCCTTTTTTAAGGCTTGTTACCCCCTTGCCAACATCGACAACAATGCCCGCCCCTTCATGACCAAGGATTGCAGGAAAAATACCTTCAGGGTCTGCGCCAGAGAGTGTAAACTCATCTGTGTGGCAAATGCCTGTTGCTTTCATTTCAACAACAACTTCACCCTCTTTAGGGCCTTCCAGGTTAACAGTTGTTACTTCAAGCGGCTTGCCAGCGGCAACAGCAATGGCGGCTTTGGTTTCCATAAATAATTAGTCCTTTGAACGGTATTCATAAGTTAGAGTAATCTGGTTTTTATAGTGCATAAATTCAATCAACTTACAATTATGCCAACAGCATAAAGATGAGAGGTCCAATTTGAAAAAATAATAAATTTTCTAAAAGCCACAAACGTGAATCAATTTCTCTCAAACCTAAAGTAATCTTTTTTGAATAGAATTTTATTAATATAAAACAATAATTTATAGGGTATATATGAATCTCTTTATCATAATATTTGAATCATTTTGAGAGCCGATTAATGTAGCGGTGTAAAAAATTAGTGAGGGGATATAAAGCGTAAGCCTTTTAAAATGATGATCATTTTAAGAGAAAAGTTTAAGCCGTAAACCAAGAAATATAGCCAAAATCCCCCATTAATTAATAGGCGTTTGGTTATATATTGAGGCGTTTCTTATGTCTTTTTATAAAAAACTCAGATGTAGCGATATTATTTACGTTTTGCGGTCTTGCCAACAATTTCAATCTTTACCTTGGTCAGGCCCTGTTTTCTGGTAAGTTTGATTTTATTGGCAGCGGCAAGGGACAGGTCAATAATGCGTCCTTTGATAAAGGGGCCTCTGTCATTAATGCGTACCGTAACATGTTTGCCATTACTTAATCTGGTAACACGAACTAATGTTCCAAAGGGTAAGGTTCGATGAGCCGCTGTTAAGGCATGTTTATTGAATTGTTCACCATTGGCTGTTTTTTGATCTTGCCAGTAAAAGGAGGCAATTCCTGTTTTGGCGCCTCTTTTAGCAACGGCCTGTTCATTATAAGGCACAAAAAGAATAGCGAGTGCTGCAAACAAATATAGTATATTTTTCATCTAAAACTCCGTTTTAATGATCGAGCTTTAAATAGTAAAATATGAAAATTTCAAGGCAATTTCATGATAAAAAGGCTTTTATAAGGCATTTTAACGTCTAAAGAACCAGTATAATTTTTCCTTCATGCTCTTTACGTTCAATTGTTTGATGTGCTTTGGCAACATCATGCATAGTGAAAAGCGCCTTGGTAACGGCTTTCAAATTACCTGTTTCAAAAAGAGGCCAGACTTTATTACGTAAATCCTGTGCAATCTGCGTCTTATAAGCATCGCAACGGGAACGCAGGGTTGAGCCTGTTAGCGTGAGACGTTTTAACATAAGGGGCATAAGATTTATATCGACTCTTGACCCCTGATTAAAAGCAAGTTGTATAATTGTGCCGCCTTTACTTGCTGCCTTGAAATTGCGAGTGATATAATCCCCCCCTATAATATCAAGAATAATATCGGCGCCACCTTCCTGGCGGAGTATTTCAACAAAATCTTCTTCAGGATATATAATTGCTTTTTTTGCCCCAAGGCTTTTACAAAAATTGGCTTTTTTTTCTGTTGAAACGGTCGTAAAAATATTCAGCCCAAAACTCGCACCCAATTGAATGGCTGTGGATCCAATGCCGCCGGCCCCACCATGAACCAAAAGTTTTTTGCCCTCCATATTCTCTCTACCCATAAACAAATTACTCCAAACCGTAAAAAATGTTTCCGGCAGGCCTGCAGCATCAATAAGTGAAACTGTTTTGGGAACGGGTAGACAATGACTTTCATGAAGCGCAACATATTCAGCGTAACCGCCGCCATTGGCAAGGGCGCAAACCGCATCACCGATTTGCCATTGCGTAACAGCATTGCCTTTTGCAACGATATAGCCAGAAACTTCCAACCCCAAAATATCAGAAGCACTTTTTGGTGCTGGATAAAGCCCTTTTCGCTGTAAAATATCAGGTGTATTAACGCCGGCAGCTTTTACTTTCAGTAAGATTTCATGAGAATGCAAATCAGGAAGCGGGCGTTTGCCGATATAAAGATTTTCGGCATTTTCATTACCTTTAATTTCAATGCAACGCATTGTAGATATTTTTTGATTGGCAATCATCAAGATGATAAATCCTCGCGTAACTCGTCTATTTTAAGCCATTGTGTTTCCATCTCGTCCAGCATGGTCTGTCTATTTGTCAACATTTGGGAGTATTTTTGAAATTTTTGGGAATCTTTCACATAAAGATCAGGATCAGATAACGCTTCATTGAGCTTTGTGATATCACGCTCTAGTTTTGCCATTTCATCAGGTAGGGTTTTAAGTAAATGCTCTTGTTTGTATGTGAGTTTGGTTGGCTTTTTTGTCTGCTTTACTTTTTCCTGTTTTAATGCTTTTAGGGAGGGGGATTTTTTGTCGCCAGTCGCCAAAACACCATAGCCACGTTGGGCAACCATATCATTGTAACCGCCTGCATAAAGTTGCCATTTTCCCTCTCCTTCAAAGGCAAGGGTAGATGTTGCAATACGGTTGATAAAATCCCTGTCGTGGCTAACAAGTAAAACTGTTCCTTCATAAGAGGAAAGCATTTCTTGAAGAAGATCCAGGGTTTCAATATCCAAATCATTGGTTGGTTCATCCAAAACCATCATATTTGATGGGATTGAAAGAGCGCGTGCCAGCATTAAACGACCGCGTTCGCCGCCGGAAAGAGCATGAATGGGCGTATTGGCCTGCTCTGGACGAAACATGAAATCCTTTAGATAAGACATGATATGACGGCTTTCACCTCCAACGATAACACTATCCCCTGTGCCTTGTGATAAGGAGGATAGAAGCGTCCAGTCTGGCGAAAGGGAGTGACGTTGCTGGTCAAGGGTTGCAACGGAAAGGTTTGCACCAAGTTTTAACATGCCTTCATCAGGTTTCAAATCATTAAGTAACGTTTTGATAAGGGTGGTTTTACCTGCTCCATTAGGGCCAACAATGCCAATTCTGTCGCCGCGCGCAATGCGGATGGAGACATTATCCAGTACTTTTTTACCACCAAAAGATTTGCAAAGTCCCTCAGCTTCAATAACCAGTTTGCCTGATATTTCTGCATTATTATGCCGCATGGAAAGGTCTGCTTTTGTATTAGCCCGTTTTTTAGTGGCATGTTCAACGCGTAAGTTGTGTAAATCTTGAAGGCGACGAACATTGCGTTTGCGCCTTGCTGTAACGCCATAACGTAACCAATCTTCTTCTGCGACAATTTTTTGCTTTAGTTTTTGAAGGTTTTGTTCTTCAGCTTCCAAAAACTGGTCGCGCCATTCTTCAAAATTTTGAAAACCCTTATCGATTTTATGTGTAACACCACGGTCTAGCCATAAAGTTGCGCGCGAAAGGTTGCTAAGAAAAGCGCGGTCATGGCTGATAAGAACGAGTGCAGATTTAGTGGTTTTGACTTCTTTTTCAAGCCATTCGATTGTTGGAAGGTCTAAATGGTTTGTTGGCTCGTCAAGCAGAAGAATATCAGGTTCAGGGGCAAGCACACGTGCTAGCGCTGCGCGCCTTAACTCACCACCGGAAAGCTTAACGGGTTGGCGCGCACCATCAATCATCAGACAGTCAAGTAAATAGTCAACACGGTAAGGGTCATCGCTCTCATTTAAGCCACCAAGCGCATAATCACGAATGGTTTGATAAGAAGAGAGGTCTGGTTCCTGCGGCAAATAACGAATGGTGGTGCCAGGTTGGACAAAACGGTCCCCGCTATCTGCTTGCGTTAGTCCTGCAATGATTTTTAAAAAAGTAGATTTTCCAGAGCCATTGCGTCCAATCAGGCATAGTCTTTCTGATTCTTGAAGGGAAAGTTCTGCCCCGGTTAAAAGCGGTGTGCCGCCAAAAGTAAGATGAATATCTTTTAAGTGCAGTAGAGGGGGCGCCATTTTTTCTTGAACCTTTGCGCTGATTGCGCCTTGTAAATAAAAATTAATTGTCCTTAAACCGCATTCTTTATTTGGCGCAAGTCGAATTCGTGTTACCTTGCCACCAACTTGAAAATAATTACGCGACCCGAACCCCACTATTATGTTCGTAGCACAGCATAAAAAGTTGGCAAAAGAAATCAAAGATAAATTTGGTTTCAGTTAAAAGGTTCCGTGAGCGCGTTGGAGAATGATGTGACCAACGATGAGGGCAACAGCTCTTTATCCAATGTGGTAAAGGCTGAAAGTGCCGCACAACCCGATAACAGGGAAAGTGCGCCTAAAAAACGAAAAAGACGCCGCAAAGCTAAAAGCCGCTTTAACAATAAAGCTGAGGTAGTCGTTCATAACAACCAGTCAGAAAGAAGTGATGGCGGTGAAAAACCAAATTCTGAATCGAACCATGATAAGGTTTGGGCAAATAAAAAAAGATTAGACACGAATTCAAAAGCTAATTCAGATAAGAATATTGATTCGATACCTTCCAAGACTGCTGTAAATAAATCACGCAGACCCTTTTTTAAGGGATACAGAAAGTCAAATAATCATCTGCAACGCTCTTCAGCCAAACCAGCTTATGCAGCTTTGGACCTTGGGACGAATAATTGCCGTCTTCTTATCGCTGTTCCAAATGGGCATTCATTTCGTGTTATCGATGCTTTTTCACGTATCGTGCGCTTAGGAGAAGGCATTGCACATACCGGGCGCTTATCCGATGATGCCATGGATAGGGCAGTTGATGCTTTAAAGATATGTGCCTCAAAACTTGAAAGTCGCAAAATCAAGGACTTACGTCTTGTTGCAACAGAAGCGTGCCGCGTTGCAGAAAATGGTGAAGCATTTATCAAACGTGTGCGCGAAGAGGCCGGATTGGACCTTGAAATTGTAACACGCGAGACGGAAGCAAAGCTGGCTGTTGCCGGTTGCGCCTCTCTTATTGATAAAAAAGCAGATGGTGTAATTTTGTTTGATATTGGTGGTGGCTCATCTGAACTTGTCTGGCTTGATTTGAAAAATAGACACACCGCCAAAAGACGTATTGTAAAACGGGTTAGAAGCTGGGCATCTTTGCCTGTCGGTGTTGTTAATATTTCAGAGCGTCATGGCGGCGTGCATGTAACACCTGATATTTTTGAAGGCATGGTTGATGAGGTTGCAGGTCTTCTGGATAATTTTCCTGAAAGTGAACATTTAACCAGAATGGTTGAAAAAGGATATGTTCATATGCTTGGTACCTCTGGGACAGTCACAACGCTAGCTGGTGTGCATTTGGGGTTGAAGCATTATGATAGGCGAAAAGTGGATGGTCTTTGGATGTCTTCTAATGATGTTGGGATAATGACGCAGCATCTTTTAAACATGAGTTTTGATGATCGTAGTCAAAATGCTTGTATTGGCGCAGATAGAGCTGATTTGGTTTTGGCTGGCTGTGCTATTTTGGAAGCTTTGCGCCGTAAATGGCCCTGTGACCGTTTGCGTGTTGCTGATCGTGGATTGCGTGAGGGTATTTTATACGAACTTATGAGCCGAGATGGTGCTTTTCGCCCTCAACAGGTTCAAAAACAAAGAAGAAAATCACGCTTTCGATCGAAAAATAAAAGCGAATCTCAAAAACAAAGTGATACATAATGGCAGGCGATAAAGGTAAAAGAGGCAGTGGTAAACGTGGGGCTGGGCAAGGAGCAAGCTTTGGTACGAACACCAATGCAGCCCGCACCATGCGCGTGCGCGTTAAAACCGCCAGAAAGCGCAAAAATTCATCCACCAAATGGTTGGAACGTCAGTTAAACGATCCTTATGTGGTACAGGCAAAGCGCGATGGTTACCGCTCTCGCGCGGCCTATAAATTATTGGAAATGGATGAAAAGCATAAGTTTTTTAAAAAAGGCATGAGCATTGTCGATTTGGGTGCTGCCCCCGGCAGTTGGAGCCAGATTGCCGCCAAACGTGTTGGCTCTTTAAGTGAAAAGCCATTGGTTGTGGGTATTGATTATTTGGATGTCGAACCGATACCAGGCGTTACACTTATCAAGATGGATTTTCTAGATGATGAAGCGCCAGATGCACTAATGGCGGCTTTGGGGGGCAAGAAGCCAGATTTTGTGATGTCTGATATGGCTGCGCCCACAACAGGTCATCGCCAGACAGATCACATAAGAACACTCCACCTATGTGAAGTTGCTCTGGATTTTGCGCTACAAAATTTGAATGAGGGCGGGGATTTTCTAGCTAAAGTTTTCCGTGGAGGGGCAGAACAGGGGCTTTTGGATGGTTTGAAAAAGAATTTCAAAAAAGTCCATCATATTAAGCCACCGGCCAGCCGAAAAGAATCTCCGGAACTTTATGTGCTTGCTAAAGGATTTAAAGGTTAAAATAAGGTTGGGCGATGTATATTAATAGTTTTTAACCCTAAAGATCATGTAGTTTAAATATATATAATAAAGAATATTCATGTGAGAAAGAGTTTTTCAGCATTTTTCACAAAAAAAACAGTATTTTGATAATAAAAAAACACATTTATTTGTTTTCTTGGATCTAGGATAAACAGAGGATAAATAATAATTTATTAAAATCAATGAGTGATGATGGTGGAGTTGAAGATCAAAAAAAGCCTGACCTTCGAGGAAGGTTTGCAGATGCAATACAAAAGTTAAAAGGGGGGAGGTCTAGGAGTGATGTAAAAACTCAAGGCTCTCAAGAATCTTATCAGCCCTCTCAAACGCAGCAAGCGTCAGAACAATTAGGAAGCAGTGAAAAACAATCTAAAAGTGTTTTTTCTGAAGCTCCGAATAAAATAAAAAAATTAGCAAAGATCAATGATTCTTCTGATACTATGAGTGTCATGAGCGATATGACAGATAGCCCAAGAAGATATAGAACCGATAGTGAACTGGATAGTCGTTCGAGTTTGCGATTATCTTTAAATAGTGCCAATGGTAAGACTAGTGCCAATGGTAAGGCTAATGAACTTTCAGCAAATAAGCGATCTGATGGTGTTGGAAGTTCTAAAAATCAATCTTCCGTCAATAATGAAAAGTTGAATTTTAATGAATTCCACCCTGAACGTCGTGAAGCTGCGGTGCTGCCTCTCCAGCAACGTGTAGAACTGACGGCAATGAGACCATCGGGAAAAGATTTCGTTAATAATAAATTGAATGATTTTAATACCGCGCATCCTGAACGTCGTGAAGCTGAAAGAAGCACATCTGAGGGAAAAGATAACCCTCGTCAAAAGATGTTGGATTCTCTTAGGAATCGTGGACGTGATAGAGGTGGGCGAGGAGTTTGAAGGCGTTAAATAATAAGTTTTAATTTTGGGGCTGTCCCAGATAACATATAACTATTGTAGATATTGTTTAACCCATTGGCTCAATTGCTTTAATTGCTCCTTTGGGTCGTTGTTATTAAAACGCCACTCACATTCCTTCAAAAATAGCCCAAAATGCTCCTTTGGAACACCGTTAAATTTGCGCATGTGACGCTTGGCCTGGTTCCAGAAATTTTCAATCCCATTGATGTGGTTATGCTTGTCTGCAAAAAGCAAGGAATGGTTGATGCGGTAATGTTTGAAGTCTGACACATCAAGCGCATTATACCCGCGCCATGTGTCGGTATAGACGATTGAATCAGGCACTACCTTGCGCTCAATAATGGGGCAGAGGCTTGATGAAGAAGCATATCTGGAATAATCTTCGTGCAAACCTTTCCTCCCCGCTTCAAAAGCGCGAAAACAGGGATTTTGCCACCCGCACCACGTCCACGTTTTCTTCTGCGCCTGCCGCCGAAATAGCTTTCGTCCACTTCAATCTCATCTTGAAATACCCTGTCAGCTTCGCCTTCTAGTTCAAGCGCAATAATCTTCCTAAGACGATGAAAATAAAAGCCCGCAGTTTTGCGATTAACGCTACAAAGAGCTGCCGCAGTTCGTGCGGTCGTTCCAGCAACAAAATGCTCAATCAAATGACTTTGAACAGACTTACTTAAACGGTTTCTTCTCATACTCATATTGATAACCCAAATTTAGGTTATCTGGGACAGCCCCATAAATAATATCAAAAAGTCTCTCCAGTAATACAGGGTAAGTCCAGTTTGCCATGTTCGGCTTGCAACGTGTACGCTCTAAAAGGGCTTTCATGCCGCCAGCCTCAACCGCCGATTTATACCGATAAAACGTGTCGTGGGAATAACCCATCACCTAACAAGCTTTTGAGGCATTGCCAAGCTCCTCGGCCAAGTTCAGTAAACCAGTTTTATGTTTGGTAATTGTGTCTATAGAATTCAACGTTGTGGTCTGCTTTCGTTTCAATGGTTGGTCAGCACCACTATCAAAACGGATAACCACACTCTCTTGCAAGAGAAACACCGCTTTCAATTCAATCTAATGAAAGGGCAGCCGTGTCAGATCATATCGAGACTTCTATAGCTAAATCTTTTGTGCTTTTAAGATCTCCAATAATTTTTTACTTATTTTTCCTGTTTGTGGAAGGCCTAATTCGTATTCAAAAGAACGTACGGCTTTTTTGGTTTGTTCACCAATAATACCATCGGCTTTTCCCGCATCAAAGCCCAAGCCATTAAGCTGTAATTGTGTTTCTTTCACAAGATTGGAAGATGTTAGCTGGTTTTTCGTTTCAGGATTGGTGTTATTATGGACTTGTTCCTTGCCATCGCGCCAATAATCAGCCTTTACTGCAATCACGTTAGCGCTTTCAATCCACTTGTTTTTTACCCAAATTTGACTCTCATTTTGTGCATTTTTTAATTGCTCATCATTCAATGCTTTTGCGATATCATCACGTTTTTCAGCAGCATCGACATCCCCCCCTTTGGCGACAATATCAAACCATTTATAAGCTTGCGTCAAACTAACGGGGGTACCAAGACCCCGCACATATAAAATACCAAGGTTGAACTGACTATCCTTAACACCATAATTTGCAGCACGCTCAAACCATTTAAAGGCTTTTGAAAAATCAGGACTACCAAAAGCGCCCTCCGTATTTAATACGGCAAGATTATGCATAGCTCGTGCATTGCCATTTTGTGCTGCTTTCAAATACCATTCTTTTGCTTTTTCTGGGTTTTTAGCAATACCAATTCCTTCTTCAAACAGGGTGCCAAGGCGGAACTGGGCAACTGCATGCTCCTTCAAAGCTGCCTGTTCATACCAAAAGGCTGCTTTTTTTAGATCTGAAGCGACCAAATCACCAACACTATAACGGCGAGCCATTTCCAAATAAGCCGCTGGATCATCTTTCAAAAGCGCTGTTTTTAACTTTGGTGAAAGTGTCTCTGGTGGCACTGTCGCTAATTGCTTTTTAATGAGGGGATTTGAAAGAACCTGTTCTCCAGCTCTATCATGTACTGTATCTGGCTGAATTGCCTGAGTTATTGTTTTATTATCAATGCCAAAAGCGTTTTGTGCTAAGGTAACAACATCTTTTTGTGGGGTTTTACCAAGAGGTGACAAATTTGTCTGCACTTCTGGCACAGCTTCAATAGTTTCTTCTAATGGCTTATTTTTTTCAGGAACACCAAACTGTCCGCCCCCTCTTTCATCTTGAAGGGTTGGAATTTCCTGAACTGGTTTTTCTGGCAAAGGAACATCTACTGGAGCGTTCTTCAGGGTAATCGGTTCTTCATTTAATCCATTGGAAAGGCCATAGAACAGGTTTGAAACAGGTTCCCTTAACAAAAGGTAACCTGCACCAAAAACAGCAATAACTAAAGCAAATGTCAAAACCTTTGTGCGATTTGATGAAGTAGTGTCCTCATCTGATAGGCTATGAATGATTTCCTCTTCATTTAGATGAACAGAATTTTCTAGATCATCTGAAATGGTTTTCTGTTCGGTATCTGCATTATGACTATATGACTGCGCTTCCTTATAAGAAGTACCTGTTGAAGAAAATTCTTCCAACCCATCTTCTTTTACACCATCATCCTTTGCATTTCGGCGGATTTTGCTGACCATATTCAACTTTTCACGGAAGGCAGTAAGTGTTGATTTTTGAGCTGTATCAGGCGTACTTGCATTTAATGAGGCCTGCTCACTAGCAGCCGCCTGTGCAGCGCGGCGGGCGGCGGCAATAAAATCTGTTTTTGAGCGTTGACTGGAAGGCTCAGATGCTTTCTGATCTATTAAATCATCGTCTCTCTCATCATATTCATCATTGATATCGTCACGCGTCTCAATAATCGCCTCAACTGAAAGCGACAATTCACCATATTCATCATCAACGCTTTGCAGTTCTGCATCCGTCAAGTCGGGTTTACCTGCACCAGGAGCAAGTGGCCTGTCATCTTCGCCTGGTTCGATAAGCGCATCATCCGGCTTTCTTGCTTTCACATGCTCGCGCATCCGTTTGAGCATCATTTCTTCCGGTGAAAGATTTTCCTCCAGCTCATCAAGAGATTCAGCCGTAATATGAAAATCTTTCTTTTCTATTTCCAGGCTACTCTCTTGTACCTCATCCTCGATATAAAATGGACTCCCCATCTGCAGTGAATCGGCACGACTTGCTATTGTTTTAAGCGTCTCGTGCTGCTCTTTCAGCAGTTTTTGTATTTGAGACATGGCCTGATCAATATGATTAACCATATTATCTTTTTCAGATAGCAAAGATGCGTTGAATTCACTTGAAAGTATTTCAACCTGTTCTTTCAAATCGATCTGATCAAAATTTGTCTGCTGTGTCTGTGATGATGACTTTGCCAAATTCTCAAACCGAGCATCAAGCGAGCGTTCTAAACGACTTTCAAAAGCTGAAAATTCTTTCGTTAACTGTAAAAGCGATGATTTATCAACAGTCTTTTCCTTTGCCATCGCATCAAATTGCGTACCAAGACGAGAAGCCAAAACATTCAGCTCATCTTTTAATTCATTGCGATTTATAGCATCATGAGCAAGAAGTACGCCACTTGCCTGCGTGCCGGCGGCATCTAGGCTTGCTTTTTCCAAACGTTCGGCAGCTTTAACTAACCGCCCTTCCATAGCAGCGAGTTCCTGCGTTGATTCTAATGAGCCATAACGTATATTACCCAGTGCTTCCAGCTTTTCAGAGGCTCGTGTCAATTGTTTTTCAACACCGTCTACTTTGCCAGACACATTTTCTAAAACAGAGCCTATCTGCTTTCTTAATCCTTCAACTTGTTTTGAAAGGCGGGAATCAAAATTGTCCCCTAATTGATTTTGTACAGTACCAAGCTGATTATCAACATCATTAATCCGTTTGGAAATATGCTGCCCGATCCCGTCAATATGCTCGCCTAATGCCAATAAACGCTTTTCAAACAAGCTCGCATTCAATCCATTGCCAGAAGCGTCATCTGTGTTTTCATGGCCGTTTAAATTTGCAATAATGTCATTGCGTAAACCGGTTAAACTTGCTTCAAGGTCTTTTACAATTTCCTGCCTGTTTTCATTCAGCGCGGAATTATTTTGTTGACTGGTTGCAAGTAAACCATCAGAAAGACGGTTAATTTCTCTTATAATCGCTGTCGCCTGATCTGGCAGCTGAGTAAGATCTGGTGACTTTAAAAGAAATTCTGCAATTCGGTTAAGATCTGTTTCAAGAACACCTAAGGCCTCACGAGAACCATTTTCTTTAATTTTTGAAAGACTCTCTTGAAGCCGTTCCAATTGCGGCGCCATGTCCTGTCTAGAGACATACATGCGTAATTCTGCTAGCTCTTCCTGCAAGCTTTCCAAAACATCCCGATTAGAAGACTTCTCAGCTAAATCATCCATTTTATGCATCAAAATGGAAAATTGCCGTTCTATTGCGCGGCGCTCTGCGTGGGAGCGACCTATCATTGTGGATGAAGGACTGTCTTTGTGCGATAGGCTATCTTCTTCATTTTTTGCAATATTTTGCATGGCTTTTTGAAAAGCGTCACGCCCTTTTGGCGCATTTCCTGCTTTGCGTGCAGTGAGAGATTTTTTATGTGAAGCCGAATGGTCTGCTCTCTTTTGATGGTGGTCTTGGAGTTGCTCCTCAAGTTTTTGTAACTGATCTTCCAAACGCATCAACTGTTCATTCTTTTCATCATGATTAGCTGAATCAGGTTTTTGCATCGTAATTGATGACATATCTTCCAGCTTATTTTCTAGATCAGAAATCTTATTGAGCATTTCCATTAAACGATCTGAAATTTGCTCATCTCTATTTGTAAAATTTTGTCTGGCGCGAAGTCCTTCTATTAAAGCGCGTGCATCTTCATCATAATTTGATGGTCTAGATGTTTCAGAAAGACTGGCCGCATGTTCTGCCCTTAACGACTGCTCTAAAAGTCTAACCCGATCAACCAAATCGCCATAAACTTGCCCATCATAAGGCGTACCATAAGAATCATGGAAACGATCATCTGGCATTTCAGCCTGTCTGTAATCCTGTTTTCTGTTATCAGCACGCATATGTTCTTTTTCCGACAAAATATCGCTAATCCAATATTCCAGACTTTTTCCTGAGCGACGTATTGCTTCTTGCATTCTTAGTTCTAACATTCCCGCTTTTTGGTTATCGTCGCTATCAAAAGAATGAGCGTATTTTCTTGGTGCTTTTTTGATAACCACAATTGAATGCTTTCTTGGAACCTCAAATATTTTAAACATACATCGCATCAAGTCCAAATCTGGCCCCGAATCTGGCCCCGAATCTGGCATTGATGAAATTTTACTTCTCTTAGCATCTAGCAAACATGGTAAATGTCTGGTTAACAAAACTGGAAAGGGTTAAAATTTGATAAGTATTTTCATTCTGATTGTTGTTTTTAATCATAGCAAAAACTTTCCCTTTACGTAAGATATAAACTCTTTTACACTTGCTTTTTAAAAGGAGACATGAATGGCATATACAATTGGCGATTTGGCAAAAGAATTTGATGTCAGTCTAAGGACCTTGAGGTTTTATGAAGATAAAAAACTTATAAGTCCACGCCGCGATGGTGTTACACGTATTTATAGTCGCCGTGATCGTGCTCGCCTGAAGCTTGTTTTAATGGGAAAACGGGTTGGATTTTCCCTAAAAGAAATAAAAGAAATGCTGGATCTTTACGATCTGAAAGATGGACAATCGACACAATTAAAGGTTTCTCTTAAAAGATTTAATGAACAAATAGAGCATCTTGAAAAGCAAAAAAAAGATGTCGAGCAAGCGATTGATGAACTTAGTAGAACAGTTAGTATTGTTGAAGGTATGTTGGTTGAAAAAGAAACCTTATAGAAGTTAAATAAGTATTATTTGATAGCAGCCATATTAATATCTTAACATGTTTTTACTAAGTGAACACATTTTATTTCTTGTACAAATATGAGGTTTATTTTATTTATATAAAATATTACGTTTACGTTAAAGTAAGCATAGGAGGAAGCCATGCCTAATTATCAAGCGCCCGTTCGCGAGACGCTCTTTATATTGAAGGATGTCTTAAATATAGAGGGTTATAATAATTTGCCCGGATTTGAAGAGGCAACACCTGATATGCTGGAGGCTATCCTTTCCCAAACGGGAAAATTTTGTGAAGAAGTCTTGCAACCCCTTAATCAAACTGGTGACAGGCAAGGATGTGTACGCCATGATGACGCATCCGTTACAACGCCTAAAGGCTTTAAACAGGCTTACCAACAATTCGCTGAACTTGGCCTTATTGGTATATCAAACGAACCTGAATTTGGCGGGCAAAACCTTCCCTATACGTTAGCGGCAGCTGTCAATGAATATATTGCTTCTGCAAATATGGCATGGGGCATGTATCCAGGTTTAACGCAAGGGGCCATTGCCGCTATTAACGTTCACGGCAGCGAAGAACAAAAAAATATTTATCTGCCAAAAATGATTGATGGATCATGGTCCGGCACCATGAATTTAACAGAACCCCATTGCGGCACAGACCTTGGCCTTATTAAGACAAAAGCCATTTTGCAGGAAGATGGGTCTTACAAAATTTCCGGACAGAAAATATTCATCTCCGCTGGCGAGCAAGATATAACTGAAAATATCATCCATCTTGTTCTTGCCCGTATTGATGGCGCGCCTGAAGGAGTGAAAGGCATTTCACTTTTCATCGTTCCCAAAATTAATATTAAGGATGATGCGACACTGGGTGAACAAAATGGCGTTTCATGTGGATCGCTGGAAGACAAGATGGGCATTCACGGTAATTCAACCTGTGTGATCAATTATGATGAAGCGAAAGGCTTCTTAATCGGAGAAGAAAATAAGGGGCTTCGCGCCATGTTTACGATGATGAATGAGGCGCGTCTTGGTGTGGGTATTCAAGGCCTTTCACAATCAGTTGTCGCCTATCAAAATGTCGTATCTTATGCCAATGACCGTATTCAGGGCCGCGCTTTAACTGGCGATAAATTTCCCGATCAAAAAGCCGACCCGATTATTGTTCATCCTGATGTTCGCCGTACCTTAATGCAAATTCGTGCCTTTAATGAAGCTGCACGCGCCTTGGTTCTTTGGACTGCCCTAAAAAGTGATATTGCCCATCGCTCAAATGATAAAGAGCAAAAGAAAAAGGCTGATGATTTTATGGGCCTTCTAACCCCGGTTATTAAAGGCGTTATAACCGATATGGGATTTGATAACACAGTTGCAGCCCAGCAAATGTATGGCGGTCATGGGTATATTAGTGAATGGGGCATGGAACAATTTGTTCGTGATGCTCGTATTTCCATGATTTATGAAGGGGCTAATGGTGTGCAAGCGCTTGATCTTGTTGGCCGCAAACTGCCAAAAGAAGGTGGCAGAGCCATTATGGCATTTTTTGCAGAAATTGAAGGATTTTTAAAGCAAGAAAAAGACAATGAAGCGCTTGCCCCCTATACTGGCCCTTTAAAAAAATCCCTTGCTGATTTACAGGGCGCAACTATGTGGTTCATGCAAAACGCGATGACAAACCCAGATAATGCAGGAGCAGGTTCTAGCGATTATATGCACCTTTTAGGTCTTGTTGCCTTTGGTTACATGTGGGCGCAAATGGCAAAAGCCTCTCTTAAAACCTCAAATCACGATGATCCATTTTATGAAAACAAGTTGATAACCGGTAAGTTTTTTATGGAACGCATGATTCCTGAAACGGCTTTGCGCCTTGCCCGTATTTCAACGGGTAGCGAGACGATGATGTCCCTTAAAGCCGACCAGTTTTAGAATTCAATTGGAGGAAATGAAATGCCTGAAGCCTTTATATACGATCACGTTCGCACCCCACGCGGGCGCGGAAAAAAGGATGGCTCTCTGCATGAAGTCACAAGCGTTAATCTTTCAAAGACAACGCTGCAAGCAATTCGCGACCGAAACAACCTTGATACAACACAGATTGATGATGTCATTTTAGGCTGTGTTGATCCTGTGGGGGAGGCCGGAGGTGACATTGCGCGTTCAAGCATTTTTGCTGCAGGTTATGACAAAAAAGTACCCGGCATGCAGATTAACCGCTTTTGTGCTTCAGGCCTGGATGCTGTTAATATGGGCGCTTCTCAGATTATGGCCGGTCAACATGATATGGTTGTTGCTGGTGGCGTTGAGTCCATGTCGCGGGTTGGCCTTGGCGCTTCTGGCGGGGCATGGCCTGTTGAACCAAGTGTTGCCTTACCAGCCTATTTCATGCCTCAAGGCGTTTCAGCCGATTTAATTGCTACCAAATATGGATTTAGCCGTGATGATTGCGATGCCTATGCGGTTGAAAGTCAAAAACGGGCTTGCGAAAGCTGGAACAAGGGTCATTTTGACAAATCCGTTATTGCTGTAAAAGATATAAATGGCCTTACCATTTTAAATCATGATGAGCATCGCCGTGTAGGTACTAATATGCAATCACTGGCAGCCCTCAATCCCTCCTTTGAGATGATGGGGGCAATGGGTGGCTTTAACGATGTTGGTATTCAGGCCCACCCGGAAATTGAGACAATAAATCATGTGCATCATGCCGGTAATTCTTCCGGTATTGTGGATGGAGCTTCTGCCATTTTGCTTGGCTCCAAGCGGGCAGGCCGCAGGGCAGGGCTTGAACCACGCGCCCGTATCAAGGCGTTTGCCAATATTGGTTCAGAACCTGCCTTGATGTTAACGGGTCCTGTTGATGTAACGCAAAAGCTTTTGAAAAATGCCAAGATGTCCATTGATGATATTGATCTTTTTGAGGTCAATGAGGCCTTTGCTTCTGTTGTTTTACGCTTCATGCAGGCCTTTGATATTGACCATAACAAGGTAAATGTCGCAGGGGGCGCCATTGCACTGGGCCACCCGCTTGGCGCGACAGGTGCCATGATTTTAGGCACTGTACTAGATGAGCTTGAAAGACGCGACTTAAACACAGCCCTAGTAACATTATGCATTGGTGCCGGCATGGGTACCGCAACCGTGATCGAACGCATTTAAGAGGGAGGCCCAAATGACTTACAAGAATTTCACTCTTGAGATTGATAAAGACGGCATCGCTCTTATAAAATGGGACATGGCCGACAAATCCATGAACGTGATTGATGAAAGTGTCATGGACGACATTGCCGCTTTTACAAAAGAATTATCGGAAAATGACACGATAATAGGCGCTGTAATTACCTCTGGCAAAAAGAACAGCTTTTCTGGTGGTGCAGATCTTTCCATGCTGGAACGTTCTTTAAAAACGTATCATGCAGAAAAAGCAAAAGACGAAGAAACGGCCACTCAAAAATTATTTGAAGGCGTTTCAACCCTTGGAACCCTTTTTCGTAATATTGAAACCTGCGGCAAACCCATTGTATGTGCCATTAACGGCACCTGCATGGGAGGCGCTTTTGAAATGGCACTTTCCTGCCATGCGCGGCTGGCTTCCGATTATGATGCCTTACGCCTTGCCCTGCCTGAAGTACAAGTTGGCCTGTTACCTGGTGCAGGTGGTACCCAACGTGTTAGTCGCTTGACAAAAGATATGCAATCAGCCCTGCAAATGCTGGTGCAGGGCCAAAGATTAAAAGCTCTAAAAGCCAAAGCCATGGGTTTAATCGATGATGTTGTGCCTGCCAAAAGGCTTATCCCTACTGCCAAGAAAATGATTAAAGATAGGCTGGTTGATCCTATCGCCCCATGGGATAAAAAGGGCTTTAAAGCTCCTTCCGGCAAAGTTTATTCCCCTGCAGGCATGCAGCTTTGGCCCGCCGCCAATGCAATTTTGCGCCAACAGACGGCCATGAACTATCCTGCTGCACAATATATTCTTTCATGCGTTTATGAGGGATCACTTGTTCCCATTGATGTTGGCTTAAAAATTGAAGCGCGCTATTTCACCGCTGCGATGCAGTCGCCACAAGCCGCCAACATGATTCGATCACTCTTTTTATCAAAGGGAGAGCTTGAAAAAGGGGCCCGTCGACCGACTGGTATTCGCAATACGAAAATTAAAAAAGTCGGTATTATCGGTGCAGGTTTCATGGGGGCAGGTATTGCTTATGTAACAGCTAAGGCCGGTATTGAAGTTATTCTGATTGATCAAACACAGGAAGCTGCTAACAAGGGTAAAACGCATTCTGATCGCCTTATAAGCAAACAGGTTAGCCGCGGTCGCGCAAAAGCAGAAGACAAGGAAAAACTTCTCAGTCTTATTACGTCAACAACAGAGTATAAGGCACTTGGTGATGCAGACCTGATTATAGAAGCTGTTTTTGAAGATGGCGCCATAAAAGCAGATGTCACTAAAAAAGTGGAAGCGGTTATAAAGCCAACAGCAATTTATGCTTCCAATACATCAACTTTACCCATTACAGATTTGAGTGTAGCCTCAAAACGGCCAAAAAACTTTATCGGCATTCACTTTTTTTCCCCTGTTGACAAGATGCTTCTTGTCGAACTTATTATGGGTAAAAAAACTGGAGAACGTGCTTTAGCAATTGCGCTTGATTATGTTCATCTTATCCGTAAAACACCTATTGTTGTCAATGATTCGCGTGGCTTTTATGCCAATCGCTGTGTTTTGAATTATGTGCGCGAGGGCCACATTATGTTAACGGAAGGTATTCCAGCGGCAATGATTGAAAATGTTGCCAAAATGTCTGGCATGCCCGTTGGCCCTCTCTCCCTTAATGACGAGGTAGCGCTTGATCTTTCGCAACGTATCATGCAAGCCACAATCAGGGACTTGGGCAAGAAAGCTGTTGACCCTAAATTAATGGACCTTATTGATACCATGGTCGACAAGCATGGGCGACTTGGACGCAAAAATGGTAAGGGTTTTTATGATTATCCTCCAAAACCTGCTAAAAAACATCTTTGGCCCGGATTAAAAGATATGTTTGAACCTATTTCTCATGTTGATGATATTGATGTTCAAGAATTGAAGGAGCGCTTTTTAGTTGCACAAGCACTGGAGGCTGCTCGTGTCTTTCAAGAAGGTGTGATTACGGATGTTCGTGAAGCAGATGTTGGCTCCATTCTTGGTTTCGGCTTTGCCCCATGGTCTGGCGGCACACTTTCTTATATCGATATGTTGGGTAGCAAAGCGTTCGTAACCCTTTGTGAAAAACTTCAAAAGAAGCATGGTGACCGTTTCAGGCCCAATAAATTGCTTGTAGAAATGGCAGCAAACAATGAAAAATTTTATGAGCGGTTTAACCCAAAAATCGATAGAAAGACCGAAGCTTGAAACAGATCGTGGAGAAAACTTGAATTCAAGATGAATTTTGAAAGAAATTCGCATTAGGAAATGACTTTATAAACTTTTTAGGTTATGCAGGTTGTGGATAGTTTGGAAATTATTTGCACTTTGTATAGTTCAATAATGCCGTACACTGTTTTAAGAGGGCAGTATGTTTGGACACAAGGAAATTTGGAACGCGATTGATAAACTCGCTGATGACCAGGGGTTAAGCCCTTCTGGCTTAGCGCGGCGTGCTGGCCTTGATCCGACAACTTTTAACAAATCCAAACGTTTTGCAAAAGATGGACGTGCTCGTTGGCCTTCAACAGAATCAATATCTAAAATCTTGAGCATTACAGGTACAAGTTACGATGTTTTTTACAACTTTCAGAAGAATAAAATAACCCAGTCCCAATATTATGAAACATATAGTCTGCCTGTTCTTGGTATGGCGCAGGCAGGTATGGGTGGTTTTTTTGATGATGGAGGCTTTCCAGCTGGTCAAGGTTGGGAGGAAGTTGACCTGCCTGTTGTAACAACACAAGGTGATTACGCTCTGCGTATTTCAGGCGATTCAATGTTACCCGTTTACCGGGATGGCGACATTGTTGTCGTTTCAGCCAGTAAAGAACCCGCCCCAGGTGATAGAATTGTTGTCAAAACAATTGATGGAGAAGTAATGGCTAAAGTTCTTCTGAAACAAAGCGATGAAGCCGTTACATTAATGTCCTTCAATCCTGAGCACCCGCCAAGGCATGTCCCCTTAAAAGGCATTGAGTGGATGGTTCGCATTACTTGGGCCAGCCAGTAAAATCTATTTAAGAATCGCTTCAATAAGCTTCATTTTTTGGTTTTTTTGAAAAAATCCTTCTAAAAAACCCAAACCGTTTCTTTTTCTTCTCGTTTTGTGGTTGCAATTCAGGCACGTTTTGTCTGGCTGGAGGGCTTTGCGTGACAGTAAGATCTTGAATATATCTTCTATTAGAAATCGGTTTAAGGGGTGTTTCCAATGCCCCTCCCAAGGGATGGTTTTTGGGGTGCGGTGCCCTTGCAATCTTATTTGCAGAAGGCTTTTTTGTAACCGTTTTTGGTTTTTCAGATTTTACCTTACTTTTAGCGAATGATGATGACGTCTTTTTTTTGCCTGCGGAGTGCTTGCTCCGCGCAATCAAATCTTCTCTATAATTAAAATTGCTCTCACCAGGTACAACATGGACGATCTTATAACCTTCCTGTTTAATCGCTTTTAAGAAAGAAGGTAAAGCTGCAGCCGTTTTATCTTGTATATCGTGGAAAAGAACAATGCCACTTCCTTCTGCCCGCGCACGTGACAGTGTTAACTCTACCATTTCTTCGGGTGTTTGCTGGCGCCAATCCCAACTATCTATATTCATGTGAAAGGCAACAAGGCCCATTTCACGCACAATAGTATCCGTTCTTCTTGAGCGATCTAGAAACGGATAACGAAAGAAATTGGAAACTTTGTAGCTTGTTCCCTCTAAAGCTGCCCTGGCAGAATTAACACCCCGCCGTATTTCCGCTCTCACGCCATCATTATTCCGCTTTGTTAATAAAGGATGACTTTGACTATGCGTTGCAATTGTATGTCCTTCTTTGGCAACGCGGCGCAATAGATTTGGATGCACGCGTGCAGAGCGTCCAAGAGAGAAAAAAGTTGCTTTAATACACTCATCAGCCAATGTCTTGAGGATTTTTGCTGTAGTCCCTTCCCGTGGACCATCATCAAAAGTTAGAACAAGCTCTTTTGGCCGCAAGCCAATGCGGCCATGATTACCAACACCAACCAATGTTGTATTTTTATTAGAAACCTTAATTGTGCGATGGACACCAAGTTTACCCGCGCACCGGTTTGACGCGGTGTTCTTATTGGTTTGGGCAGACACAGTCCCAATATTATACGTTGTCATGACGCCCAATAAAGCCAGTTTTAAAAGAATTGTTATTTTTTTTCGGTGTAAAAAAGGCTTCATATAGAACCACCTTAAGCCATAAAAGTTAAAACTGGAGTGTGACTTGCCGCGCTTAACGCATGTCTTATTTAAATGAATTCACTTGCCATGCGCTAAACCTTTATTTTTGCGCGAGTTTTATCCCATCAATGAATTTATTGATGGGAAACACGCTCTAGACATCAATTCATACATTTTATAGCATGATTCTCCTTAAAGTCTTATGAAATAGAAAAGGCAAGTTCATTTCAAATCACTTTAAAATAAAAGCGGTAAAATGGTTCAACATTTTCAAAAACCCTTACTCATTCAACAAAGACCCATTCAAGCCCTTTTCAAGTAATTTAATTGTTTCATCCAAACCATAAAGCGCAATGAATGAACCAAAACGTGGCCCTTGATCCTGACCCAATAAAACCTGATAAAGAGCTTTGAACCAATCGCGTAAATTTTCAAATTCATGATCTTTTCCAACAGAAAAAACAAGACTTTGAAGCGTTTCCGCATTCTTTTCAGCATCAAAATTTTGCAACCTGTTTTTTAAATCTTCAAACGCAGCCTTTTCTTTCTCGGTTGCTGCCCGGAATGATTTAGAAGGTTTCACAAAGTCCTTGAAATAACAAATCGCATATTCAACCAGTCTATCAATATTAGGAGCTGTTTGGGAATTTAAGCCATCGCCATAATTAGAAATAAAGCCCCAAAGCGTCTCTTTATCTTCTGCATTTGACGCAGAAACAAGATTGAGTAACATGGCAAAGCTAATTGGCATATCTTCATCCGGTACATGACCACCATGAATGTGCCAGGCTGGATTTTGCAGAAGCGCTGCTTCATCGCTTTGTCTTATTTTTGAAGCAAAGGTAAAATACTCATCAACAGCTTTTGGAATAACATCAAAATAAAGACGTTTCGCTGTACGTGGTTTTTGGTACATAAAAAGTCCTAAACTTTCAGGTGAAGCGTAGCGCAACCATTCATCAATTGAGATGCCGTTACCTTTGGTTTTCGAAATTTTCTCGCCCTTATCATCCAAAAATAACTCATAGCAATATTGCTCTGGCGGACGGGCGTCAATGATGCGGCAGATTTTTGAATAAATACCCCCATTAATTTGGTGGTCTTTTCCATACATTTCAAAATCAACACCAAGCGCTGCCCAACGCATACCAAAATCTGGCTTCCATTGGAGTTTTACGGCACCGCCTGTAACCGGTATTGTTTTATCCTTACCGTCTTCATCCTCAAAGGTGATTGTGCCATCTTTGTCATTAACCTCCTTCATGGGAACATAAAGCACATTACCTGTGGTAGGAGAAATGGGTAAAAAAGGCGAATAGGTTTCTTGACGTTCTGCCCCTAAAGTTGGCAACATAACATCCATTATATCCTGATATTTTTCGCATATTTTTAAAAGAGCTTCATCGAAACGGCCCGATTGGTAAAGCTGGGTCGCAGATAGAAATTCATAATCAAATCCAAAATGATCCAGAAATTCTTGCAATTTTGCGTTATTATGATGGGCAAAACTTTCATGATGACTATCGAAAGGATTAGGGACTTTCGTAAGCGGCTTTCCAAGATGGGCTTTTAACATCTCAGCATTTGGGACATTACCAGGTATTTTCCGCATGCCATCCATATCATCTGAAACACAAAGCATATGGGTCGGTATCTCATCTTCCGTCAAAAGCCTGAAAGCGGTTCGAACCATAGTCGTTCTTGCCACTTCGCCAAACGTGCCAATATGCGGCAAGCCGGATGGCCCATAACCAGTTTCAAAAACAGCTTCTTTTTTACCCGTTTGTTCCAGCCTTTTCACAAGTTTACGAGCTTCTTCAAAAGGCCATGCCTTTGATTTTTTTGCAGCATCTACCAAAGATGGCGTTATGGTGAGACTATTATGTGACGTGCTGGCCTTTGAACCCATGAAACCTGTCCTTTATAAATCAACAATCAATCAGATGCCCTGATTTGTGTTGGCAGCCTTATAACAGACTTTTCAAGGATAAAAGTCCCTATTTTCTTGTAACTGATAAAAAGACAAATTAGTCTGCCCCCAATAGAATAAAAATCATTAGGAGATTTAATAATGACAACAAACCCATCTGCCCATGAGGCTCTGATTTACGTTATGGTCACCATGTCTGCTGTTGACAGACAAATGAGTGAAAATGAACTATTACGTATTGGTGACCTTGTGAAACTTCTCCCTGTTTTCAAGGGCTTTAATCATGAAGATCTCGTCTCCACAGCTGAAAAATGCGGTGAAATAATTAGTGGTAACAATGGATTGGAAGAAATACTACACATCATTGCGGAGGCTCTTCCACTTCATCTTTATGACACAGCTTATGCGCTCGGTGTTGAGGTCGCTTCAGCTGACTTTGTTGTGCATCAGGAAGAATTGCGGTTCTTAGAGCTTTTGCGTGACAAACTGGATCTCGACAAACTTTCAATCGCTGCCATTGAATACTCGGCCCGCGCCCGTTTTCGTAAAGTTTGATAAGAATGGATTTTTTTTACGAAAATGAACCAGCCATAAGACTTTCTGCCTTTCTTGGAATATTTAGTCTTATGGCAGTATGGGAAATTTTTTGGCCCAGGCGTAAACGAGTACGCATTAAGGGGGAAATCATTCAAGCCCGCCGCTGGCTGGGCAATAGTCTCCTCGTTGTCATTGATAGTCTAACACTACGCGTTGTTTTTCCCCTGGCAGCCGTTGGTACTGCACTTTTTGCAGAAAGTGCGGGCTATGGTCTTTTTAATATGATGGATTTTAACCCGCTTTTAACGGGCATAATCGCCTTTTTCATTCTGGATTTTGCTATTTGGCTTGAACATGTAGCAAGCCATAAAATTCCAGTTTTATGGCGCATTCACCGTGTTCATCATGCTGATATAGACCTTGATGTTACAACGGCCTTGCGCTTTCACCCCCTTGAAATAGTGCTCTCCATGCTTTGGAAAGCACTCCTCGTTCTTCTTTTGGGTGCTCCTGTTTTGGCTGTCCTTTTATTCGAAATTGTTTTGAATGGTATGGCTATGTTTAACCATTCAAACATCAAAATAACGCCTTTACTTGATAGGTGGATACGAATTTTTTTTGTAACACCGGATATGCATCGCGTTCACCATTCTGTTTATCACCACGAAACAGATAGCAATTACGGTTTTAATCTATCACTTTGGGACAGGCTCTTTAAAACTTACATAGAACAACCCAAAGATGGGCATGATAAAATGACACTTGGTCTTGAATATTATCAAAACGAGAAACCAGCAGGCATTTTATGGTGTCTGGCGCTGCCTTTTAAAAAACTTTACACGCCTAAAAAGGATTGATCGGGAAATAACGCAAATAGGTTTCTGAATATTTTGGGCCACGCATTAAACGTGCCAGTCCTTCATCCAGCTTTTTCTTAAGATCTGGCCTATCAACCGGTACAGCTATCATCATGCCTGAACCGAAAAAATTTTGATTTATGTATGGCCCACCAATAAAATTGCAACATTGTTTTGATGCTGCACTTTGTAACCAGAACGAAATTGAAACAGCATCGGCAAATCCCAAAAAAACATCTTCTTCCAAAATCGCTTGAAACAGGCTCGCCATATTTTCAAACTCAATCCGTTTCGTTTTTGGGAAAAACTTTTTAAGATATGCCTCATGTGCTGAATTTCGAACAACTCCCACCTTTAAGCCTGCCGGCCCTTCAAATTCTTTTTCGAAATCATGTACTTTGTGTTTGGCAAAAAATCTGGCTGGCAAGTGCATATAGGGGGCTGAAAAAGAAAATTCCCGTAGAGAGGTATTTGATTTAGCTATACCAGCAATAATGGCATCTCCTTGCCCATTATCAAGGGCTGCTTTTAAATCTCCCCATGGGAGGGCCTGCATTGTGCATCTTGCTTTAATTTCAAGACAAAGCTGGCGGGCCATGGCAATATTAAATCCTTCCAGGCTTCCTTGCTGATCTATAAAATTAAATGGCGGGAAATCATTGGTTGTTAAAAAGCGTATTGTGCGAACCTGCACCGTACTGCCTGCCGTTATAACATTGGCTGGATTAATAAAACGCGGTATTTTAATACTTTCTTCTTGTGCGAATGCTACATGCTTTGTGAGAAAAATACTAAGAAAAAACAGGCAATAAAATAGCAGACGAAATAACTCTATTGTGACTTGTATAAGATTATTTTTCATGCTTGATATTCCAACATATTGTAAATTTTTATTTTAAGTATCCATGTTAGAGTTTGACCACCATAAAACCAAATTTATAGCTGAAAACCTAAGCATTCAAAATAGTTTATCGCATCAAGATGATGAGAGCAAAGCATTTGAAAAAGAGG
>CALHLB010000066.1 GCA_938034375.1 uncultured Alphaproteobacteria bacterium | reverse complement strand
GATATTCCTTTGTTCAACAAATAATGCAAAATTCGTCAACCAAAGTCAGTAATTTTATAATCAGGAGGGGTACAACCAGATATGACAAACACATTCAAAACTATATGGGTTTCGTCAAAATTGCGGTTATAGCTATATGGGGCAAATAGTTAATTATTAACGATGACCTAAAGCAATGTGCGTTGTCTTATTGCTGCTGATAGGGTTCCTTCATCCAGGTAATCCAGTTCACCCCCAACAGGGACACCATGGGCTAGGCGTGATACCTTTATTTTACCGTTTGATATTTGATCTGTAAGATAATGAGCGGTCGTTTGCCCTTCTACTGTTGCATTAACTGCCAAAATGACTTCAGTAATTAGGCTATCTGGTGCATTAACGCGGTCAATAAGGTTGCCAATATTTAGATCGTCTGGCCCAATACCATCGAGAGGTGATAGCGTGCCGCCTAAAACATGATAACACCCCTTAACAGCTCCCGCCCGTTCAAGGGCCCAAAGATCTGATACATCTTCAATAACAACCAGAAGCGAAGGATCCCGCCTTTCATCGCGGCATAATGTGCAAGGAGAAATAGTGTCAATATTACCGCATTGATGACATTCAACAATCTGAATAACGGCATCATTGAGTGCTTTTGATAAGGGCGCCATCAGTTTTTCTTTGTTTTTAACAAGATGAAGCACCGCCCGGCGTGCCGAACGGGGACCAAGGCCTGGTATTTTTGCCATTAATTGAATCAAACGTTCAATTTCAGGGCTTGTTACTGAATTTGCCATAAGAGCAACATTATGTAGCGTAATCCTTTTAAAAGGAAAGGTGAGCGTAAACTAAAAAATATAGCTAAACATTTTTTCATTCTAAAGTGGCTTAGGGTCAAAACCTATTAATTACCTGATGATCGGTTGGAATAAATCTGTCCGATACACGGCATAAGATTTTACTCTCTTAAAAAGGAAGTTTCATACCAGGTGGTAAGGGCAGACCGGCTGTTAGGCTTTGCATTTTTTCCTGCATAATTGCTTCAGATTTTGTTTTGGCATCATGGTGGGCTGCAATAATGAGGTCTTCCAAAATTTCTGCTTCATCTTCTTTCAGCAGAGAAGGGTCAATTGAAAGGCCGCGCATTTCGCCTTTTCCTGTCATCGTAATTTTAACAAGGCCGCCGCCAGCCGCCCCTTCAATTTCAGTGTTGGCTGCTTCTTCTTGCATTTCTTGCATTTTGGACTGCATTTCACCAGCCTTTTTCATTAGGCCCATAATATCTTTCATAGTAATTCTACTCCTTTAAGTGTCTTCTTTTTCATCTTCAGGCTCATTGATGACATTGTCATGTGAATCATTTTCATGAAAGGTTACATTAACAATTCTAGAACCTGGAAACTGTTTTAAAACGGCAGAAACAATAGGATCTTCTTCTGCATCTTTTGTGCGTTGGCGCTCTTCTTCCTCTCTCTGGAAGCGCAAAGGTTCTGCCCCCCCTTCTCTTGAAAGGGCAACTGCCCATGAAGCGCCTGTCCATTCTTTTAAGCGATTTTTTAAATCGTTTACAAGATTATGGGGGGCTTTTTCTGCCAGGGAAAATTCTATTCTACCATTTTCAAAAGAGATAAGCTGAACAAAATTTTCAAGCTGTGAGCGCATTGGCAAATCGCGCTTTTCATCTGCCAAAGCGATGAGGTCTTCAAAGCGGTTAAGTATTAAAGCCGGTTTTTTTTTAGCCTCAATCGGTTTTTCAATTGGGCGCGGCTTTGAGTTGCTCGTTGAAAGTGTGGGGCGCGGGCGTATACCACTTTCTTGCTGTACATCAAGCTGGGTTTCTGGTGTTGTTTCACCCATTTCAATAGCCTGAACGCCGCCGCCCCTGTGAGCGCCCAAATGACTGCGGGCAACTGGTAAGCCGCTAGAATGTAAGGAAACATTTTGAGGGTTCGATACTGGTATGGAGCCCTCTTTCATTTGTTGGATAAGCTTTAAAGCTTCGTCTGGTGTTGGTAAATCGGCAACATAAGCAAGTTTGACCATAATCATGTCCAGCGCCATTGCTGCCTTTTGGGCAAGGGTTACTTCTTCAATGCCTTTAAGCAAAATTTGCCAAGTGCGATTTAATACCCTTACAGACAGATTGGTAGAAAATTCTTCTGCCTTCTGTTTTTCCAGCTCAGCTAATGCCATTGCACTTGGCACGCCATTGGTAAGTTTTGCCGTAGTAACCAGATGTGTGAATTCCATTAAATCGGAAAGAATAATTTGTGGTTCAGCGCCAATATCAATTTGCGCCTTTACTTCTGTCAAAGCTTCTTTAATGCGCCCAGACATTAAATGATCAAAAAGATCAATGATACGCGCACGATCGGCTAGACCAAGCATGGCACGCATTTCTTCGCCAGTAACAACACCATTACCATGGGCAATAGCCTGATCTAGCAACGATAAAGCATCTCTAACAGACCCTTCAGACACGCGGGCAACAAGCGACAAAGCTTCTTTTTCAACTTGAACATCTTCTTTTTGAGCGATACCCTCCAGGAAGGATATCATTTCTTTTGCTTCAATGCGGCGTAAATCAAACCGTTGGCAGCGTGATAGAACTGTTATTGGAACTTTTCTGATTTCGGTCGTGGCAAAAATAAATTTCACATGTTCTGGCGGTTCTTCCAGTGTCTTCAAAAGCCCATTAAAAGCAGACTTTGAGAGCATATGAACCTCATCAATGATATAAACTTTATAACGCGCTGAAGCTGGCTTATATTTAACTGCTTCAACGATTTCTCGAATATCATCAATACTGGTATGAGAAGCTGCATCCATTTCATGCACGTCAATATGTGATGAATTAATAATGGCCTGGCAATGAAAACCAAATTCAGGCATGTCGATGCTGGGTTTCTTTACGCTATCTGTTTCATAATTAAGCGAGCGCGCCAGAATCCGGGCGGTTGTGGTTTTACCAACGCCCCGTACACCGGTTAACATATAGGCTTGGGCAATACGGTTCAATTTAAAAGCGTTGGTCAATGTTTGAACCATTGCCTCTTGACCAATTAAATGGTCAAAGGAATGAGGACGGTATTTACGAGCCAGCACACGATAGGCCTGCTCTTCTTTTATTGTGCTGGCGCTTGTCTCATCCATTAAAGGGTCCGCAATCTGAGTGAAATGCAGGAGGCTGGACGTTGACCCGAACCGAGGCTCGTTAGGGCTGCTTCCTTCCGGATCTGACCCGGTTAGCGAGTGGCACGTCCATCGCCAACCTCCCAATCTCTCTTATCACAGGGCTTTTAAAAATATGCAAGCCCTTGCTTTAAAATATTGAGATTGACTGATAACAGTTTAAAATCGACCTTCATTTCATAATCTTTTAAAAAAGGCCATAAAATGCAAAGCCTTCCTTCACAAAATGAGAATTTTAAGCTGCATAATCAACTAGAAAGAGATACTTTTATGATAAAGTCTCTCGATCTTTGTGATGTCCTTTTAATGAATGATTCGCGGTATCCTTGGCTTATTCTTGTTCCGCGCCTTGCCGATTGTGAGGAGTTGTTTCATCTAACCCAAAACCAGCAACAAAACTTGATGGCAGAAATAACTTTTAGCGCTGAAAAACTTTCAGGGCTGTTCAAACCAGATAAAGTTAATATTGGAATGCTTGGCAATAAGGTGCGCCAGCTTCATATTCACGTAATTGCCCGTTTTGAAGATGATGCAACCTGGCCTAATCCCGTCTGGGGTGTGGGTGAGGCACAGCCCTATGGAAATAAGCAAAACACTCTACATAAAATTCAATGCGTTTTTGAAACATAAGGACTTTTAAATTTATGTCCTGTTTTTTTTCATTCAACAAAGATTTAAGCACAAAAAATGGATTTGCCAATAACTCACTGAAACGCATGGGGGAAGAGCGCGACAAGGTTGACGTTGATTCCTTATATAGACAAAAAAATACGCGTTATTTTGTATTAAGTAAATCACAGCAGCTTATTAAAAACCTTCATCCCTTTGATGCCCTTTTTACCCCTGAGGAAATCATCATTTTGGGTGGTCAATTAGAGGAAGCCTATCTTCTTGGTTTTGATGAAAATAACGCAGCTTTTTTCGCGCTTTCAGTTCCGCAACGAGATAAGTATCCTGATAATATTCAAGCCATTGATTTACGCGCCATAACACGCTCAGGACTTTTAAAACATGAAGATTTAGGGGCGATTGCTCAGGCTCGTTCTCTGGTTTTGTGGCATCAAAGCCATTGTTTTTGCTCCAATTGTGGTAAGAAAACAAAGGTCATTGATGCTGGATATGCGCGTTTTTGTCCGTCTTGTGAAAGACGGCATTTTCCCCGTACTGACCCTGTTGCTATCATGTTAGTGATCGATAAAAAGGGGCGGTGCTTATTAGGGCGCAGTGCCTCTTTTCCTGAAAATATGCTTTCTGCATTAGCCGGCTTTGTTGAGGTAGGAGAAACAGTGGAAGAAGCCGTAAAACGCGAACTTTTTGAGGAGGCGGGCATTAAAGCCGATAAAGTTTTATATCATTCAAGCCAGCCTTGGCCTTTTCCTTCCTCTTTAATGATGGGATTTTATGCACAAGCAGCCACGACAGATATTAAATTGAATGATGAGTTGGAGTTTTGTCATTGGTTTACAAAACAAGAAACACGCCAGATTTTGGAAAATACGCACCCGAAAGGTTTCAAGCCGCCCTCTAAAATGGCAATTGCCCGCCAATTAATGGTGGGGTTTGTTGAGAATTACTAAAACAAAAGGCCACATGAAGCGGCCTTATTACGCTATATTTGTAAAAAGAGTTTTATTGTTGAGGCGCAGCACCACCTGCAAAGGCATTGCGTTCTTCTACTTGTGATTTAACGCTGCCAAAGGCATCATCATTATCACCCAAAGCAAGCGAGCGTTCGCAATTTGGTGAGCAGCTATATGTAACCCGTTGTGTGCGGCGATAAACCGTTACAGCATCCACACGCTCCCCTCTAACTGTTAAAAGGGCATCGGCAATCGGTTCGCCATCACCATCTAAAACAATCAAATTGGTAACGCCGAAACTTTTCCCTGTGATGACAAGTGTATGGGCGTCTTGCACTGTTGCATCGGCAATACCTGGATTGCCAATAATAACGGTTGCGGCTGGTTTGTTAATCCGCATGATTTTAGCGTGGTCAACGGTTATATGAAAGCGTTCACCGGCCGTTGCCCCATTTATATTAAACAACGATACAGTAAGAAAAATAAAACAAACGAAAGTCGGGAAAGACTTTCTAATCATTTTAAAGGTTTCAAAAAAAGTTCTAACTTCCATAATACGCATCCAATCAGCCACAATAACTTTAGGGTAACCGTATCTGATTATGGTAAATGAAAGATTGATTTTCAGAATTTGATGATAAGCACTATAGCTAAATCATTTTAAAAAGATTACGCTATATCATTAGCAAAAGAAATTCCCAGTATGAGCCATCAGCCATATTTCATAAAAGCCTTTTCACGTATAACTTTATGCAATATGTGAAAAAGCTGCTGACTAAGGTCCTGACCCTAATTAGTCACGTTTAAAAATAACACTGGATAACCAGCCGGTCACCATGGCTAAAAATACGCAAACAATGCCGTAAATATAGCCATAGTTACGGGAGAAATCATACATAAGTTGTTCAAAACCGGTTTTTGTAATTGTTACTTTATGGCTTGTTTTGGAAAGAACCTTGTTATCCTCAAAAAGATAAGTGGTAATTACGTGGTCGCCAACAGGAATGAGAGCGGGAATGTCAAATTTAGCTTTAAAGAGGTTATCTGCAATGAAGTGAATCCCATTATTCATTTCTTTATAAAGGTTTTTCTCTTCTTTCAATCGAATAACAGCATTTCTAAAATTGGCGATACTAACACCATCGCTTGCTGCATCTAGGAGACCAAAAGGTGTGTGATCCAATCCAACGCGCAACTCCTCAAGTGTGTTCTTGAAGTTTTCATCTTTTTCTTCATAAGAAGTCATCATCAAATAAGAAGAAGGTATAGCGGTAAAAGCAACATTATCGCGGTTAATCCAGATCCCCAAAATATTAGCTTTTTTACGAACAACGCCAGGTTCTTCTGGCCCCTCAACGGCCACCACAACTTTATATCGGTCTAAAACAGCATTTTTTCCACCTTGGGCGATTAAATTTTCAATACCATTGATTGTACCAAAAACAATCATCTCTGAACCGGTAAAATCAGATGTGATATAGATTTTTTCATGGGAAATACCCGTGACCAATTCTTGCGCCAGAGAGTTTTGTGACGAAAATAAAAAGATGGCCAGTAAAGGTATCAAGAGAGATTTTTGAAAGAGAGTGATAAAATTTTTCATTTTAGTGTCCCGCTGCCAAACCGATTGTAAAGAGTTCGGTAGGTGTTGCAACAAGTTCATAGCCAAGCCGCGCACAAACACCTAAAACAATCAAGGCCAAAAGGGCGCGCAATTGTTCCCCCTTTAGCTTTTGGCCGGCCCGCGCGCCAAATTGTGCGCCAACCACACCCCCAACCATTAAGAGAAAGGCAAGCATAACATCAACTGTAAAGTTTGCACCAGCTTGTGCAATTGTTGTAAACATCGTTACGAACATGATCTGGAAGAGGGATGTGCCAATCACAACATTTGTTGGAACACGAAGGAGATAAATCATGGCAGGCACCATAATAAAGCCGCCGCCGACCCCCATAATCGCAGCTAAAATACCAACAAGAGCCCCAATTGCTAAAACGGGAATGGCGCTAATATAAAGCTTTGAACGTTTAAAGCGCATCTTGAAGGGAAGACCATGAATCCAATTATGCTGCCCAGGCATTTTGGCAGCGACAACCTTGCCAGATTGCGCTGCTTTAGCCGCTTTTCGCATAAAACCGATACTTTCATAAAGCATCAAGGCTCCAATAATGCCAAGGAAGCTGACATAAAGCAGGGAAATAATCAAATCCAATTGCCCAAGCTGCCGTAAAAGACGAAACAGCAAAACACCCACAAAAGATCCAAAAATACCACCGGCTAATAATAGTAGGCCAAGCTTAAAATCAATACTTTTCCGCTTAAAATGTACCAGCGCCCCTGAAAAGGAAGATGCGACAATCTGGTTTGCCTCTGTTGCTACAGCGACTGCCGGCGGAATACCCGAAAAGATGAGAAGCGGCGTCATCAGAAAACCGCCACCAACACCAAACATGCCTGATAAAAAACCAACGGCAGCACCCATACCCAGAAATAGGAACACATTAACTGGAAGCTCGGCTATTGGCAGATATAGATACATGGTGTCTTATTCTTCTATTGGTGAAGACGAAATTCGTCTAACTATTATGCGCTCTTAAAAACCTGTGCGCTCAACAAGTCAAGAGATTTGGTCTTTTATCTTGGAAAATAGCGCCTCAAAAAACGATTATTGACGGAGAAATCCTAAAATAGGCTCATTTATGTGTCAAATAGGGTTTTAACATAATCATTTTTTGTTTTTAAAGCGGACCGGTTTATTGGATTATTCAGCTTTACTTCAGTTATTCCATGATAAATTACGTAATATTAATTCATTAACCAAAAATTTGCCTTATTCTGGCTTTTAATGAGGCACAAATTTAAGTCAGGAAAACTCTCATGAATGCACTTATTAAATCATCCGTTCTTCTTGTTGCCATGTCTTTTGGTGTGGCTGGCTGTGTGACAACACAAGATGCTTATACAGGCCAGTCAAAAGTTAGTAATACGACAAAAGGTGTTGGTATTGGTGCTGTTGGCGGTGCTTTGGCCGGTGCTATTATTGGTAATAATGTTGGCGGTGGCAATGCGCGTCGCGGGGCGCTTATTGGTGCCGGCCTTGGAGCCTTATCTGGTGGAGGCATTGGTGTTTATCTTGATCGCCAGGAAGCAGAGCTTCGCCAACAATTGCAAGGAACTGGTGTTAGTGTTACCCGTAATGGTAACCAGATTATTTTAAATCTGCCAAGCAATGTTACTTTTGCAAGCAATGCTGATCAGGTTAATTCAGCCTTTTATCCAACTTTGAATTCTGTTGCTATTGTTTTAAAGAAATATAACCAGACAATCGTTGATGTTGCTGGTCATACCGATAGTGATGGCGATGATGCCTTTAACTTCAATCTATCACAGCGCCGCGCAACCAATGTGGCCCAATATCTTGCAACGCAAGGGGTTGATGGTCGCCGTTTTGCCATTCAGGGCTTTGGTGAGCAGCGTCCAATTGCCTCAAATGCGACAGAAGCGGGTAAAGCGCAAAACCGCCGTGTAGAAATTCAAATTTCACCGTTGACATAATCTCATAGTAAAACGCGAGATTGAAAGCCCTGCTTGTCGGGGCTTTTTTTATAATAAGAGGTCTTTTGACGTATTATTTAAAGAGTCATCTGCCATTGTATCAGAGGGTGTATCAAAATCTATCTCCTCGATTTTTTGGCCACGTCTCGTAATTTTTCCAGATGAAATCTGTATATCTTTAATATCACCAGAAGCTTGAGAGAAGTGCTTTTGCAAATTCTCAACGCGTTTATCCAGGCGCGTAACATCTTCCATTAACAAAATAACTTCTTTTTGAATAATATGTGCCTGCTCACGCATTTTCTGGTCACGTAAAACAGACTGAACAACCTGGATGGAAAGCATCAAAAGTGAGGGAGAGACAATAACCACACGAGCGCGATGGGCTTTTTGGATAATATCTTCATAATGTTCGTGAATATCTGAAAAAATTGATTCTGATGGCACAAACATAAAGGCTGTATCTTGCGTTTCACCATGAATGAGGTATTTTTCAGCTATATCTTTGATATGTTTATCAATATCGCGGCGGAATTGGCTTTTAGCTTGCGTTATTTCCTGCGGATTTTTGCCGTGACGAACCGCATTCCAAGCTTCAAGCGGGAATTTTGCATCAATCACCAATGAGGGCGCTTCATTGGGCATAAATATAAGACAATCGGGCTTTTTGTTATTTGAGAGTGTTTCCTGAAAACCATAAGCTCCAATTGGTAACCCATCTTTGACGATGGTTTCCATCCGCCCCTGCCCAAAGGCACCGCGTGTCTGCTTATTGGCTAGCACATTTTGCAATTCGACTACCTGACTGGAAAGGGCTGTAATATTGGTCTGTGCTTTATCAATAATAGCAAGGCGCTCGCCCAAGGCTTTCAGGTTTTCATGAGTGGATTTCGTGGATTCGGTTAGATTTTGGCCCATACGATGGCTCATTGTGTCCATACGTTCTGAAAGAGCTTTTGTTAAATCTTGCTGGCGGGAGCCGAAAACTTCTGCAAAAGTTTGCATGCGGCCAGCCATTTCTGCCTGCGCTTTCATGATATCCGCCATGCGGGCATCCATTTCTGCTTTTTGGGTAATGGCAACATTTTCCTGCATTGCTTGTTGGGCATTAGAACGCCAAACATAAACCAGTAAAATGAATAGAAAAAATCCTGCCAGCAAAAACAGGGCTTCCAAAAGAGAAAAAGGACGATTGTCGAGATGAAAAAGGGTGTCTGTTAAGGTCATGGTGCTTTATAAAGTGATTCTTATCACTTTCAGTACTCTTTTTCACAAAACTTATGCATTCTGATTATTGACATAAGCCGCATCATTTTCTTATGTCAGGTTTATGGCTATTCTTGATATTTTAACAATTCCCGACAAGCTTTTAAAAGAGCCTTCAAAACCCATTGAGCAGGTTGATGACGATGTGCAAAAGCTGCTCGATAATATGTTGGAAACAATGTATGACGCGCCAGGCATTGGCCTGGCGGCACCACAAGTGGGTATTTTAAGGCGTATCGTCACGATTGATATTGGCGAAAGGGAAGAGGATTCTATGCAAGATAAGCCAGGAAAAGAACCCTTTTTCATGATTAATCCGGAAATTATCTGGACATCTGGTGAACCTTCTGTCTACCAGGAGGGCTGTTTGTCTATTCCAAATTATTATGCTGATGTAGAGCGCCCCGCCGAAATTATTGTTGAATATATCGATCGTGCAGGCAAAAAATGTGAATTAAAAGCAGATGGCCTTATGGCAACGTGCGTTCAGCATGAAATTGATCATTTGGATGGTATTTTGTTTATTGACCATCTTTCAAAACTCAAGCGCGACCGCGTGATTAAAAAATTCACCAAACTGAAAAAAGCTCAAACGCTTTAAGGGAAAATGTCATGCGCGTTATTTTCATGGGAACTCCCGAATTTTCCGTTGCAACATTGGTGGAAATTATTGGGCAGGGGCATGAAGTCGTAGCCGTTTATTCGCAACCGCCACGAAAAGCGGGACGCGGTATGGAATTTAAAAAAACGCCTGTCCACGAAAAAGCTGAACAGTTTGGGTTACCTGTTTTTACCCCCGAAGACTTTAAAAAAACTGAGGATAGAGAGCTTTTTAAAAGTCATCAGGCCGATGTAGCAATCATCGTTGCTTACGGACTTTTATTACCAATAGAAATTTTAGAGGCTCCAGCCCATGGCTGCCTTAACCTTCATGCTTCTTTATTACCACGCTGGCGCGGAGCGGCCCCCATTAACCGCGCTATCATGGAAGGCGATAAGGAAACGGGCATAATGGTTATGCAAATGGAAGAAGGACTGGATACGGGGCCTATTGCCATGGCAGAACGTTTTGCAATATCTGAAAAAATGACAGCAGGTGAATTGCATGATTACTTAAAGGGCTTGGGCAGTGATTTGATGGTACGTACCTTAGCAGCTTTAGAGCGAGGTACTCTTGAAACGCAAGAACAGGCCGCAGAAGGCGTGCTTTATGCTCATAAATTGCAAAAAAGCGAAACCCGCATTGACTGGAAAAAAAATGCTGAAGAAGTGCATAATCATATTCGCGGGCTTGCACCATTTCCAGGCGCTTGGTGCGAGGTAACGCTTGGCGGTAAAACCCATCGTTTGAAAGTTTTAAAATCCGAACTCGTTTCTTTGGATGAAGCGGGCAATGAGCCAGCATTGGTTATAAGCGATAATTTGGATATTGCATGTGGCAAAGGAATAATTAGACTTTTATCCGTTCAGCGATCAGGCAAAGGTGTTATGAGTGCTGAAGAGTTTTTGCGGGGTCATGCCCTTCAAAAGGGTATGTACATTGCGTAAGGTTTCTCATGCCGCGTTATAAACTGATTATAGAATATGATGGCATACCTTTTTGTGGCTGGCAAAGGCAGGATCAGCAGCCGACTGTGCAAGGCGCAATAGAAGAAGCGCTTTTCAAGGCAGGTGGTGAGCGCGTAACAATTGGCGCTGCAGGGCGTACCGATACGGGGGTTCATGGATTAGGACAGGTTGCTCATGTAAGCTTAAAAAAAAATTGGCCTTCACTTAAATTGCGCGAAGCCTTGAACTATCATTTGAAACCATGGCCAGTAGCCATTTTGCAATGTGAAATGATAGGCCCTTATTTTGATGCGCGCTTTTCAGCTAAAAGTCGTCATTATCGCTATCTTATTATTAATCGCCGCGCACCGTTAGCTTTACAGAGAAACAGGGCTTGGCATGTGCGTCAAAGGCTTGATGAAAGCGCCATGCATGAAGCCGCGCAATATTTAGTCGGCAAGCACGACTTTACGACATTTAGAAATGTGGCTTGCCAGGCAAAGTCGCCAGTTAAAACACTGGACAGACTAACTGTTGAACGGCAGAGTGATGAAATTATTATCTCAACATCAGCAACATCTTTTCTTCATAACCAAGTCCGTTCCATGGTAGGTGCTTTGGTATATGTTGGTGATGGACATTGGACAAGCGCGGATTTAAAAGCCGCGCTCGATGCGAAAAATCGGCAGAACTGTCCCCCCGTTGCCCCTCCTTACGGGCTTTATTTTCAAAGGGTTAGTTATTAGGTAAGATTGGAATTCTCAAAACGAGTGAAGTTGAATAATCTGAAAAAATTGCGCTACATTATTCATTATAAATCTTAAACCAGATTAAGCAGAGCGCTGTATGCATATTTTGGATTGACGCCAAGTATTTGAAAATATGAAAATTCTGCGAGAACCTCTAAATTTTCAAAACAAACACTTAATGGAATGGAGTTTTGTCCACAATTCAAAGGTGTAAGGTTGACTCCTCAGTTTTGCATATATATCACGCGTCATAATTGTAAATATAAATTATATTTTGCAAATTTTTCTTCGGGATTATAACATGTTAGAAATAAAAAATTTTCATCTAGAATCCAGGGTGCGTTCATATTGCCACACATTTCCAGTAGTTTTTTAATCTGCAATTGGTGCTCAAATGTTCGATGAGCAAGGTAAATCATATTTAGACTTTTTAAGTGGTTGTGGGTCATTAAATTATGGACATAATCATCCCATCCTCAAAGCCGAAATTCTGGATTATATTAGCAGAGACGGTATAACGTGTCTATGGATCTGCATTCATCTGCTAAGTCGCATTTTCTCGATGTATTTTCCCGTTTGATTTTGCAGCCACAGGCGATTGACTACAAAATTCAATTCTCTGGCCCTACTGGAGCAAACGCAGTTGAGGCAGCCATTAAGCTGGCACGCAAAGTCACCGGATGTAACAACATAATTGCATTCACCAATGCTTTTCATGGGTGTTTCATGAATGGGTAATGCTGCCAATTTTAATAGGGTTTTATAGTAGACAGTTTTGCATTGGTGGTTTGTGCCAGTTTCATAGCTGGCGTTATGCCTTCGATGACCATATTAGGTCTCACATTATTGTAAGTCCATAGCCATTTTGTTGCTATGTTTTGCGCCTCCTCAATTGTGTTAAATTCGTTCATCTTCATCCATTCATGCCTGACGGTACGGTTGTAGCGTTCAACATAAGCGTTTTGTTGCGGTTGACCTGGCTGGATGTAAGAAAGCAGGATGCCATGCTTTTCTGCCCAGCCCTGTAATGCCCCACTGATATATTCCGGCCCGT
>CALHLB010000065.1 GCA_938034375.1 uncultured Alphaproteobacteria bacterium | reverse complement strand
TGATTATAAAATAATATAATCGCACATAGATGACAGTGAGAAAGTGCCAAGAATCATGGAAACGGTTTTAATCGTTATTCACCTCATTATTGTAATTGCCATGGCAGCAGTTATTTTATTGCAACGCTCAGAGGGAGGCGCCCTTGGCATTGGCGGCGGTGGTGGTGGCGGTGGTTTTATGTCAAGCCGCGGAAGCGCTAATCTATTAACCCGAACGACGGCAATTTTGGCGGTTATGTTTTTTCTTACTTCAATAGCACTCACAATTTTGAGTAATTTCGAAGGAGGTTCAAGCATTCTTGATAGGGTACCAGGGGCTGAAAGTGATGGAACAATCCAACCTCTATCGCCAATTCAGGCAGCCCCGGAAGAAAGCAATAGTGGACCACAAATTCCACAGCCGGAATAATCAAAAAATCAGGCGCATTTATCGCTTGTTAAATCTCCTTTCCACGAATTTATTTCGTGGAAAATCTTCAATAGTTTTATTTTCCATTTGGAATTTTAATCAGGGACAGTATTCTGTAAGCCCATGGCACGGTATATTTTCATCACTGGTGGCGTGGTTTCCTCGCTCGGAAAAGGTTTAGCTTCTGCTGCTCTAGGGGCAGCCCTACAAGCACGTGGCTATAAAGTACGCCTTCGTAAACTAGACCCTTATTTAAACGTTGATCCTGGCACAATGAGCCCCACGCAACATGGTGAGGTTTTTGACACAGATGATGGGGCTGAAACCGATCTTGATTTAGGACATTATGAGCGATTTACAGGCCGATCTGCCAATAAAAATGATAATATTACCACTGGAAAGATCTACCAGAATATCATCGCCAAAGAGCGGCGCGGTGAATATTTAGGGGCAACTGTTCAGGTAATTCCGCATGTAACAGATTCGATTAAGGATTTTGTTCTTGATGGCAATGATGAATATGATTTTGTATTATGTGAAATTGGCGGCACTGTTGGTGATATTGAAGCTTTACCATTTTTTGAAGCCATAAGACAGCTAGGTAATGAACTTGAGCGTGACCAGGCAATTTATATTCACCTCACATTAATGCCTTATATTGAAAGTGCCGGTGAACTAAAAACCAAGCCATCACAGCATTCAGTTAAAGAACTACGCTCTATTGGCATTCAGCCAGATATTTTAATGGTGCGCTGCGATAGACCGATTCCTGAAGGGCAGCGCCGCAAATTGGCACAGTTTTGTAATGTTCGCGAATCAGCTGTGATTCCAGCTCTTAATGCGCCAAGTATTTATGATGTACCCCTAACCTATCATGAAGTAGGGCTAGATATTGAAGTGTTGAGCGCCTTTAACATAAAAGACGCCCCTAAACCCGACCTTGCCCCTTGGCAAGAAATTTCTGCTGTGATTAATAACCCTGAGGGAGAAGTTAATATTGCCATTATTGGTAAATATGTAGACCTTCACGATGCTTATAAATCCCTTATTGAGGCGCTCACTCATGGTGGTATTGCCAATAAAGTACGTGTAAAAATTGAATGGATTGCTTCTGAAATTTTTGAAAAAGAAGATCCAGGCCTCTATCTTGAAAATATCAATGGTATTTTGGTGCCAGGCGGTTTTGGCGAGCGGGGCGCTGAAGGTAAAATCAAGGCCGTCCAATATGCGCGAGAGCATAAAGTGCCATATTTTGGCATCTGTTTTGGCATGCAAATGGCCGTTATTGAAAGCGCTAGAAACCTAGCGGGCATTGAAAATGCGACCTCTTCAGAGTTTGGCAAAGATGGCAAACCTCTTGTTGGTTTAATGACTGAATGGACCAGAGGCAATACATTGGAAAAACGTGAACAAAATAGCGACCTTGGTGGCACTTTGCGTTTGGGCGCTTATCCTGCCAGTTTGCAGGAGGGGAGTAAAATTTCAGAAATTTATGGTTCAGATGTTATTTCAGAGCGTCACCGGCATCGATATGAAGTGAATATAGCTTATCGCGAAACCCTGGAAGATGCGGGCTTGAATTTTGCTGGTCTATCACCTGATGGTATTTTGCCTGAAACAGTTGAACGCCCAGATCATCCATGGTTTGTCGGGGTACAATATCATCCAGAATTAAAAAGCCGGCCTCTAGAACCGCACCCTCTTTTTTCTTCTTTTATTAAAGCAGCCCTAGAACAAAGCCGGCTGGTTTAGGGCCGACTGATATAGGAAAGATTAAAATGTCAGAAAACCCAAACAAACAAGTCAATACGCTTATAGGTAAAGTTAATTTTAACAATCAAGCACCCTTCGTTTTGATTTCAGGCCCTTGCCAAATGGAAACGCGCATTCATGCGCTTATGTTGGCACAATCCCTCAAGGAAATTGCTGATAAATTTGGTATTCCTTACGTTTTTAAAGCGTCATTTGATAAAGCAAACCGTACCAGTCTTTCTGGTAAACGTGGTATCGGCCTTGACGCTGCAATTCCCGTTTTTGATGAAATTCGCGAAAAATTTGATATTCCAGTTTTAACCGATGTTCACACAGAAGAACAATGTTTAAGGCTTGATGGCCATGTCGATATTTTGCAAATACCAGCTTTTTTATGCCGCCAGACGGATTTGCTTATTGCTGCAGCTAAAACATCTTGCATTATGAATATTAAAAAGGGCCAGTTTCTAGCCCCTTGGGACATGGAAAATGTGTTGGGCAAGGTAACTGGTAGCGGCAAAAAAGATGTGCTTTTAACAGATCGCGGCACATCATTTGGTTATAACACACTTGTTACAGATTTTCGGGGCCTGCCAACCATGGCACAAACAGGTGCGCCAGTTATTTTTGATGCGACCCATTCGGTACAGCAACCAGGCGGGCTTGGCGGGGCTTCCGGTGGGCAGAGAGAATTTGTACCTGTTTTAGCGCGTGCGGCTGTTGCTGTGGGCGTTGCTGGCCTGTTTATGGAATGCCATCAAGATCCAGATAATGCGCCATCAGACGGACCTGTTATGGTGCCGCTTGATAAGATGGAAGGTCTGCTTGAAGGCTTAGTCGCTTTGGATAAAGTTGCTAAAAGCAATCCTTTTTCTTTTTAAAGAAATCAAATAATTCGGCATTGGTACATTAAAATAGATAATCACTCCAGTTATCGGTAAAGAAGAGGGTAAGTGTAGCTTGCACCATATGTATTGCTTTGGAATAGCAGAATGTTTTTCTATGGAAACGAGCGAGATAGTGGCAGATGCGGCTGTTCAGCCCTTCAATCGCTGCAGTTTCAGATTTGGTTTCAACATGCATATGTTTAG
>CALHLB010000064.1 GCA_938034375.1 uncultured Alphaproteobacteria bacterium | reverse complement strand
ACACAACAACTGAATCATATTCTTCCAGAAATTTAAACCAATTTAATAGATCATGAGCATAGTAAACGCCTCGCAGAGAGCGCAAAGTTTCGACCCCACTCAATAGGGAAAAGATGCAAGACAGATACAGGGATATACACCTATATTATTATACAGTGAGCCTAAGCTCAGGATTCATTAAGTCCAGTATATTAACGATTGCAGCGATTGTGATTGCTACAAAGAACAGGTCAACATATCCTTCATATCGGGTTATTAGTTTCCGCCAGTCTTTAAGCCTGTAAAAGGCATTTTCAACCTTATAGCCACATCAATTGAAGCGACCATCGACAGTAGTTAAAATATTTTAAATACTTCAATCCCAATAATTTTGTTTTGTAATCTATGTCAGCTTTTTTTATTATGACAAGCTAATCTTCCATAGAAGCTTTTTTGGAGGTGCAAATTTCCATTGATCGCTTTATTAACAATGCCTCTTAAATACCCACCGACAGAAACAATTTCCTGTTTTTCATATTTATCATAAATGAGGGATATCACCGCAGCGGCAGTATTTGGCCCTAATTGTTTCTGTGCGAGATACCATGCATCTTCAGAAATACCGATAATTGGTCGTATAATGGAGGCCATACGGTGTAAATCTTCCCAATTTTCAACATAACCGCCCAATTGTTTAGCCATTATAGCAAATTTTGGACATGCAGCCATTATAGTTTCAAGTTGAATATGGTTATTATTTTTAGGGTTAATTCTATTCACTTGCAGATTAAAATTAAATTTCTCGTTTTCTTTTTTTCTAATGCTATTACTATTTACTAAATTAAGTTTTTTTGTAGTTTGTATATGCGTGTCATTATTGACATGCCTGCATGTCATTTTTTGATTAAAAAAGATATATTCATGATTTTCAAGGCTTTCCTTTTCATCTGAATGCTCTGGCCAATCGAACGCTTCTGTAAAAGCATTTTCTACCTTTTCACAAAGCGTTTTAAACCAATCCGTAATATCCAAAAGCTTTTCAGACGTTTCTGAACGTTTTGGCAGTTTTGCAAGCAACAATTCAAATTCTTTTTCAAACTCTCGCCAGGGGCCTTTAAGGCTATTTTCAAGCGCCTTTTCAATTTTGGCCCTGATTATGCGCCGTGAAATCGTAATTTTATGGCGCAATGACTTACAAAGCGCCCTTTCCTCAAGATTTTGGGCATTAAGTATTTTGAATTCTTCTGTGCGGGCTGCCAAAGGCGCCAGATCAAAACCATAGGCCTCTATGATATATCCCTCATCATTACGCCTGCCCCATCTTTTACCATTTGGGCTATCTTTCATGGAGATAATGCCAGCCTCGCATAACCGGCATATATGGCGCTGTACAGCACGTAGAGATAATCCTGTCTGTTCTTCAAGAAAAGCGTTTGAAGCCCAAACAATAGGCCGCCTCCCCGCCTCCCAGTCTTGATCTTGCGTAATCGCACTAAGCGTATCCAAAAGCAACATGTCAGATGCTTTAAGGCCTAGTGATGCGGCAACTTTTTTCAAGGCAACAATCGCCTTTGATTTGGGAATATTTAATCGTTCACCGACTTGTGCTAATTTTTCTGCTTGCACAAGACCTGGTGTTGGCTTGCGCCATCCGTTATGTTTCATAATGTTTTTTAAACCTCCTTTATCTAAAAGAAGGCAAAAGAAATACATCCACCAAACTGATGTTATCTATTGACAGTGATTCGCGGGAGATGTTATCTAATGTTTGCTAGACTTTTTAGATAAGCTCTCTTGCCGTTAGGTTTGGGGGCTTTTCTTTTGCCGTTAAGTCACGTTTAATCCTCTCTATCTTGCATTTACCTTCAGCCGGATTTCTTTTCTTCCGCCTGATAGCGCTCAAACGCATCTTGCATAAGCTGGCTAAGGTTTTGATTGAGCCAATTGACAAAATGCTGATTTTTTTCAGTTGGTTTCACCAACATGGATAAGGCCTTTTGAGTGTTTTTTATTTCAACACCATCAACAGGCTTCATAATTTTTTCTAATTTATCCTTTGAAGGCGTTTCATTAAGTGTTTTTATTAGATACAAAAGACGCTCATCTGAATTAAGGTCATCAGGCGCTTTTTGAAGCAAATCAAGGCTGCTATGGGTTTTTAATTTTCCCTCATCAAAAGCTGATGCCAGAACCATCCATTTCGGGCGTCCAGATTCTGGGGCCGGGCCAATCGCATTGCCAACACTTTCAGGAATAAGCCGGGCAATTCTTTCAAGCTGGGAAAGTGTATTTTTGCTAATTGAAAGCGCATTACAGGCCTCTGCCCTGCTATAGCCTTGTTCGATAATAGCACAGGCAAACCTTGCCCTCTCATAAAAACTTAAATCCTGTCTTGTGGCATTCTCCAGCCCTTTTGCCATGATGGCTTCATGATCATCTAATGTGCGAATTAAGGCTTTAACGGGGATGCCAAGCTGTTTGCAGGCCAAAATTCGACGCCGACCATAGATAACCTGAAAATGCCCATCCTGCCCCTGTGCAGGCCTAAGAAGAACAGGTACCTGTTGCCCCGAGCGGGAAATGCTTTGCGCTAATTCTTCTATAGAATGCGCCCCTTCCCCCTTGTTAACAGCTGTTAACTGCACATCAAGTCTGTCTTGTGGACCCCACGACAAAATCAGGGCTGTGGCAATATTTTGTATACCACCCAATCCTGCCCGCACTGAACCAATCGTCCCTTTTGGCAAGGACCGTTGAGCCCGGTTAACAGTTTCTGGTTGCTGATTTGACTGAGATGCTGCAGCTGATATAGCAGCCATTATCCCATCTTTATTTTTCTTGATTGCCATTTTATCGACCCCAAGCTTTTTGCATAAGGTGAGAGACTTCCAAACCAATGGCATCCATGCTTGCGCGCGCTCTATCATAAGTTGACCGGGTCATGTCCGCACGAGCAATTTCATAAATAGTCATTTTAAGCATTGCCGCATCGGCTATGCCTGTACTGCGCAAACCTGTTGCAGAAAGCACCCTGCCCTGAAAAAGCGCGCGCATTAAGCTGACAATCTGCTGGCTTGGAATATCTGTTGGGTCATCGCGCGTAATCAAGAAAGAGAAAAAATCATGATTTAAGGAAGCGCCAGAATCTTCTATAACTTTCAGATAAGCAGATGTCATTTCAATAAATTGTTGCGTTGATGCCAAATCAAGCATGCTTGGTGTCATCGGCACAATAACCGATGTTGCAGCATAAAGACCTGTGAGTGTAAGAAATCCAAGGGCAGGGGGGCTATCAATAATAACAACATCATAATAACCTTCAACGGTTTGAATGGCCGTATCCAAACGCTCGAAAAACGAAACGCCACGTCCTGCATGAATAGCGGTTTCAGTTTCAAATTCACTCAAAACCAGTTTGGCAGGGATCAGATCAAGGTTTGAAAAATAAGTTTGAATAATCGTATCAGATAGTGAAAGCGGATCATCATAGCGAATGGCATCATAAATGGACGCGCCATCATATTCCAGCTCTGTTTGTATACCGCAAAAACCCGTTAAACTGCCTTGCGGATCAAGATCAATTGCCAAAACACGATAGCCATTTAAAGCCAAATAATGGCACAAATGAATAGCTGATGTTGATTTGGCCGACCCACCCTTGAAATTCATCAATTGGATGACTTGCAATTTATCACCCTCACGCCGCCCAGGCACATATTTGCCAGATATGCGCGCGCCTTCTTCAAAAGCAGAGCGCATAGCAACAAGCTCCTGGCCAGAATAAAACCGCCGACCATTTCTGTTTACTTCAGGCTCGCGAATGGTGCCATCACTGTGGCTTTTTCTTAAAAACTGCCCTGTAACCCCCAGAAGATCCGCCGCCTCCGTTGCGCTAAACAATCTTAGCGCTTTCATCTCATCTGGGGCATAAGCCTGCTTTAAATGCGTGCTTAATGCCGTTTGTAAACGTTCTGACATTTCACGGGTCAGCTCGGACTGACTAGTAGAATGTATCGGGGCTGTCTGAATCATGGTTGCAGTTTCTCATCCATTTTCTATTCACTTGCGCAACTAGACAGCAGTTTTCCTTAATTTTCCGTTAAGTCAAGGCGACTCTCACCCGCAAATGATAGAATCATCGATAAATGACGTTTAATTAACGGCATTTAGCCAGTTAACAGCTGTTAACAGCCTCCATCACCCTTCTAAAAAAGAAAATGACGATAAATTCACAGGCCTTTTAATAAACCGATTCTCTTTCTGATGGCCCCAATAAATCCACAACTTACATCTGAACCTTGTATTAATTTTTCCAACACTATCTTTTCAAAATCGAGGGGCTGATTTTTATTTCAAAAGACATCTCAATCTTTTTAAAAAGTGCCCATTTTAGAAAAATGGAAGAAACTGGAAATATGACAAGAAAACGGGGCGAGGAATTTGCACAACTGGTTCACCAGGTGCTAGTCATGGAAAAAGTGGCCAATACATGTGGCATTACTTATGATACATTTTATGCCAGAATAACTAATCGTGTTACTTTTAGCGCAGAAGAACTAAAACGTTTAATCAGAGCAGCGCCAGATCCGCGTTTTGCTGCCTATCTTCTGGCGAATACTCCCTTTATCGCAGCAGAACGACCAGAAATAGAAAAAATTGATGATGCCCAACGCGCCCTTGCAACAGTGCGTGAACATATTCGCCAATATGAACAAAACGTTCAATCATAAAGAGTTTCATTAATGACTAAAACCTATTTTATTAGCGGCCACAAAGGCGCTCATGACTTGGCTAAACGTCAAGATTTGACGGTCGACTGTCTGGTACATCTTGATATAACAACAATAAACAAGGGCGATACTGTAATTGGCAGCTTGCCTGCCCATCTGGTTGCAGAACTTTATGAAAAAGGCGCGCGCTATTTTCATCTTGCAATAGATTTATCAAACGAGGACAGGCGCCGCGATTTAACAGCAGATGAAATGGAAGCGCGCAACGCGCGGCTTATTGGCATAAGGGCAGCGTTTTTTGAAGGAAACCCATAAATACGGGAGCAGGAGCAGGAGCTGAATATTATGAGTGTAATTGAAAAAATATCATCTGGCATGATAAACAACCTCACATCAGTTGACTGGTGGGCTGGTGAAATACCGTCCTATATTATTTTTGGTGTCGTTGTCGGGCTTTTTGTTTCTTGGTATACAGGTAGACGGCAAAAAAAGCAGGAAGAGCCTTTTCGCAACTGGAAACTTGTTATTATATACAAAGAACAAGAAACATTTCAGGACATGTTCTGGAAAGAGGTGGAACAATTTGAAGCCAGCGACATTGAACGCTGGCGGGTTGTAAAATCTGTCGCCTCTGATGTTGGTAATGTTAAACTTACCAATATCAAAAAACAGGGAAGGGATGTTGAGTGGGTTCACTTTGACAAACAAAAACGCCACTTCATTGTTATTCTGGATAAAGCATTTAAAGCGGGTGATGTGATAAGCAGAGATGCCCACAAACAACTTTAAACAATTTACATCAATATAAAAACCCGCCTTAAAGGCGGGTTTTTTATTAACTTCACACACATCACCGAACTCATACCATTTTGCACCCATTTTGCACGCATAGACGGGATAGTGGCACGTATCCATATTCAAATGTCGAAACTGGATTTCGTAGGATGCGGTACGTGGGTTTATACTCTTCATCAAAACGGTCAATTCCAATGGTTAAGAAAAGGGTCGCAATAATAGCTCCAACACCTCCCCATATTTGTATAGAAGCACGTACCGCATGGTCGCGGACTAAGACTCAAATCCTGTGACGCGCGCTGGGCAACAAGTATAGATCCACACACCGCATAACCGTAATGTTCTGCTTTTTATGCCCCTGCTTTACTGCACACTTTCTTCTCAACCATTCAAATTGCCGCTGTCGTTATAAGGCCTTAATTTATAAGGAATTAACATGGGTTTTTGATAGATATTGTCCCGCATAATTTCACAATCAATGTTAAAAACATTGCGGATATTTGAAGGCTGCATCACCTCTTCTGGCGTACCATCGGCAGCCACCTTACCATCTTTGAAAAGGATCATTCTATCAGCATAACGGGCTGCCATGTTTAAATCATGCATAACAACAATGATAGTGCGGCCCTTTTCATTCAATTTTTTGATAAGTTCCAGCGTTTCAATCTGATGGGTGATATCAAGGTGGTTCGTTGGTTCATCCAGCAAAATTGTCGGGCTATCTTGAGCAATAATCATGGCAAGCCATACCCTTTGTAATTGCCCGCCCGAAAGATTACCGATTGTTTCATGAACCAGGTTTTGCAAATGGCACAATGATAGGGCTTCTGCCACTTTTTCCTTATCTTTTTTGCTGAAATGGCCCAAATATCCCAAATGCGCAAAACGTCCCATTTTTATAAGCTGTTCCACTGTTAAATCATCTGGTGCGGAGGGTTTTTGCGTTAAAAGCGACATCAACTTTGCCAAAGCTTTATCTGATAAATCGTCTATCGGGTTTGCCCCGTGGAAAATAATACCAGAGCGCACCTTTAATAGACGGCGCAACGCTTTAAGAGCCGTGGATTTTCCACATCCATTAGGCCCGCAAAACATAGTAATTTCGCCTTCATTCAAGGTAAGGTTCAAAGCCTCAAAAACAATCGTGCTGCCATAAGAAAGGTTTACTTTTTCATAACGGGTTAGGGGAGCTTTTTTAGTATCCATTTTTACCTTCTATGAAAAACATTTTTAAATCTAAGCATAAATAGAAAATAGGGCGCACCAATAAAGGCAGTAATAGCGCCAGCTGGAATTTGTAATGGTTGAAAGGCGATACGCCCCAAAAAATCGGCCCCTAAAACAAGAAGCGCGCCTGTTAATGCCGTTATAAATAATAATATCAAACCATGGGAAGGTGTAAAAAAACGCGCTATATGGGGTGCCAAAAGACCTACAAAACCAACAGCACCTGCAAAAGAAACGGCAATAGCTGTTAGAAATGTTGCCAATATTACCATAAGGACAAGTGAGGTTTTAACCGTCAAACCCGTTGCCTGTGCGCTTTCTTCATCCAACATCAGTTGTTTCATGCTGGAAGATAAAAGCATCATAATTGGCGCGGTTATAATAAGTGCGCTGCTTGAAATAACAACTTTCTGCCAATTGGCAGCATGAACAGAACCGGTAAGCCATAAAAAAGCTTGCGACGCCCTGTGTATCGGGCCAATAATCATTAATAAGCTGATAAGTGCTGTGGCTAAAGCCGAAAAACAAATACCATAAAGGATAAGACGGGAAAGGCCTCTTCCATCTAATATGGTAAGCCAAAAAACAACAAAAATAGCCAAAAGACTTCCCAAAAAAGCGGCAACGGGTTGCCATTCAACGGGAAAAACCAGATTGCCTGTTTCGCTGGAAAAAAGAACCAGAAAGATAATAGCACCAAGAGCTGCCCCATCCACCACACCAAACAGGGAAGGGGAGGCCAGCGGGTTCTTTATGACAATTTGTAAAAGAAGACCCGAAACAGCCAACGCTATGCCTGTGTTTATAGCCAGAATTATTCTTGGCAAACGCAGTTTTGTAACAATCAATATATCGCTTTTAGTTCCTTGACCAACAAGAATATTTATCATCCTCTCAAACGAAATAAATGAACTGCCCAGTTGAAGAGAAATAAGAGACACCACAGCCAGAAGAAAAACTAAACCCAAAAGAATACTATTGTTCCTGAAAAAAGAACGCTTCACCCGACCACTCCCCGCTTTTTAGAAAGAAGAAGAAACACCAGAAATGGCACCCCGATAAATGCTAAAACAGCACTTAATGGGGCTTCGGATGGAGAAAGAAGAATACGGGTAGCTATATCCGCCATCAAGGTAAGATGCGCGCCAAATAACAGGCAAAACGGGATATTTCTCAAATGTGAAAGGCCTGCATAATTTTTAGCAATATGCGGTGCCACAAGGCCAATAAAAGCAACGGGGCCGGCTAAAACAACAGCTAAACTTGCCAATAAAGCTGACAGAAAAATAAAGAAAAGGCGTAATTTAAAAATTGAAAGCCCCAGTGCTTTTGCACTTTCATCATCCATTAAAAGACTATCCAGGCTGCTTTTCATTATAAGTGTGACAATAATAGAAAAAAAGAGAACAGGCACAACAATTATCAAACCGCTCATATCTCTGTTGGCAAAGCTTCCTGAAAGCCAAAAAAGCAAAGCTTCCAGTGTTGTTTCATTGGTTGCTAGAAGAATGGTAATGGCAGATGATAAAAAAGAAGAAAGCGTAATGCCAGCCAAAAGCAAAGTACTTTGTTGAAAGGAGGCGCCAAAAGAAAAAGCAAGCAGAAAAACCAAACTGATTGCCGTTAAAGCCCCTGCAAAAGCAATAAGAGATAAAAACCAAAGGCTCGTAAAACCGAAAAAAGAAAACGCCAATAAAACAAAAAATGCAGCGCCTGAATTGACCCCTAAAAAAGCGGGTGAAGCCAAAGGGTTACCTGAAACAGTTTGTAATAATAGGCCAGAGAGGGCAAGCGCCATGCCCGTAACAGGGGCAAGAACCATGCGGGGAACACGCAAGGTTTGAATAATAATAGATGCCTCTGTTTCCAACTCCCAAAAAGCATTCCATACCTCATAGGGTGTATAAATTTCTGCACCAAAATGAAGGCTTGCAACCATTAATATGATTAAAAAGAAACTACAAAAGGCAAGCTTAAAATAAAAGCGGTCTTCACCTTCAAGCACCGTTAAATGTGGCATTTTATAATTTATCTGTTGGGGTTCACATGAATGCCTGATATAGCTGGCTTATTAAAATTTGACAATAACAATCAAGAATAAATAATCCATGGTCTTATTCAAGAAAATAAATTGCCTATTGCCTCTTATAATCCTTATGCAATTGACAACGATGCACACAGTTAATGGGCGTGAAATCACCCATGCATTAGGTATTGTTCAGGTGCCGGATAACCCAAAACGCATTGTCGTTTTAACCAATGAAGCAAGTGAAGCGCTTGTTTCTCTTGATATAATACCCATAGGTGCTGCCCAGTCATGGCGCGGCAATCCGTGGTATGATCATATGGCTGAAGCCTTGAAGAATACGCAAAATATAGGCAAGGAAATGACAGTTAATGTTGAACAGATTGCCCTTTTAGAACCTGATTTGATTATCGGTAATTTGCAGCGTCATGAAGAAATCTATCCACTTCTATCAGCCATTGCTCCAACCGTCCTTTCACAAAGACTGCGGGCCGACTGGCAAAAAAACTTTCTTCTTTACGGAGAAACTGTGGGGAGAAAACAAAAGGCTGAAAAAATACTGGCAGAAATCAACCAGGAAATTGCCGATCTATCTAAAGCGCTCGGGCCAAATCTTTCAGAAAAAATCTCGATTGTACGGTTTTTCACCTCCCAAGCCCGCCTTTACCAGCGTGATTCTTTTTCTGGTGATATTCTTAACCGACTGGGTTTTGACAGGCCCGATAATCAAAAAGAAAATAGTTTTGTTTTGACATTGGGCAAAGAAAGCATTTCGCAAATGGATGGGGACAGGATTTTTTACCTGGTTTTTGAAGAAAAGAAAGATGAAAAAACAAAAACGTCCCACAGCTATTTAACCCACCCTTTGTGGCGGCGATTATCAGCTGTTCAAAATGGAAAAGTGCATAAAGTTGATGATGTCATCTGGAACACGGCAGGGGGCATTTTAGCGGCCCGTTTGATGCTTGAGAATATTAGTGAAATTTATGGAATAAAATGAGAATAATTTTAAAATAAAAGAGAATTGGCGGGACTTTTTCCGCCAATTCTACCTTTATACAGAGTTTTAAAATTTTGTATTGAGTTCAAGATAAAATGAGCGGGGCGCCCCTGCAAAAATACCTCCGTTATTTTCAACACTAGCGCGGGTGAAATAGCGCTCATCAAAAATATTTTTTACACCAAAATTCAAAGTTGCTTCTGCATCATCAATTTCGAAAGTTTTGGAACCACCAATATTCCAATAATTAAATCCTGGAATGATGCCTTCATCGCCATCAGCATTTTCTGCCACTGTGTTTTCTTCATCAGCAAATTGTCTGGACTGCAAATAACCTGTTACATTAAATTTCCATGTATCAATGGCATAATTAAAGCCCAATGAACCAATATGGCGCGAAAAAAGAGGCAGGTCATTGCCCACAAAATCACCATTTTGAAAAGTGGCATCAGTAAAAGCGTAAGCTGCCTGAATGGAAAAGCCATCCAGTTTTTCATGCAAATTGGCAAGTTCATAATAAAGGCTTGCTTCTACACCACGGTGCCTTGTTGAACCTGTATTGACATTAAAGCCAACATTTCTATCAAATGCGATTTGATTATCAAAATCAATTTGATAAAATGTTGTATTAAAATCAACGCCTTTACCTGAAAACCGCGCCCCGACTTCATAAGTACGCGCCCGTTCAGGGTCAATTGTTGAATTGCCACTGGCAGAAAGAGCAAGAAAACCTACCGCGCCAAAAGACTCGCCATAATTGGCATAAAATAGCCAGTTATCCGTTGCCTGGTAACCCAGATTTACCGAAGGCAGAAATTCATTATAAACTTCCTTGTCGGTAAAGACGTTAAGATTATTTTCCCGCTCCAGATCGACATGTTCAAACCGTAAACCAGGTGTTAAGCTGAACTTGCCCCAGGTTATTCTATTATCAACATAAAAAGCATTTGCAACCGTACGGCCATCTGTATTTCTGTTTTCAATAGCATCGACAGAGAACGGATCACCCCCAGCACCAAAACCCTGCCTTCGGAAGCGGAATTCCTGACTGTCTTCTAAAACCAGACGATAGCCAATTGACCATTCGTGGTCGAGAACACCTGTTGTTGTTAAACCAGAAAACCGGCTTTCAAGACCATAAACGCGATAGTCACGGGGTAAAAAATCAAGTCTTGTTAATGAACTGTCATTACCATTGGCAATGGTGAAATCTCGTTGACTATCTGTAATAAAACCACCAATTTCAAATTCATAAGTATCACTAAAATTATGAATATATTTCAAAGTGGCCCCCCCTCGTTCACCTTCAAACCGTTCAAAAGAATGGGTAGATTGGAACGGGTCACTATTAAAATCGGTACGGGTAAGCGGGCCTGGCAAATCTGAGCGACTTCTAAAATAATGGAAACGCCCGCTTAAAAGGCCATCATCACCAACGGGTAATTCATATTTCAAAATAACATCTTGATTGTTTTGAAAATCATTATCACGAAAACCATTACCTGTTTGGCCTGAATAAAGAAGGGCAATGCCAGCCCCGTTTTCAGCCCTGTCCCCTACAGTGAAGCCATAATTACCAAGCAAATTATTGGCAGCCCCCCCTGAAAAGTAGTCGCCCCCAATACGGGTTGTTACTTCAAAATCATCTGGAATATCTTTGGTAATAAAGTTGATAACACCGCCCACATTTTGCGGTCCAAAACGAACTGAACTGCCGCCTTTAACAATGTCAATCGCCTGCAAATTACCAAGCGCAACAGGTGCAAGAGATGTTTGTGGCTGGCCATAAGGCGCATTGGCAAGCGGAATGCCGTCAAGCAGAACCGTTGCTCTTGATGTTAACCTGGAACCAAGCCCACGAATGCCGATATTGAGGGCAAAATCACCGCTACCAGTACCATTATTTTCCGGAATTTGAAGCCCTGGCACTTGACGAAGCGCTTCTTTTACCGTTGCCGAGCTGCTTTTTTTCCATGTTTCCTGCGACAAAACATCGCGCGTCCCTTCATGTTCTTTTACGATTTCAGGATCAATCGTACCCAGCCTATTACCGATGACCAGAACTTCTTTAAGTTCAACTTCATCTCCTGCATTTTGAACTGGTATATCATCATTAACCTGCTGCGCCAGTGCAGCCTGTAACGGGAGAGAAGAAGCCAGAGCGGTTGAAAGAAGGATGGCTTTTGTAAGTTTTTTTGTTTTTGTCATTTCTGCCCCTGTCATATAAGTTTTCCCAACCATGCAACAATAATTTACATGGCGTATTTGTTCTTTTTTTAGAGTGGTTTAGCCGAAAATTATCTGCTTCATAATACCCCCTTAAAAGGCAAAGTTATGAATTGGCTAGCTTAGGGCTGGCTACTATCTTTTATTATGAGTATTTCCATCAGGTATTAAATCTGGAGCTTTGACGAGTCAAGACAAAATATTTAAAATTCGTTAAATTATACAATTGAAAATTAAAATATCAGGAAGTTTTTGCCCGTTTCGGAAAGGCAACAACCTGATTATGAATATAATCATCAAAACTTTCTGCCTGTCTCAAAAGGGAGATTGATTGCTGTCCTTCATCCCATAAAACAGCGGCTGGTTGACGGTGAATAAATGAAACCCCCCGTGACACATTATAGGCCCCTATAGCTGAAACGGTTAGAAGTGAACCTTCTTGCAGCTCAGGCAATGAAATATTTTCAGCCAAAACATCATGCCCCATGCAAGAAGCCCCTAAAAGCGTAGTTTGCAATGGTTTGTTCTGATCACCCTCCAATTCAAAAACCGAATGGATAGGGTGCTTGTAGACACGAATTGTTGGAATAAGATTGATGCCGCTATCAAGCACATATTGGGCTGATTGTTCGTTTTTCTGGCGCACAGCTAAAACAGAGGTTAAAAGAAGCCCACATTCATCTACCAACGTTCTGCCTGGCTCAATGAATATTTGTGTTTCATCAGATAAATAGGGCAGGACGGGCTTTAAGAGGGCCTCGGCATAGGTTTTCACATTAAAAGGTTTATGTAGAGGTAGAGTGTCTTCATCGTAACGCGGGCTAACACCTGCCCCACCGCCGCCAAAATCTAGCCATTTAAGAGGTAATTTTTCATAAGCTTTAACAATTTTGATTGCTTGCACCATGGCTTTGCCAAGATTTTCAAAGCGCTTCATATCCCGAATATTTGTGCCGATATGAGCATGAAGTCCCCGGACAGAAAGCCATTTTGACTGGCTACAATAAGAAACAGCTTCTGAAAATATTTCATCAGCTAAAGGAAACCCAAACCGGTTCCAGTTTTCGCCATCCTTTTCCGGAATAAACCGTAAACCAATTTCAACCTGTTGCCTGCGTTCTTTAGCAAGGATTTCAAGGCGTTTTAATTCATCAAAATTATCAACATTGATAAAAGCCCTGTCATTTAAAGCACGTCTTAAATGTTCTTCCCCTTTTGTCGGGCCATTAAAAATTATGTTTTCTCCAGCAATACCCAAAATACGGGCAAGTTCATATTCATGAGCCGAAACAACTTCTGCAAAAGTCCCTTTTTCATGGGCAAGCATTATAAGGCCAGGCAACGGATTTGTTTTATAGGAATAACCTATTGTCACCCTATCAGAAAGGTTTGAAAAAGCTTCTTCCAACTCATTATAGCGGTTTAGAAACACTTTTTTATTGAATAAAAATA
>CALHLB010000063.1 GCA_938034375.1 uncultured Alphaproteobacteria bacterium | reverse complement strand
TTTCTGAACAGGGATTTTTGATTTTTTAAGGGTGTGAATTTTTAAAAGCTCTTATAATATATAGTGTAAGCCTTTTAAAATGAGTATCATTTTAAAAGAGAAGAGGAGCGTAAACAAATATATATAGCTAAAATTCATTATCAATTTATATGATCTTAGCTATATGTGATCGTTCCAAGTACTTGAAAATCTATTAAAATCGTGTGTGAATATTTTTGCAACGAGAGTTGGTTTTATTGATTCCCGTTCGTTGCAATGAAATTGGTATATACTAAAGATAACGAGGTTTGGGATGAGTGACTATTTATCTGATGTTCAAAAATATGACAAAGATGCTAATGACGATATTGTGAATAAAATTGTCAAACATTTAGGTATCGCTTTAAGAAATCGCGATAGTTCTTTGGTTTCTTGTTCTGATGAAAAAGAGCTAGAGCGTGTTCGTGAAAAATGGATGAAAAAGAAGTTAGGCTTGAGTGATGATGGGTTATCTGATTCTATTATTGCTAAAGTCTGTGATATGATGAAGGATGCCAAATCCAATAAATCCCGCGTGACCTTTTATTATCTTTGCGCCAAGGAAGCAGATAAGCTTGGCGACTTATAGGTGGTCAATTTTAAAATGATAAAATAGGTCCAGACCCTAATTTAGCGATATCTTTTCTTTTCAAGTGATGATCATTTTAAAAGAATTACGCAATATGTTGTTTGTTTTTAAAATTTATGGGCAAAATCAGCATTGTTTCAGGCAGGCAGGTTTGACCTGCTTGTTTTATTCTTGTCATGATACAGGACCTGTAATTATCAACCGGACTTCCTTATGCAGCAATATTTGGATTTAATGCGCCATGTTTTGGAAAATGGCGCGATGAAAGAAGATCGAACCGGCACCGGCACGCGGTCTGTATTTGGGCATCAAATGCGATTTGACTTATCAAAGGGGTTTCCGCTCTTAACAACCAAAAAACTGCATTTTAGATCAATTATTTATGAGCTTTTATGGTTTCTTTCAGGGGACACCAATATTGCCTATTTAAAAGAGAATGGCGTTTCCATTTGGGATGAATGGGCAGATGAGGATGGCAATCTTGGTCCTGTCTATGGGTATCAATGGCGTTCCTGGCCCTGTATCACTGTAACCGGTAGCCAAGGGCATGTTGACCAGATTGCAAAGTTGATTGAACAAATTCAAAAAAATCCCGATAGTCGACGTCATATAGTTTCTGCCTGGAACCCGGCCCAGGTTGATGATATGGCCTTGCCACCGTGTCATGCGCTTTTTCAGTTTTATGTGGCTGAGGGGGCTTTGTCTTGTCAGCTTTATCAACGCTCTGCTGATATTTTTCTTGGTGTGCCATTCAATATTGCTTCTTATGCTTTACTTACCATGATGATTGCACAAGTTACGGGTTTAAAACTTGGAGACTTTATTCATACATTGGGCGATGCCCACCTTTATGCTAATCACATGGAGCATGCAAAAGAACAGCTTAACCGCAAGCCAACTGCTTTACCAAAATTAACAATCAAAAATCGCGGGCAATCTATTTTTGATTTTGTTTTTGATGATTTTGAGTTACATGATTACCAGGCAGCCCCCCATATCAAAGCCCCTGTTGCTGTTTAGGAGCTATTATAATGTACCTTATTCAAGTTTCCATGGTTGCAGCTGTTGCCGAAAATAATGTTATTGGTGCTGAAAATGATATGCCATGGCGCCTTTCTACAGATTTAAAACGATTTAAAGCGCTTACTTTGGGAAAGCCCGTTATTATGGGGCGCAAAACATTTGAAAGCATTGGTAAACCTTTGCCTGGTCGTTTGAATATTGTGATTAGCCGTCAAACTGGCTTGTCTATTGATGGGGTTGTTTTGGTCGCGAACCTGGACGCGGCGTTAGAATTGGCAAAGAGGGAAGCCTTTAAAAAAGGCGAGAATGAAATTATGATTACGGGCGGTGGCGAAATTTACAAACAGGCAATGTCTTTTGCCGACAAACTTTATATAACGCACGTTCATGCAAAACCATCAGGGGATACGCTTTTTCCCGAAATTGATGCACATTCATGGCGCGTCACATATGAAGAAGAGACAAAGGAAGGCGAAAAAGACAACGCAGCAACAGTTTATCGCATTTATGAGCGCTTGGTGCCTTGAATTTAACGGGTTTCTACCCAAATTGAATTTACCTTGTTTCCATATGATTGATTTAATAAAAATCTGAATGGTTATAAGTAAACGATCTTACAGCCTTGTAGATAGGTTGTATATTGAAAGCTTTATGAAAATTCGTTATGAGAATGCAACGAGATCTTGAACTTTAAGGAAATAATATATGCCCTGGAGCAATAATACAGGTGGCGGGGGGGATAAAGGTCCCTGGGGAAATCAAAATAATAATGGCGGCGGCGGTGGCCCTTGGGGGGGCGGCCCTTCTGGCGGCGGACGTGGTGGTAATCAACCACCCGATCTGGAAGATATTTTTCGTAAAGGGCAAGACCGCTTAAAGCAGGTATTGCCAAATGGCTCTGATGGGCAACCCAATAAGTTTATGTATATTCTGGTTATATTGCTTCTTGCAGCTTTCTGGCTTTACCAGTGCTTTTACCAGTTAAAGCCTGATCAATTAGGCGTTGAATTGTTGTTTGGTAAGCCAAAAGTTGAAATTTCTGAAGCGGGTCTACATTTTCATTTCTGGCCTGTTGAAACTGTTGAAATTGTGCAGGTTACTGAAAACCAAATAACTATTGGCCGCAGTGTTGGGCGTGGTTCTTCACAAGCTGGTTTAATGCTTTCTGGTGACCAGAATATCGTTCAAGTTGAATTTTCAGCGCTTTGGCAGGTAACGGATCCTGCTGCTTTTCTTTTCAATATTGCAAACCCTGAAGAGATGGTGCGTAAAGTTTCTGAAAGCGCGATGCGTGAAGTGGTTGGGCGCCGCCCTGCCGATGATATTTTCAGGGACGATAAGGCTGGTGTTGCCGAGCAGGTTAGAGCCATTGCACAAGAAACCCTGGATAGTTACGCTTCTGGTATCACTGTTAATGGTGTTGCTCTTGAAAATATTGCCCCCCCGCGTGAGGTTGCGGATGCTTTTGATGAAGTACAACGGGCAAAACAAAACGAGGTTCAGTTTATTGAAGAAGCTAACCGTTATGCCAATAATAAACTTGGTAGTGCGCGTGGTGAAGCTGCACAAGTGCGCGAGGTTGCTGCTGCCTATAAAAAACGTACCGTAGAAGAGGCAACAGGTGAATCACAGCGCTTCATCTCCGTCTATGATGAATATGCCAAGGCACCAGAGGTTACCCGCAAAAGACTGTTTATTGAAACAATGGAACGTGTTTTGCAAGGAACAAACAAGGTGATTTTGGGCAGCGATGGCCAGGGGCAGGGTGTGATACCTTATTTGCCTTTGCCTGAGATCAAAAATCGTTCACAAAATGCTCAAAGCGCAAATCAGTAAGGGGCCTTATTATGAGTAATCGACTTCCTTTTATTATAGGTGCTTTGGTAGCTATTCTTTTTATCGCTTATTCTTCTGTTTTTGTTATTACAGAGCGTAATCAAGCTATTGTTTTGCGATTTGGTGAAATTAAACGGGTTATTAAAGAGCCTGGTATCTATTTCAAAATCCCCACAACATTTTTTGAAACGGTTCAAATTATTGATGACAGACTTTTGCGTTTTGATCTTGACGATCGGACCGTACAGGTCAGTGGCGGTCAGTTTTATGTCGTTGACGCTTTTGTAACATATCGCATTGAAAATCTTGTGCTTTATAGACAAAGAGCAGGGGGTAGCATTCAACGGGCTGAAAGGCTTTTGGCAACGCGTATGGAAAATGCTTTGCGCGGTGTTTATGGTCGCCGAGGGTTTGAAGCGGCCCTTTCTGAAGAGCGTAATGAAATGATGCGTGAAGTGCGCGATATTTTAAGCCCGCAAGTTGCCGGTTTTGGTCTGAAAGTTAGTGATGTGCGCGTTGTCCGTACGGATCTAACGGCTGAAGTTTCAGAACAGACTTTTAATCGTATGTCTGCAGAACGTTTGGCAGAAGCAGAACGTCTAAGAGCGCTTGGCCGTGAAGAAGCCCAACGTTTGAAAGCTGTTGCAGACCGTCAAGCTGTTGAAATTGTTGCTGAGGCCCAGCGTGATAGTGAAATTTTACGTGGTGAAGGGGACGCAGAACGTAACAGACTTTTTGCTGAAGCCTTTGGACGGGATCCTGAGTTTTTTGAATTCTATCGTTCCATGAATGCTTATGAAAAAGCCCTTGAAGGGTCGGGTACGACGCTTATTTTATCGCCTGATTCAGAATTTTTCCGTTATTTCAAAGGCGAGACAGGGCAAAAACCGACCACTGCAAGCGGCAGGCAAACAGATCAATAAGTTTGGTGCTGTATAATCTTGTAAAGAGTTTGCGATAAAGGAATGTTTTATTGGAGGACTTGATAATCGGTCTTGCTATGGTTTTGGTCATAGAAGGCATTCTTTATGCAGCTTTTCCAGATGCAGCAAAAAAGATGATGGCAGAAATGTTTACTCTGCCTTCATCAAGTCTTCGTAAAGGGGGACTTCTTGCGCTTTTTGCCGGCGTATTAATTGTATGGTTGATGCGCGGTGGGTAATGTGGTGCCAGATTATAAATTATGTAAAAGTTGTTATGGAGAAGTCATCAAATAGACGTTATCTACATTGATATGAAATGCATTTGGCGACATGTTATTCGTTAATTAACTTTTATCTCTATCGGAGGATATTTCTTTGAAACGCATTGGATATCTGTTTTCTTATTATCCTATCAGAAATTTTATCCTTTCTCTGATAGTTTTACTCGCTGTTTCCGTTTCTTTTTATGCTCCTGTTAAAGCGCATAATGGTCCTGATTCTGTTGCAGATTTGGCTGAAGGCTTGCTAGATGCGGTTGTCAATATTTCCACAGCCACCAATGTGGGTAAAATTGCCAAGCGAAATCGTGGTCCAGAATTGCCAAAGGCTCCTGATGGGTCACCCTTTGAAGAGTTCTTTGATGAGTTTTTTGAAAGACAGCAAAGAGGTGAGGGGCGCCCACGGCGGGTGCAATCTCTAGGTTCTGGCTTTGTTATCGACCCGCTTGGCATTATCGTTACAAATAATCATGTTATTGATGGCGCTGATGAAATTACAGTGAATTTTGCTAATGGTGATAAATTAATTGCTGAATTGGTGGGGCGCGATGAGAAGACGGATTTGGCACTTTTAAAAGTCAAGACAGAGAAACCCTTACCTCATGTTAATTTTGGTTCTTCTGATGCCATGCGTGTTGGTGATTGGGTTATGGCTATCGGCAATCCGTTTGGGCTTTCAAGTTCGGTATCTGTCGGCATTATTTCAGCCCGAAATCGTGATATCAATTCCGGCCCTTATGATAATTTTTTGCAAACGGATGCCGCTATTAATAAAGGTAATTCTGGGGGACCGCTTTTCAATAAAGAGGGTGAAGTTATTGGAATAAATACAGCCATATTTTCGCCTTCAGGCGGGGGGTCTGTCGGTGTTGGTTTCTCAGTGCCAAGTGATACGGCCCTGGCCGTTATTTCCCAATTGCGTGAATTTGGAGAAACAAGGCGTGGCTGGCTTGGCGTTCGTATTCAACAAGTAACCAAAGATATTGCAGTAGGTCTTGGTCTTGATAGCCCAAAAGGTGCTTTGGTTGCTGGTGTTACAGAAACAGGGCCAGCTGAAACAGCGGGTATTTTAGCGGGTGATGTGGTTCTTACTTTTGATGGAAAAACTGTGCGAGAGATGAAAGATCTCCCGCGCATGGTTGCAGATACACCTGTCGGCAAAAGAGTTGATGTCGAAGTTTTCAGGAAAGGGGAAACCAAATCATTCAAGATTGATTTGGGTCGCTTGGAAGAAGGAGAAAAGCTTGCCAGTAACGATCATCAAGGTCTTAATAACCATGATGATGAGCAAAACGAAGAAGATAATCAAACTCATCTTTTTGGGATGACAGTTCAAACGATTACGCCGGAATTGCGTCAGCAATATTCTATTGATCAAGCTGTGAAAGGGCTTGTTATAACGCAGATTGAAGCAGGATCTAAAGCCGCTGAAAAAAATATTCTAGTTGGTGATGTTATTTTGGAAGTTGGTCAAACGACTGTTGAATCACCTGTCGATCTTGAAAGAAGGCTTGATGAATTAAATGAAGAAGACAGAAAGTCTGCTCTCTTTCTTCTTTCTGGTAAGGGCGGTGAATTGCGGTTTGTGGCCATTCAGATTGAATAGGCTTTCATTCATGTTTTGAATTCTTCAATTTTATAACCCTGCAAATAAAGCAAAGCGGTTAAATCGCTGTGATGCAGGGCAATTTGGGCTTCTTTAGCGACCTTGGGTTTTGCATGGATTGCTATACCAGAGCCTGCAAGTTTAATCATATCCAGATCATTCGCTCCATCACCAATAGCCATGACATCTTCTTTTGTGAGTTCTTTTTTTGCAACAATGTCTTCCAGGGCTTCTACTTTGGCCATGGCGCCTAAAATTGGTTCTTTCACTTCACCGCTTAGCTTATCTCCTGTTTTCAAAAGCGTGTTAGCTCGGTTTTCATCAAAACCCAATTTATTGGCTATATGAGTCGTGAAAGAAGTGAACCCCCCTGAAACCAAAGCTGTATACCCACCATTAGCTTTCATGGTTTGCACAAGTTCGCGCCCACCAGAACGTAATGTGATGCGTTTTTCTATAACGTCACTAATTTTTTTGATGGGAAGCCCTTTTAGAAGCGCCACACGTTCACGTAAGGCCGGCTCAAAGGCAATTTCTCCACGCATGGCCTGTTCGGTAATGTTTGCAACTTTATCTTTAATGCCAATAGCATCTGCAAGTTCATCAATGCATTCCTGCTCAATCATGGTGGAATCCATATCGGCAATGAGTATTTTTTTGCGTCGCTTGTCTGGATGTTGCAAGGCAGTATCTATTTGTTGCTGGTACAAGGCTGCTTTTATAATTTGCACCTGTTCATTTTCTTCTTGCCTAACTGGTATGTCGCAGGCAATGCCTTTATTGAGCCATGTAACATCAATAGGGCGTTTTAAAATTTTTGAAATGAGGGAAAGAACCGCCTCATCGATTTTCATGGTTGCAGGATGGGAAACAAGCGTTAAAACAAGTGACATGAATTTGAAGCCATTATGGACAGTGAAGTGAACACGAATGCTGTTTTGATAGCCGGCCCAACGGCCAGCGGCAAGTCGTCTTTTGCATTATGTGAGGCAGAAAAACTAAAATCCAAGGGTTTTAGGCCAATTATCGTAAATGCTGATTCTATGCAGGTTTATAACGAACTGCAAATTATTTCTGCGCGCCCTGAAAAAGAAGATGAGGAGCGCTTTCCCCATTATCTTTATGGTTTCATTCCAGCAAAACGGCCTTTTAATACGGGTGCTTATCTTACCCATGTTGCAAATCTTCTTGAAAGGCAGTGTGAAAAAACAGTTCCTATTTTTGTGGGCGGTACAGGGCTTTATTTCAAGGCGCTTCTTGAGGGGTTGGCTGAAATGCCAAAAACTTCACAAGAAACAAGAATGAAGTTCAGGAAGGAGATGGAAGAAAAAGGAACACTTGCCATGCATGGGCTTTTGCAAAAGCGTGATGACGATATGGCAAAAAGTTTAGAAATAAATGATGGGCAGCGTATTTTAAGGGCGTTGGAAGTTTTGGAAGAAACTGGAAAATCGCTTCTTTGGTGGCAAAAACATGCTTCTTACAACCCATTTCTTAAAGCTGATAAATGTCGTAAGATTGTTTTGTTACCTGAAAGGGAAAAGCTTTATGCCCGTATCAATCAACGTTTTGATACAATGGTAGAATTAGGGGCTGTTGATGAGGTAAAAGCGCTTTATAATTTAAAATTGAATGGCAGTCTACCGGCGATGAAAGCAATTGGTGTGCCACAGTTCATTGCTTATTTACGTGGTGAAATCCCTTTTGATGAGGCTATTGAAAAAGCCAAGCAGGAAAGCAGACGTTATGCCAAGCGGCAGATGACTTGGTTGCGAGGGCAAATGGGAGAAGATTGGCAACGTATTAATCCTCTTTGAAATAGCGTTTTTTAAAAGAGGCACTTGACACTTTTGCCTTGGCATCATAACCATTAACGCGATTTAATTTTGAAGGGTGTTTTATGACACATCTTATTCTAGTGGTGGTTATGCACATTACCAGGGAAGCTTTATAGTTTCTCAGGCGTTTGGTAATGTGCGAAAAACAGGCTCCCAGAGGGGGCCTTTTTTATTACTCATTAGAAGATAAATAAAGGGCGTAAAACGCAAGAATGGAGAAGAGCCATGAGTGCCAATAAACAGACAACCGATACAATTTTAGCCGGGGCCTCTATTTCCGGTGTGGAAATGAACGGTGCTGAAATGGTGCTGCAGGCTTTTCGTGATAATGGGGTTGAGCATGTTTTCGGTTACCCTGGCGGGGCAGTTTTGCCTATTTATGATGAAATTTTTCAACAAGATGATGTTGAGCATATTCTTGTGCGCCATGAGCAAGGTGCAGGCCATGCCGCTGAAGGCTATGCCCGTTCAACTGGAAAGCCGGGTGTGGTTGTTGTCACTTCTGGTCCTGGTGCAACCAATATGGTAACGGCACTTACTGATGCCATGATGGATTCAATTCCGCTTGTTTGTATTACTGGGCAGGTGCCAACACATCTTATTGGTAATGATGCCTTTCAGGAATGTGATACAGTTGGTATAACAAGGCCTTGTACGAAACATAATTGGCTTGTTAAATCGATTGATGATTTGCCGGGTATTTTACATGAGGCTTTTCATGTTGCGACAACGGGTAGACCTGGCCCTGTTGTTGTTGATATTCCAAAAGACATTCAGTTTGCCAAAGGTCTTTATACGACTGGTCAACGCCGTTATCATAAAAGTTATCACCCGCAAAGAGAGGGGGATGCCCATGCTATTCGTATGGCTGTTCAAGCCTTGGCATCTGCTAAAAAACCTGTGCTTTATACAGGGGGTGGGGTTATTAATTCGGGCGATGGTGCAACCGCGAAATTGCGTGAATTGGCAGAATTAACGGGTTTTCCTGTTACTTCAACGCTTATGGGTCTTGGGGCATATCCAGCCTCTTCAGATAAATGGTTGGGCATGTTGGGCATGCATGGCACTTATGAAGCCAATATGGTGATGCATGATTGTGATGTCATGTTTTGTATTGGTGCGCGCTTTGACGACCGCATCACGGGCCGTACCGATGCGTTTTCACCCGATTCAATAAAAATACATCTCGATATCGACCCCTCTTCCATTAACAAGAATATTGAGGTTGATATTCCCATTGTTGGAGATATTGAATATGTTTTAGCTGCCATCATTCATGTATGGAAAGAAGAGCAGCGTAAAACCGATATCCCTGCAGTGAAAGACTGGTGGCGACAGATTGAAAAATGGCGGGGGCGCAAAAGTCTTGCTTATCGCAAAAACGATGATGTTATTATGCCGCAATACGCGATTGAGCGTCTTTATGAAGCCAGTAAAAATCATGATACCTATATCACAACTGAAGTTGGCCAGCATCAAATGTGGGCTGCACAATATTTTGGTTTTGATGAGCCCAATCACTGGATGACATCTGGTGGTCTTGGTACAATGGGCTATGGTTTTCCTGCTGCTATGGGTGTGCAGGTCGCGCATCGGGATGCTTTGGTTATTGATATTGCTGGCGATGCTTCTATCCAGATGATGTTGCAAGAACTTTCAACCTGTGTGCAGTTTGATTTGCCGGTTAAAATATTCATTTTGAATAATCAATATATGGGTATGGTTCGGCAATGGCAGCAACTTTTGCATGGTAATCGTTTATCCAACTCTTATAGCGAGGCTCTGCCGGATTTCGTTAAATTGGCAGAAGCTTATGGCGCTGTTGGTCTTTCTTGTGAAAAACCGGGCGACCTTGATGATAAAATTGCAGAAATGATAGAAGTGCAAAAGCCTGTCATTTTTGATTGCCGCGTTGCTTCCCTTACCAATTGTTTTCCAATGATCCCATCTGGAAAAGCGCATAACGAAATGTTGTTGGGGGATGAGGTTGATGATGAAGATATTGACAAGGCCATTGATGAAGAAGGGGCGACCCTTGTTTAAAACAGTCTGGAATTGATGTGTTGAAGAAAAAGAGCTTTTTCATTTTTGTTGTTTTCCTGCTCGTATCCTTGGGCGGGGGGTGTTTTTGGTATTTTTCCTTGCCCTCCCGTATTCTAATTCCAACAACTAACATGTCACTGCAAGCACCTTTTGGATATAAGGCATCGTTGCGTTTTCCAGGTATTGAAGACACGTCTACAAATGGTTCTTTTACAATTAACCGCTTTCCAGTTCAGGCGATAGGTTCTTTGGGGGCCATGTTTGCCTCTCGTGAACGGGCAGAACCAACTTTAAATAATCGCGGTATTGCGCTAGAAGGTGTGGAAGAAATTGTTTGGAGAGATGAAAAGGTTTTGCTTTTCAGAGGGACACAAAAGAATAAAGATAGTGTCTTATATGAAAAGTGGCTTGCGGTTTTTATTGCTGAACGTCCTATCATGATTGCTTTTCAAGAGCCAAGACCGGGCAAACTTTCAAAGCAGCAGATTATTGATGTGTTTTCATCTTTGATACAAGAAGAAGCGTTTTGAGAAATATTATGAAAATGCCTTCGCTTTCCGATTACGCTTTATTGTTTTTTCTCTCAACTATTTGGGGGTCTGCTTTTGTTTTTACAACAATAGCGGTTCGTGACATTCCCCCTGCGACGCAAACAAGTTTTCGCCTTTTGGGATCTGCTTTTATTTTATGGGTACTTTTTGCCATTTATTCACGTTATATCCCAAAAGGAATAAAGGTTCATTTTCTCATTTTCTTATCAGGGTTATTGGGAACTGCCATTCCCTTTTTACTCATTTCATGGGGGCAGGTTGTTGTGGCCCCCGGATTAACGGCGGTTTTAATGGCTGTTATGCCTTTGGCTACTCTTGGTATTGCTCATTTTTTTACACGGGATGAGAAGTTCTCACTCAATAAATTTTCAGGTGTGGTTCTTGGTATTACTGGTGTTGCAATTCTTGTTGGTCCTTCTGTTTTAAGTGGTATTGGAACAGATTTTTGGCGGCAAGGCGCTATTCTTCTGGCTGCCTGCTGTTATGCGGCTAATGCGGTAGTTACAAAATTCTTGCTTGATGTGCCAAAAGTTACGCTTTTAACGCTTAGTATTAGTTATGGTCTTTTGCCTGTTAGCATTTTTTCTTATTATAAAGAGGGTGCTATTCATCTTGATTATGGGTTTTCTGCGTTGGGATCTGTGGCGCTTTTAGCGGCTTTTCACACTGTTTTTGCGTCTTTTCTTTTCATCATTTTGATTAAGCGGCAAGGGGCTTCTTTTTTAAGCCAAATCAATTTACTGATACCGCTTTTCGGTGTTTTCTGGGCCTATATCTTTTTTCAGGAAAAGCCTTCCATTCATGTTGCTTTCGCGCTTATTGTCATTTTATCGGGCATTCTTGTTGCTCGCGGGCGTTCGTTCAAAACCAAAGAGGTAGCTCATGTCAAATGAACAACCAAAATCAGCCTATTTTCTCGTTCAAAATGGCGAACAGGAGGTCACGCATACTTTGTCTGTCCTGGTCGATGATGAACCTGGCGTTCTGGCGCGTGTTATTGGTCTTTTTTCAGGGCGTGGCTATAATATTGAAAGCCTAACTGTTTCTGAAACAGAGCATGAAAGCCACCTTTCGCGCATTACTATTGTAACAAAGGGTACGCCTCGTGTTTTAGAACAAATCAAAAATCAGCTTGCCCGTATTGTGCCTGTTCATGCTGTTAAGGATTTAACGACAATTGCGCTGGAACGGGGCAATGATAAACCGCTGGAACGTGAGCTTGCCCTTGTTAAAGTGTGTAGTACTGGTGAAAACCGCTTGGAGGCGTTGCGCCTTGCAGATGCTTTTAAAGCGGAAGTTGTTGATGCTACAACAGATCATTTTATTTTTCAAATGACAGGGCGTACACCAAGAGTGGAACAATTTGTTTCTGTTATGGGGCCTTTAGGTCTTGTAGAAGTCTGTAAAACAGGGGTGGCTGCTGTTAGCCGTGGACCTGAGGGAATGATGGGCGAAGACGCCTGATATTTACGTTCTGGAGTAAGCACTGGTGCAGACAGAATTATCCGTTAATGTAAATGCAATTGCTTTTTTACGAAACAGGCGTGGGCTTTCGTGGCCAAGTGTTGTGGAATTAAGCCGCATTGCCCTTGAAGCTGGCGCTAAAGGTATCACGGTGCATCCACGACCTGATGCACGCCATATTACCGCGCAGGATGTATATGATTTATCGAAACTTTTGTCTGCTGATATTTTTGCCGATAAGGAATTTAATATTGAGGGCTACCCTGATGAACGGTTTTTATCATTGGTGGAAGAAGTGAGGCCTAATCAGGTAACTTTTGTGCCTGATGAACCATCTCAGGTCACTTCAGATCATGGCTGGGCTATTGACGAGAATGCGGATTTATTAGAATCAGCTATTCATCGTACCAAAGCGCAGAGTGCGCGTGTTTCTCTCTTTATCGATGCAAATTCATCTTTACCTGAAAAAGCGCGGGCTATTGGGGCTGATAGGGTTGAACTTTTCACAGGCCCTTATGGTGCTGAGGAAGCAGATGAAGAGGCGCGCCATAAAGCCTTGGCAGCTTTGGCTGAAACAGCAGATGTGGCGTATAAAATCGGTCTTGGCGTTAATGCTGGCCATGATTTGACAGTGCAAAATGTACCTGACCTTGTGAAGGCCGCCCCAATGATTGCCGAACTTTCAATCGGGCATGGTTTAACAGCTGATGCCTTAAAATACGGTATGGAGCAAACTGTTAAAAGATTTTTGAAAGTCTGCGGCCAATAATTGAAATATTAGAGCAATTATT
>CALHLB010000062.1 GCA_938034375.1 uncultured Alphaproteobacteria bacterium | reverse complement strand
AACAGCCGCATCTGCCACTATCTCGCTCGTTTCCATAGAAAAACATTCTGCTATTCCAAAGCAATACATATGGTGCAAGCTACACTTATCGTCTTCTTTACCGATAACTGGAATGATTATCTATTTTAATGCACCAATGCCTAAAATTTTTGGTATTTTCATTTAATTAAGAAGGCTGAGTTTTTCTCGGCACATAAACCAAACCAGTTTCATAAAATATTTTCTTTATACCCAAAAAATAATCTTGGTATGCTCATGCAGCTCTGTTAGCATTTGGTTCTTTTGTATTATTAAGCGAGCCAATGATGACTTTTGATGATGATTTGGAAAACAGGTTGCGCCTTCTTGAAGCAGAAGGATTTTATAAGAAAGAGCGTCTTATCGTCTCGCCTCAACGCGGTGTTATTGATGTTGGAGGTGGGGCCTCTGTTATTAATTTATGTGCCAATAATTATTTAGGTCTAGCCGATCATCCAGATCTTATTAAATCGGCAAAAAAGGCGTTGGATGATTATGGGTATGGCATGGCTTCTGTACGCTTTATTTGCGGGACACAAGAAAAGCATAAGAAGCTTGAAGAGGCTTTATCTGATTTTTTAGGAATGGAAGACACGATTTTATATTCTTCCTGTTTTGATGCCAATGCTGGTCTTTTTGAAACATTGTTGGATGAAAAAGATGCCATTATTTCTGATAGTCTCAATCACGCATCAATTATTGACGGCATAAGACTTTGTAAAGCAAAACGTTTTCGATATCAAAATCGTAATTTGTATGATTTGGAAAATCAGCTTAAAAAAGCAGGTGATTATCGCTATCGTCTTATTGCCACAGATGGCGTCTTTTCAATGGATGGGTATGTGGCAGATTTAAACGGTATTTGTGATCTGGCAGAACGTTATGATGCGATGGTTATGGTGGATGATAGTCATGCTGTTGGTTTTGTGGGTGAAAATGGGCGTGGTACACATGAATATTGTGATGTTATGGTGCGGGTTGATCTTATAACTGGCACGTTGGGTAAAGCACTAGGCGGGGCTTCTGGTGGGTACACATCCGGCAAGCGTTCTGTGATTGAGTGGTTAAGGCAGCGTTCGCGCCCCTATCTGTTTTCCAATGCACTTGCGCCAGTTATTACGGCAACATCGCTGAAAGTTCTGGAATTGATAAAAAATGAACCCGCATTAAGGTTCCGGTTACGCGATAATACGGCTTATTTCAGAAAATGCATGACGGATTTGGGGTTTGAAATTCTGGAAGGCGATCATCCTATTGCGCCAATCATGCTTAGGGATCCTAAATTAGCACAGGATTTTGCGGCGCGTTTATTGGAATTGGGCGTTTATGTGATTGCTTTTTCCTATCCGGTTGTACCAAAAGGACAAGACCGCATTAGAACACAAATGTCTGCTGCCCATTCGCGCGAGGAGCTTGATTTCGCGATTAATCAATTTGAAAAAGTGGGTAGGCAATTTGGGGTTATTTCATGACAAATATGATGAAAGCTCTTGTAAAAACCAAAGCTGAAGAAGGTTTATGGATGGAAGAGGTTCCCCTTCCTGAAGTTGGGCCTTCCGATGTTTTAATAAAAGTTAAAAAGTCTGCCATTTGTGGAACAGATGTTCATATCTGGAATTGGGATGAATGGGCCTCTTCCGTTATGCCGCTTTCCACAATCGCGGGGCATGAATTTTTTGGTGAAATTGTTGACCGCGGTTCAGCTGCAAAGAATTATGAAATTGGACAACGGGTTTCTGGTGAAGGGCATATCGTTTGTGGCAAATGCCGTAATTGTCGTGCAGGACGCGGGCATTTATGCCGCAATACAGTAGGTGTTGGTGTGCATCGACATGGCTCTTTTGCGGAATATATTGCTATTCCTGAAGCTAATGTTGTTCCTATTCCAGATGGAATTCCAGCGGAAATTGCAGCGATTTTTGATCCTTTTGGTAATGCCGTTCATACGGCGTTGAGTTTTGATTGTGTGGGGGAAGATGTTTTGGTAACTGGCGCAGGGCCTATCGGCATTATGGGTGCGCTTGTTGCCAAGCGTGTTGGGGCCAGAAAAGTTGTCATTACTGATATTAACCCAACGCGCCTGAAGTTGGCACAAGCTTTGGGCATCAATTATACGGTTGATGCGAGCAAGGAAAAGCTTGAAAATGTGATGAAAGAAATTGGTATGGTGGAGGGGTTTGATGTTGGTCTTGAAATGTCTGGCTCTGCACCTGCTTTCCGCGATATGATTCACTCTATGAATAATGGTGGAAAAGTTGCGTTATTAGGCATTGCATCAACTTCCTTTGAAATAGACTGGAATCAAGTCATTTTTAAAATGTTACAAATTAAAGGTATTTATGGACGGGAAATGTTTGAAACCTGGTACAAGATGATAGCCCTTGTGCAAGGGGGGCTTGATTTAACATCGTTAATTACGCATCGTTTGCCTGTTGATGATTTTGTAAATGGTTTTCAGGCTATGAGAGAAGGTAGTGCCGGCAAGGTTGTACTTGATTGGTAAAATGGGATTTATAAAATGAAAAAATTACTTATAAGTGTTATTTTGATTGGCAGCTTTATATCTACGGGCGCCCATGCCACGACATGTAGTAACACCGCATTTGGTTTTGAAACTTTTAAAAAAGATTTTGCTCAATATGCAAAAAATCAGGGTGTTGGAAAGACAGGCTTAAATAACCTTGCGACGGCGGGTTATTCAACATCTGTTATTAAATTTGACCGAATTCAACGCAAGGCCTTTAAAAAAGGTTTTGATGAGTTTTACAAACTTAGAACAACAGGTTTGAAAAAACCTTCCTTAGCAAAATTAAGAAAGCATGCCAGTGTTTTTGATGCTGTTGAAAGGCGTTTTGGTGTGCCGAAAGAAGTTCTTGTTACCATTTGGGGTATGGAATCAGCTTTTGGGCGTTTTGTTGGTAAACATGATGTTGTGATATCGCTTGCTACACTAACACATGATTGCAGAAGGTCTGATTTTTTTCGTCCTCATCTCTTAGCGTCACTGAAAATTTTAGATAATGGTTGGCTAAGCCGTAATGAATTGCGGGGCGCGCGCCATGGTGAAATCGGCCAGACACAATTTCTTGCTGGCAATTATATAGCTTTCGCCGTTGACTTTGATGGGGACGGGCGGCGTGATCTTGTTAATTCTGTGCCAGATCTTTTGGCTTCAACGGCTAATTTTCTAAAAGGTCATGGTTGGCAAAAAGGTGGCTCTTACCAGCCAGGAAGTCATAATTTTGAAGTTTTAAAGAGCTGGAATGCTGCAAGTGTTTATCAAAAAGCGATTGCAAAATTTGCGTCAACACTTTGATTTTATTTTTGTGCCAGAAAAACACCTATCACTAAAAATATGATACCTAAGGTTCGCTTAAAATCAAGGTTGTGGACTTTTGCATCAAACAGGCCAAAATGATCGATCGCTGATGCTGTAAAAATTTGTGCGACAACGACAAATGTAATGGCATTTCCAACACCAAATTTTGGTGCAACATAAGTAATAGAAACGATATAGCAAATAAAAAACATGCCAGCCGTAAAGTGCCACCAATGCGCTTTTGATAAAGTTTCAAGTGTTGGAAGAGGTGTGTTTTTGAAGAGAATTAGAAAAAAGCACGTTATAGCGCCAACGCATAATAGGGTGAAGGCGGCAAAATAGACGTTTTGAATCGTCTGTCCATATGAAGCATTAATTGTTGCCATTATGGGAACGGCGATGCCAGCAAAAATGGAAAGAAGTACATAAAAAGTGGTATTATTGAGCATTTCTGTTACCTGAAATTATATATGTATTTCTGATATTTAAATTATAGAATACATTATTTTATTGAGTTTTGATAAGATCAAGCATTATTTTTTATAATAGTAAATGTAAAGATATATTTTTTCTGTTTTTATTTTAATGTTACAAGTATAGTTATTCATCGTATAAATTAATACAACTATAAGTAATTATTTTCATTTATTTATATTGCACTGCACTTGCATATAAAGTCGTATTGTTCTTCTTGGTAATCAAGTTTTACGGTACAAGGGTGATTATTTATAAATTCTATATGTTTGGAGGGGGCTTTTGGATTTAATGTGATTAATCACTATTTTTTAGCCTTCATGGGAGTGAAGCTATTTTCTGGGAGGAATTCTTGTGAGTGATAATAAACTGAAGATCGGTCGCCGTTCAGTGCTTAAAACTGGTGCGCTGGTTGGTTCTGCATTAGCAACGCCAATGTTTTTTTCAAATATTGCGAATGCTTATACCAATGAGCCAAAAGGCAAAGCGGTAACATTGGGCTTTAACGTACCCCAAACGGGTGCTTACGCTGATGAAGGAGCCGATGAATTACGTGCTTTCCAGCTTGCTGTTGAACATATCAATGGGGAAGGTGATGGCGGTATGTTGAATACCTTTTCTTCAAGCGAATTGAAGGGAAATGGTATTAATGGCAAAAAGGTTGAATTTGTAACAGGTGATACACAAACTAAATCTGATGCTGCGCGCGCTTCTGCCAAACGGATGATTGAAAAAGATGGCGCTGTTATGATTACGGGTGGCTCTTCTTCCGGTGTTGCCATTGCGGTGCAGGGTCTTTGCCAGGAAGCGGGTGTGATTTTTATGGCAGGCCTTACTCATTCCAATGATACAACGGGCAAAGACCGCCGGGCAAATGGGTTTCGTCATTTCTTTAATACTGAAATGACTGGTGCAGCTCTTGCACCAGTGCTTAAGAATGCTTTTGGCGAGGAAAGGCGTGCTTATCATCTAACAGCTGATTATACTTGGGGTTGGTCACAGGAAGGCTCTATTGAAAAATATACCAAGAATTTTGGCTGGGAAACGGTTGATGCGGTACGCACACCGCTTGGTGCGGGTGATTTCTCGCAATATATAACGCCGATTTTGAACTCAGGCGCGGATGTATTGATTTTGAACCATTATGGTAAGGATATGGTCAATTCTCTTACCCAGGCTGTGCAGTTTGGTTTGCGTGACAAGCAGGTTAATGGAAAAGATTTCCAAATTGTTGTGCCGCTTTTCTCTCGTTTAATGGCGCAAGGGGCTGGTGATGCGATTAAGGGTATTTATGGTTCCACGAACTGGAATTGGTCTTTAAAGGATGAGGGATCCAAAGCCTTTGTTAAATCCTTTGGCTCCAAATATGGGTTCCCGCCATCACAAGCAGCCCACACATGTTATTGCCAGACAATCCTTTATGCTGATGCAGCGCAACGGGCTGGTACATTCCGTCCGTCTGAACTAGGGGCAGCGCTTGAAGGCTTTAAATTTGATGGCCTTGGAAATGGTCCGATGGAATATCGTGCTTCCGATCACCAGTGCTTTAAAGATGTTCTGGTTGTGCAAGGTAAGGAAAAACCAGATTCCAAATTTGACCTTCTGGAAGTGGTGGAAGTAACACCAAGATCGCAAGTCGAATATGATGATAAAATCCTGGGTGGTGAACTTGGTCCTTATAATGATGGGGCTTAAGATTAATCATTAACCCGTTCTTCGGTCGCCTGTAAAAGGGCGGCCGATCCCAACTGGCGGTGAGAGGTAACCTCTTTAAATATTTGCCATTTTGGAAAAATTAAGGTTTGATTGAGATGGATGTAATCCTTCTTCAGCTCTTAAATGGGCTTGATAAGGGTGGTGCCTATGCTCTTATTGCATTAGGTTTAACACTCGTTTTTGGTACATTAGGTATTGTGAATTTTGCCCATGGCGTTCTGTTTATGCTGGGGGCTTTTTGTGCTGTAACTTTTAATAAGATTTTACAACTTGGCATTGAAAAACCTGTTGCTGATACTGGTTTTGGCTTTACGCCCCCACCAGAAGTTATGCCTTATGTTAAGATCTGGTTTGGTGAGACTTGGGGCGACTTTATTATTTCTTCTTCGGTTCCTCTTTCCATTCTTCTTACTGTTCCCTTTATGCTTTTAGCGGGTATTGTTATTGAGCGTGGGCTTATACGTTTTTTTTATAAACGCACACATGCGGCGCAAATTCTTGTTACCTTTGGTTTGGCCATCGTTTTGCAAGAGATTGTCAAGCATTATTATGGTGCAAACCCTATTCCCCAAACCGCACCGGATGGTTTTTCTGGCAGTGTTAATATCGGCGCGTTTTTGGGTATCAGTGATACGTTGGTCTATCCGTGGTGGCGTCTTGTTTATTTTGGTTTTGCGATTATCGTTATTTCCGCTGTTTTTGCATTTTTGCAGTTTACAACATACGGTATGGTAGTTCGTGCAGGCATGAATGACCGTGAAACCGTTGGCCTTTTGGGCATCAATATTGAGCGGCGTTTTACGGTGGTTTTTGGTATTGCTGCTGTTGTTGCCGGATTAGCAGGTGCCATGTATACCCCTACTTTACCACCTGATTACCGAATGGGCATGGATTTTCTGGTTCTTTCCTTTGTTGTTGTGGTCGTTGGCGGTATGGGGTCTTTGTCTGGTGCTGTTTTATCGGGTTTTCTTCTTGGTATTATGCAAAGTTTTACGGCTGTTTCTTCCTATGCACTACTGGTTTTTCCCAATGCCAGTGAAGAAGTAAGGCAAGGAGCTTTTTTCAAGCTACTTGATTTTGTTGATACGTGGATTTTATTTCCCGGTATCGACCAGATTATCATCTATCTGGTTGCTGTTTTTATTCTTCTAACTTTGCCGCGCGGGTTGATGGGTCGTGCTGGTGTGATGGAGGACTAATAATGTTACTTCAAGAACGTAAAGACTTGTTTTTGATGGCTATTTTCTCATTTGTCGTTCTATCTGCGCCTATTTTATTCCAGCCAATTGGAGCAGGTTATCCAGATCTCTTACAGAAATTTGCCATTTATGGAATTTTTGCAATTGGCTTCAATATTCTTTTTGGCCTAACAGGGTATCTTTCTTTTGGCCATGCAGCCTTTTTGGGTATTGGCTCTTATGCAGCAGTTTGGTCCTTTAAGCTTTTTACCATGAATGTGGTGCCGGCTATCTTTTTGAGCGTTATTGCAGCGGGTCTATTTGCGGCTTTAATTGGGTTTGTGAGTTTACGCCGATCAGGAATTTATTTTTCTATTCTAACATTAGCTTTTGCACAGATGTCTTACAGTCTTGCCTATTCTGTTTTGACCCCAATTACAAATGGTGAAACCGGACTGCAAGTGCGCGCATTGTTGAAAGAAGGGCAAACACGGGGCCTGCTTGATGCAGATATTCGCGTCATAGACAGTTTTTTTGGTGTGGAGGAATTTGGCATTCCAATTACCAATTTTTTTGGTTTGAAAATGAGTGGTTGGGAGGGGTTTTATTTTTGCGCGATTATTTTAATTATTGCTTTTTTCATATCGCTGAAGATTTTTCGTTCAGATTTTGGTTTGATGTTAAGGGCGATAAAATCAAATCAAAACCGGTTGAATTATACGGGCATTAATACACGGCCCTATCTTCTTGTCGCTTTCATGATTTCTGGTATGTATGCGGGTCTTGCCGGTTCTCTTCTGGCTGTTACTGATCCGCTTGCTGGTGCTGAACGCATGCAATGGACTGCTTCTGGTGAAGTTGTTTTGATGACTATTTTAGGAGGTGCCGGTACGTTAATTGGTCCGCTTATCGGGGCTGGAATCATCAAATATCTGGAGCAGATATTCTCTTCAATCAACAATTATGTGCTGTTTACTTTCTTTGACTTTTTACCAGTAGAATTGCAAGTTCTTGTGACCAAATTAACATCGCTTTTTGTTGGGGAGGGTTGGGAATTAACGCTTGGGTTGATGTTTATGATTGTTGTCGTCTTCCTGCCTGGCGGTGTTGTGGAAGGAATTAACCGTATTATGGGGCTTTTTCATAAAAGAAAAAGGAAAGAGGATACAACAACAAATCATAAAGCGCAGCCGGCAGAATAGGAAATGAGATGTCACAGAATAATATTGTTCTCAGCGTTGCTGATGTTAGTAAAAGATTTGGTGGTCTTAATGCGCTTAGCGATGTGGATTTACAAATTGAGGAAGGCACTGTCCATGCTATTATTGGGCCAAATGGTGCTGGCAAATCAACACTTCTTAATGTTTGTGTTGGGCGGATTAAGCCTGATGAAGGGCATGTAATTTTTGATGGCGAAATTCTTGATAGGCATAAACCCCATGAAATTAACCAGCTTGGGGTGGCGCGTGTTTTTCAAACTCCTGAAATATTTCCTGATTTAAGCCTTTTACATAATGTTATGTTACCGGCCTTGGCAAAGCGGGATGGTGCTTTTAAATTTAATGCATGGGTAGGGCTTGAGCGTGAAAACGCGCTTAGGCAAGAGGCTGAACATATTTTAGAAGATGTGAACCTTTATGATGAACGCATGCAGGAAGCAGCAAGCCTTTCAAGGGGTAATAAGCGCCGTTTGGAACTTGCCATGGGCCTAATTCAAAAGCCTAGATTATTACTTCTTGATGAGCCGACAGCAGGCATGGCACGCCATGATACCAACCGTACTATTGATCTTTTGAAAAAATTAAAAGCACGCGGTATGACAAAAGTTATTATCGAACATGACATGCATGTCGTCTTTTCATTAGCAGATAAAATTTCTGTTTTGGCACAAGGCCAAATTATAGCTGAGGGTACACCGCAAGAGGTGCGTGGTAACCCGAAAGTGCAGGAAGCCTATCTTGGAGGAGCGCATTAAATGACCGCTGAAGCCCTTAAAATGACCAGTGATAAGGTTGAAGTTCCTGCATCTGCCCATGCTTATTTTTCTGTTAAAGATTTGCACGCTTATTATGGTGAGAGTTACATTGTGCAAGGTATTTCCTTTGATGTGAAGGAAGGTGAAATTTTGGCGCTTTTGGGCCGTAATGGGGCCGGCAAGACATCAACCTTGCGCACAATTGCACGTCTTGATAGCCCGCAACGTCATAGGGGTGAGATTTATCTTGGTGGAAAAGCCATCCATGAAATGAAATCCTATCAAGCATCACGTTGTGGTATTCAGTTAGTGCCAGAAGATAGACGCATAATTGGAGGATTGAGTGTTGAAGAAAACCTTGTTCTTTCACAGGTTGATGGTCATACTGGTTGGGAAATTGAAAAGATTTATGAACATTTTCCAAGGCTAGCCGAAAGACGCAGCCAGGATGCCGTTACCATGTCTGGTGGCGAGCAGCAAATGCTGGCGATTGCGCGCGCACTTGCGCGGGATTTGAAGCTTCTCTTACTTGATGAACCTTATGAAGGGCTTGCCCCTGTGATCGTGCAGGAAATTGAACGAATTCTACAAGGGGTGAGGGCACTTGGTATTACAACAATTATTGTCGAACAAAATGCCGTGGCTGCTTTAAAACTGGCGGATAAAGCACTTATACTGGATACTGGGCAAATTGTCTTTCAAGGAAGTGCTCAGCAGGTCTTAGAAGATGAAACTTTAAGGCATGATTATTTGGCTATATGATAAGTAATTGATAGGTCCTGACTCTAATTTTTGAGATCTTTTTCTTGAAATTCCCAGGAAGCGGCGGCTAGAATATCGGATGGTAGATTTTTTGTTTCTGTTTGCACAAGAAATGCAGCACCATGAAACTCATCTTTTAAAATTTCATTTTTTTTCAGCGTTAAGTTCATTTCATCGCCGTTCCAATCAGTTAAAACACGCATGTCCTTTACAATATTGGTATAGGTGATTGTGCGGTTTCTGTTTTCGCCACGTGCGATGTCAACGGTACCTTTTTTTTGGTATAGAAAAAGCCACACGCGTCCTTTTCCCTTATGCGTACTTTCATGTATTTTTATGTTTAAATCAGAGTTTTTTTCTGAAATATCCATTTTGACGGGCAATGTTTGAGTTTCTAATAGTGAGTTTATTTGGCCCTGATTGCTGCCCACGGCATCATTATAACCATTAATAACCATTTGTGGTGTGTAGACAGATCGATCGCCACGTATTTTTGCATAGTCATATTGGCGCTTGGTGAATTCTTTTTGAGCGAATGTATCTTTCCAGCCCAAATAATCCCAATAGGTAATTGGTAAGGTGAGGACAAGATAATCGGGATTTTTGGCGTAATAGGTGGCAAGTTCATCTGCCGGTGGGCAGGAAGAACATCCCTGACTGGTGAAAAGCTCTATCACACCTTTTGTATCGGAATGGGCAACATGAATTTGCAAGGATGTATTTGTTAAAATTGAAAGAACGGTTAGTGATAAAAATTTTTTAATGTTTTGAAGCATTCCTGATACCTTTATAGGATATTTTTGGTACAATAGCGCATGATGCATTGAGTTGAATTCATCTGTCATGCACTAAACCTTTGTTCTTGAGCGAGTTTTTATCCCATAAATGAATCCATTAATGGGAAACACGCTCTAGCTAAATCCCTTTAAAATAGTTACGTTATATTATAAGAATATTTTGTGAGAAGCGAGTAAATTGTTATTGACATTTTCCTGATTAAGTGTGTCTAGAATGCGGTTCCTGGTGTTTTTATAAAGATAATTTCCTCAGTCGTTGATTTTCTGCCCAGAGCTATATTTCTATGCGGAAAACGTCCAAACTGTTTGATAACGTCATAATGCAAGTTTGCATATTGTAAATTTTTTTTATTCTTTAAGGTTGCGTAAAGCTTAACCGCTTCTGCTTGATCTTCAAGATTTTCTGAATGCATGAAGGGCATGTAAACAAAGCTTTTTTCAATGTCAGGCAATGCTTTGTCTTGGCCGGAAGAAATAATGCTTTTGGCAAGTTTGAGAGCTTGATTGTCTTTTTCAAAAGCTTTTGCCTGACCACGAAACATGTTACGGGCAAATTGATCGAATACTAGAATGGCTGCCTGTTTTCCCTTTAAATCATGGCAGAATGCAAAAGTATCTTCATTTTGGCAAAGCTTTTCATAAAGCGGTTGAAAACGTTCGATTATGATAGCATCAATTTTTTCATCTTTTTTAAAATGTTGCTCAGGTTTTAAGTCGTTAAACCAGAATGAAAGAATATCTGTTGCGGTTGGTATGTTTTTCATTATCTTCAATTTAAAAAGCTGGTTAATAATCAGCTTTTCCTGTTTTATTAATCCAGTTTTTATTTTAAGCGGTACCCTTAACAAGATTTCGCAGAACATAATGTAAAATGCCGCCATTGCGATAATAATCAAGTTCATCTTCCGTGTCGATGCGAACCAGTAGGTTTATCTCTTTGGTTGAACCATCAGAAAAACTTATTGTGGCTGGCAGTGTCATACGAGGTTTGAGCTTAGAAAGCCCTTTTATTGTCACTTGTTCGGCGCCTGTTATACCAAGATTTTCCCAACTGTCTCCTGCCTTGAAAACTAAGGGTAAAATGCCCATACCAACGAGATTTGAACGGTGAATACGCTCAAAACTTTCTGCAATAACGGCACGAATGCCTAAAAGGCGTGTACCTTTTGCTGCCCAATCACGGGAAGAGCCAGTGCCATATTCTTTATCAGCAAAAACAACGAGAGGCACATTTTCTTGTGCGTATTTCATCGCCGTATCGTAGATAGAGAGTGTTTCCCCAGATGGGTGATGAACGCTAACACCACCTTCAACGCCTTTTACAATCTGGTTTTTAATGCGAATATTGGCAAATGTGCCGCGCATCATAACCTGGTGGTTACCGCGTCTTGAGCCATAGGAATTAAAGTCAACTGGGCGTACCTGATGATCCCGTAAATATTGGCCTGCTGGTCCATCATTTTTAATTGCACCGGCAGGGGATATGTGGTCCGTTGTAATGGAATCTTGAAATAAGCCCAAAATACGGGCATTTTCAATATCGTTTATAGCGTCTGGCTTCATGTCCATATTCTCAAAATAAGGCGGGTTTTGAACGTAGGTTGATTGATTATCCCAATTATAGGTTAATCCACCAGAAACGTTAATGTTGCGCCAGCTCTCATCTCCTTTAAAGACATCTGCATAGCGCGAGCGGAACATGTCTTTCGTTACAACTTTGCGAACTGTTTCTGAAATTTCCTGGCTTGATGGCCAAAGGTCTTTTAAGAAAACATCTTTTCCGCTTTCATCTTTTCCAATGGGGTCCTTGGCCACATTAATGTACATAGAGCCAGCAAGAGCATAGGCGACCACGAGAGGAGGGGAAGCAAGATAATTTGCGCGTATATCCGGGTTGACGCGGCCTTCAAAATTACGGTTACCGGAAAGGACAGATGTGACAACAAGATCGTTTTGATTAACGGCATCAGAGATTTCCTGATCCAGAGGGCCGGAATTACCAATACAGGTTGTGCATCCATAACCGACAAGGTCAAAGCCCAACTTATCTAAATATTCCTGTAAACCTGCTTTTGCCAGATAATCTGTTACAACTTGAGAGCCTGGCGCCAGAGAGGTTTTGACCCATGGCTTAACTGTTAAACCTTTTTCAACGGCATTGCGTGCAACGAGTCCTGCTGCAACAAGGACATCGGGGTTGGACGTATTTGTACAAGATGTAATGGCTGCAATCACAACATCACCATTACCAAGATCGTGGTTTCTGCCTTCAACTGTAACACGTTTGTTCAGTTCATCAGATTTATTGAATTCTTTTGCCATAACATCGGTAAATTCAGTATCAGCAACATCTAATAAAACCCTGTCTTGCGGGCGTTTTGGACCTGCAAGTGCGGGAACAATTGTTGACATGTCTAATTCAAGCGTTCTGGAAAAAACGGGATCTTTCGTTTTATCATCGCGCCACATGCCTTGAGCTTTTGAATAGGCCTCAACAAGGGCAATGCGTTCATCTTCACGGCCCGTTGTTTCCAAATATTTTGTTGTTTCGCCATCAACTGGAAAGAAACCGCAAGTTGCCCCGTATTCAGGTGCCATATTGGCAATCGTTGCTTGATCTTCCAATGAAAGATTGGAAAGGCCTGGCCCGTAAAATTCGACAAATTTTCCAACGACACCCAATTCACGCAGCATTTCAACAACGCGTAATACAAGATCGGTTGCTGTAATACCTTCTGCCATTTTGCCGGTTAGTTTAAAGCCTACAACTTCAGGGATTAACATCGATATTGGTTGGCCCAGCATGGCGGCTTCAGCTTCTATGCCACCCACACCCCAACCAAGAACAGCAAGACCATTAACCATGGTCGTATGACTATCTGTTCCAACGAGTGTATCTGGATAAGCGATTGTTTCATCGCCTTCTTGTTTTGTCCAAACAGTTTGGGCAAGATATTCAAGATTAACTTGATGGCAGATGCCCGTTCCTGGCGGTACTACGCGGAAATTATCAAAAGCTTCCTGCCCCCAGCGCAAAAATGTATAACGTTCTGCATTGCGCTCATATTCTCGATCAACATTTTTTTTGAAAGCATCGGGTGTGCCATAATAATCAACCATAACAGAGTGGTCGATTACAAGGTCGCAGGGGATTTGCGGGTTAATCTGATTTGCATTACCACCTAACGCAACAGAGGCATCACGCATGGCGGCAAGGTCAACAACGGCTGGCACGCCCGTAAAGTCCTGCATTAAAACACGGGCAGGGCGATAGGCTATTTCATGCGATGATTTTTGAGTTTTTAACCATTCAGCACAGGCTTTAATATCTTCAGCTGTAACGCTATGTCCGTCTTCAAATCTTAAAAGGTTTTCCAAAACGATCTTCAATGAAAAGGGGAGTGATGAAATACCTTCAAGCCCGTTTTTTTCTGCCTCGAGTAAGGAAAAATAGACATAGTCCTTACCATGAACGGTGAGTCGCTGCTTGGCATTAAAACTGTTTAAGGATTGCGTCACGTATAGCCTCCATTTGATATTTTAATGGTTTATATTACCATAATTTTACCCATGCAGCCTTTATTTAAAATAGTGTTTTAAGGCTGGTCTGACTGATGTTTGGGAAGTTAATTATACACTTTTTTGGTCATTTTCATCTGGCAGGGCGTATTTTGTTACAATACGCATTTGAAAAGCTGCAAAAATCATGGTGATGGGTAAGGTACCCCACACTTTAAAAGTTACCCAAAAGTCCGTTGTTTGTGTGCGCCAGACAACCTCATTTAAAACCGCAAGGAAAATGAAAAACAGCGCCCAGCGAAATGTTAGTATTTTCCATCCTTCTGCATTTATTTTAAAGGCGCTTTCAAAGACATATTGCAAAAGCGATTTTCCAAAAAACAGCCCCCCCAAAAGGACTGCTCCAAACAGGCAGTTTACAATTGTTGGTTTCATTTTAATAAATGTATCATTGTGCAGATAAAGCGTTAGCCCGCCAAAAACCAATACAACAATACCGGTTACCATTGGCATGATTGGCAGGGAGCGGGTGAGAATGAAAGAAATGCTAAGTGACAAAGTCATTGCGACCATAAACACAGCCGTTGCTAGGAAAATTGGCTCTCCCAATGTTTGTAAAATGGGAAAACGGTTTGCTAAATGCTCGCCTCGAAAATTAACAAAAAAGAATACGAGAAGGGGGCCAAGTTCCAGGGCCATCTTCAAAACGGGGTTTATGTCTTGATCTTTATTTTCAATTATTTTTTCAGACATGGTGTGGCTCTTTTTATAAAATTGGAAAAATCACAGTCACCCCTTCATATGGGATGAATGTCCTGTTCTGTCCAGTCCCCATTCCTGGATAGGTTTTAGCTTCAGGCTTATAAGGCGGTCTTAAAATTTATGATTTTTATGAGTGATGCATAACTTATTAACCATTAAAGCGTCTAATTTTATATTAAAAATAGAAAAAGGGAGGATATCTGCGACATGATGAGGGTTATACTATGTTGGACATCTTCTCTTCCCTTTTTAAAGCTTTAGCCTTTGGCTTTATTGTTTTTTTAATAAGTTTCTTCTTCCCTCTTCCGCCTATTCTGAAAAAGTTTGCCGGTTTTATGTGTCAGATAATCAGGGCCAAGCCATTTTAGGCCCGTCTTTTGACTATTTGAGTGATGGCTTTACGCGCGGGGCTTTAAGATGCGGGGGAAACGAATATCGGTTGATGATTATGACACTTCATGTGGACACCAGTTTGAACCATGTTGGTGTTCGTGATGATCCGCTTTTTTCCACGCAGGTTGTGGGTGCGCTGGAACCATTGGGGTCTGTTTCGGTTTCAAACAGCTCAACTGTTCATATTATGGCGCGGGTAAAGGCGGCAGGCTATGTTGGTCCCCATCCGGTTTTGTGAGTTTTGCTACATTATGCGACAGGGATGACAATGTTCCGCTTAATTGTTCATGGGGAACATCTCGTATAAAATTCCGCACAACCAGCCTTGATACAAATGCTGATGAGGTGATTGACAAGAATTACCACGAACTCAGCGTTTATAACGCTAATGGCCGCCTGCACATGATAACCTTCTGGACCCCGCATAGAGGCGAACTTGAAAGCACAGCACAAGACTGGATTGCTGCGCTGGAAGCGTTTGGGATGGAGGTTGGGGCAGAGGGGGTAATGAATAGGTCCCGACCCTAGGTCACAGACTCATTAAATTTGATCCAAATTTTTGTTGAAGCAAGTTTGACACCGGCGAGGTAGTTTTCTGGATCCTTCTCATATCTTGT
>CALHLB010000061.1 GCA_938034375.1 uncultured Alphaproteobacteria bacterium | reverse complement strand
GAACGAGAAAAAACATCTTCGAGAAGTGGACACAACTTAGAGTCTTGACCTATTAATGAGCTGGTGCTTGGCGTTTGATAGGGCAAGAGATACATATAAAGGCTTGCCGATTGCGGTTTATCCCCCCATTCAAAAGACTTTGTGCTGTAGGTCGCCGCCCTATCAAGCGTCCTCTGGATTGGATAAATTTACGCGGACTACTTTGTTATAAGATTTTGAAAACCAAAAGGTGTCCTAAAATCTTATGCCGTGTAGCTAAACAAATTTCTTCCAACCAATCATCAGTTAATTAATAGGTCCAGACCCTAAATCATTTTAAAAGAATTACGTTATATTTAAATTGAATTACCATGATCTATTTTCATCAGTCTGCGTAAACAAGTAAAAGAATTTTTTTTGAACCTTTGAGATTAATTTACACGATACATTGATGCAGATTTATGCCCAAACATTCAAGCAAGCCATCGCTTTTACTCATTAATCAAACTTTACGCGTTCAAGATAACCCTGCGCTTACCCACGCAATATCTGGAGACGCTCCTCTAATAGCGCTCTATGTTTTTGATACAAATATGAGGAAAATGGGAGGAGCCAGTAAATGGTGGCTCCACCATAGCTTAGTTTCTCTTCATAAAAAGTTAGAGACACTCCGTATTCCACTCATTCTTAAAAAGGGTGATAGTTTTTCCATTATTCAGAAAATTACTGATGACTACGAAATAAATGGTGTTTACTGGAACCGAGAATACGATTCTCATGGCATTGCTCTTGGTAAAGAGTTAAAACAATGGGCTGATAGAAAAGGGTTGGACTGTCAAAGCTTTAATGCTAGCCTTTTGCATGAACCATCTCTTATAAAAAATAAGCAAGATGGCACTTTCAAAGTATTCAGCCCTTTTTGGAAAACAATTTTAAAAGCTGATGAGCCATTGCCTAATCTGCCAATACCGAAACCTGCTCATTATTATGAAAATCCCGTTGAAAGTGATGATTTAAATAATTGGTGCCTTTTACCCAAAAAGCCTGATTGGGCGCATAGCTTTTTTAATTATTGGCAACCAGGTGAGGATGGAGCGCATTTAAAACTATCTAAGTTCTTATCCAACACGCTGGAGCGCTATAAACAGGGGCGCGATTTTCCTGATTATCAAACAACATCACTTTTATCGCCGCATTTACGCTTTGGAGAAATTTCACCACGACAAATATGGCATGCAGTTAAAAAATTTTCCAAATTAACAGGCGCCCACAATGCCGATAAATATCTTTCAGAAATTGGCTGGCGAGAATTTTCGCATTATTTATTGTTTTATAATCCCAATTTACATCAAGAAAATTTCAATAAAAAATTCAATCGATTGGAATGGAACGATGCTGAAGACAGCAAAAAATTTATAAAATCATGGCAACAAGGTTTAACAGGCTATCCTCTTATCGATGCTGGTATGCGGGAACTTTGGCAAACAGGTTATATGCATAACCGGGTTCGCATGGTTGCCGCGTCATTTTTAGTCAAACATCTTCTTATTGATTGGCGAGAAGGTGAAAAATGGTTTTGGGACACACTTGTCGATGCCTGCCCCGCTAATAATGCAGCAAGCTGGCAATGGGTTGCTGGAACGGGAGCAGATGCAGCGCCTTATTTCAGAATTTTTAACCCCGTTTTACAAAGCCAGAAATTTGATCCTGAGGGAAATTATATTCGCCGTTTTGTGCCAGAATTAAATGCCCTACCAGTAAAGCTTATCCATGCTCCATGGGAAGCCAAGCAATCTGAACTTTCTCACTTTAAAATTGAGCTTGGAAAAACCTACCCCTACCCTATTATCGACCATAAAGAAGCACGTAACAAAGCATTAGCCGCCTTTGAGAACGTGAAAAATTATAAAAACTAAAAATTGACTTGTCAGAAGGGATCTTAATTTATGAAAGTCGCAATCATTGGCTCTGGCATATCTGGCAATGCTGCTGCCTGGGCTTTAACGCAACCGATGGGGGGTGTTTCAAATGCTTCTGTCACTCTCTATGAAAGCCGGTCACGGCCAGGTGGTCATAGTGCTACTATCGATATTGATTATAACGGGCAGGCAATAAATGTTGATATAGGCTTTATTGTCTATAATACGATAAATTACCCTGATCTTGTATGTCTGTTTAACCATCTCGGTGTTGAAACAGTTGAGAGTGATATGAGCTTTGGCGTCTCGGTTAAAAATGGTAAATTGGAATGGTCTGGCAAATCATTATCAACGATTTTTGCACAAAGGCGAAATTTTTTCTCTTTCTCATTTTGGCATATGATTCGTGATATTCTGCGGTTTAATAAATGTGCTGCACATGACCTTGAAAACAATCTTTTACAGGATATGCGCCTTGGCGATTATCTTACAAAAAATAAATTCAGCCAGCATTTTATAAATCATTATCTCGCTCCAATGGGGGCTGCCATCTGGTCAACACCCCACAGCGATATATTAGATTTTCCGGCTCATTCATTCATCAGTTTTTTTAACAACCACCGACTGATGCACCCAAGAAAAGAGCGCCCCAAATGGCGCACTGTAAGAGGTGGTAGTCGGTCTTATGTTCACAAAATTATTGCGCCCTTTCAAGAAAATATTCGTTATAATACTAAGGTTGAGTGCGTTGAACGCAAGAATGGTTTTGTTCATATATGGGATAATTCTGGCAAAATGGATATTTACGACCATGTAATTTTTGCATCTCATACAGATCAAACCCTCGCATTTTTGAAAGATGCAACGCATAAAGAGAAGGCAATTTTATCTGCTATTCCCTACCGACCCAATAAAGTTTATTTACATCGAGACCCAAGCCTTATGCCAAAAGATCAAAAGGTATGGTCTTCATGGAATTATATTGAGCAAGATAGGTATAATGGAAAAGAAGTCTGCGTTAGTTATAATATGAATATGTTACAGAATATTCCTAGCATGTTTCCTCTCTTCGTTACTTTAAACCCACCGACACCACCGCGCAAAGATCTTATTTTTTATCAAACAGGTTTTGACCATCCACAATTTACAAAAGATGCCTTAAGAGCACAAAAACAGCTGCCTTCACTTCAAGGTCAAAATAACTGCTGGTTTTGTGGTGCGTGGACTGGATACGGTTTTCATGAAGATGGCTTACGCTCTGGTTTAAGTGTTGCTCAAAAACTAGGTGCGTGCATTCCATGGCGATCATCAGATAATGAAAAGCATCAGCAACAGGCCGCTGAATAATGACTGTTTGTCTCAAACCGGCATGGTTTTACACGGGAAAAGTAATGCACATAAGATTAAAGCCTTTTGTGCATCGCTTCAACTATAGGGTTTTAAACCTTTTGATTGATCTTGACCGGTTGGATGAAGCAGGCAAATTATCTATTTTTTTTGCTATTAATAAATTTTCTCCTATCTCTTTTTTTGAAAAAGATTTTGGTGATGGAAAACAAAAAGGATTAGCGGCCTCCATTCGCCAGGCACTTAAACGCAAAGACGAAACATTGCACGCTGATAAAATTCTCCTTTTATGTTATCCGCGTATTTTCGGCTATGTTTTTAACCCTATCGCACTTTATTATTGCTTTGAAAACAACGTTCTAAAAGCAATGGTTTATGAGGTTCGCAATACATTTGGTCAAAAGCATATTTATGTATTACCAATTGAGGATGGCCAGATACGAGAAAGCGGATTACGCCAGATGTGCGATAAAAAATTTCATGTCTCACCTTTTATCGGCATGGATATGCGGTATTTTTTCCGTATGACATTACCAGAAGAAAAACTATGTTTCCGTATTTTGGAAAAAGATAAAAAAGGTGCCTTGCTTACTGCAGCCTTACATGCAAAATCTTCTTCCATCACTTCAGTTAATATTATTAAGCATCTGACTTTAAAGCCTTTTGTTACTTTAAAGGTAATAATTGGAATTCATTATGAAGCCTTAAGACTATGGTCAAAAGGCGCAAAATTTTATAAAAATCCCCACAAAGAAAATCCATCTATCAAAACAGATCAATGATTAAAAATATCCCTCACCCCATAAATTTACAGCAATCAGGGAATTGACAGGAATAGCCGCAATCCTAATTTTATAAGGCAGACAAGGTAAGGAAGTTATGGACGGACAAACTGCAAAAAATATAGTTTTAATCACACGAGAAAATGCTGCAAGCATGTCAAAAAATATGCCGCTTTTAGTGCGTCTCGCCCTAAAACGTCTTATAAATTTGAAACATGGTTGCCTTACAATTCAGTGGCCAAATGAAACGTTGGCACGTATTAAAGGGGAAAATGATGGGGTTGAAGCCCGCATTAATTTAAAAAACTTTAACCTTGCAAAACGTGTTTTAAAAAATGGTGATATTGGTGTTGCCGAAAGTTATATGGATGGCGAATGGGATAGTCCGAATATTACAGCAGTTCTGCAGCTATTTTGCCAAAACAGCCATATGATGATTGCAAAACATAGAAACTTTTTTTCAAAATTATTTCTAAAAGCAATGCACTGGCATAATATGAATACCAAACGCGGTTCTAAGCGAAATATTGCAGCTCATTATGATCTTGGAAACAGTTTTTATAAAACTTGGCTTGATCCTTCCATGACATACTCATCCGCACTTTATAAACATGAGAATATGAACCTTTATGAAGCCCAACAAGCAAAATATGCTAACCTGGCAGAACTTGCTTCCATGAAAGAAGGCGACCATATCTTGGAAATTGGTTGCGGTTGGGGCGGTTTTGCTGAGTATGCTGCCAGTTCATTAGGCTGTAGGGTAACGGCTCTTACGATCAGCAAGGAGCAATTTGATTATGCACAAAAGCGCATTTTCAAAGCCGGTCTTAATGAAAAAGTCTCTATACAATTTCGTGATTACCGCGATGAAAAAGGGCAATATGACCACATAGCCTCCATTGAAATGTTTGAAGCTGTCGGGGAAAAATATTGGCTTACCTATTTTGATACCCTTCAAAATTGCTTAAAACCTGGTGGTACAGCCGCTGTTCAAGTCATTACGATTAAAGATGACCTTTTCCAACATTATCGCCAATCAACGGATTTTATTCAGCGTTATATTTTTCCTGGTGGTATGTTGCCCAGCCCTGAAATTTTGGTGCAGCTTGGTTCGCAGCACGCCTTACACCTTTCAAAAGACTATATATTTGGGCATGATTACGCCAGAACACTGACTGAATGGCGCGAAAATTTTCACATTAAATGGCCAGAAATTAGTACAAAAGGTTTCGATGAACACTTCAAGCGTATGTGGGAATTCTATATGCATTATTGTGAAGCTGGTTTTCGATCAGAAAATATAGATGTGCGGCAAATGGCCTTTACCAAACAAGGCTGACTTTAGAAAATGAGCGTTACCAACGCTTATTTTGTTCAGATTGTAAAGTGGTATCTGGGCAATGTTCAATTGGCTTTAATGGCCTTGTATTCCATTTCATCGCTTTATTCATCAAGGCAAAATAACACCC
>CALHLB010000060.1 GCA_938034375.1 uncultured Alphaproteobacteria bacterium | reverse complement strand
GATTGGAGCATTAACGAATTGTTTTATCAATAGTGTCACAATTTATAATAGTATAAATTTTGTGGATGCAATTATGCTTGATTTCCTTAAACATAAATTTTTTACAATTGCCTTATTTTTTTTATTTATTCCTTTTTTAGGTGCTTTGTATCTTTTGATAAATAAGAATAATTCAGAGATTACATTCAGTGAAGCCGAATTGATCGGGGCTGAATATCACTCAGCTTTATTCGATGTAATGTTGGTAACACAAAATTATCACAGTCGCTCTTTTTTACTTCAAAAAACAAATGATGTTGATAATGAATTAAGTCTTCTTGAAGAAAGTATTATTAAAAAAATCAATATTATTGATGATTTAGAAGCAATAGCTATTCAGTTTGAGGTGCTCGACAATTGGAAAGCCAGCCGAAAACAGATTTTATCTTCCTTGAATAAAAAGCAGGGTGAGCCGTTAAGAGCTTATTTAAACAGGCAAAATTTAGCCATAAAGTCCCTTAACCAGTTGATGAAAGATATAAGTCTCCTTTCAAACCTGCTTCTTGATCCCGATCTTGAAATATATTCGATGATCAATGTGGCAATGAATATTATGCCAAAGGTTATTCAAGACCTTGGTTTTGTTCAAAGCAAAATTTCAGGCCATTTTGCAGACACCAATCAGGCAGTTATTGATCATCGGCAAATTTTGGAAATAAAGGGCCAATTTCAAGATCAAACACAGCTTTATGAATATTGGATACCTGTTATTGAAAGAGAAGATAAAGCGCATCTTGCAACTGAAATTAATAGCAGAAGACAAGCTTCTCAAAAGCTGGTTGAAATGGTCGCTCTTTTTCAAAAAATTGCCAATAAAGAATTCGATAATATGTCGCATGAGAAATTTTTAGCGCGCACAAATAATGCAATTTATGTTTTTACGAATACTTACAAACAATTTTCCAGTCACCTGCAATGGCATATTAAGGCAAAAATAAAGAGCCATAAAGCTTATCGTTTTGAAATGCTTTTTTCTCTGCTTTTTTTACTTTTAGTAACGATAGGGATCTTTGCTTATGCCCGTAAAAACCAGGCCCGCCAACAAGAAGTTGATAAGGCGGAAAGAACCAATATCATTCTTGGAACTGTTGTTGATGGTATTATTACCTTTAATGAAAAAGGTGTAATTAGCAGCTTCAATCCATCGGCAGAAAAGATATTCGGGTATAAAGCTGGCGAAATATTGGGCAAGGACGTTAAAAAACTGATGCCTGAGCTTTGCAGCTTCAACCATGAAGATGATTTAAAAAAAGCAATGTTTATTGAAGAGGCGCAATTAGCCGGTGGGGAACGCGAAATGAAATCGCGTCGCAAAGATGGCTCTACTTTCCCAATGATGTTTTCCATTAATTTTTTTGAACAAGGTGGCCAGAGAAATTTTGTAGCTTCTGTGCGTGATGTGAGCGAGAAAAAACAGCTTCTTGCAAATCTTTCAAGCCAAATGGAAGCCATTAATAAAGTGCAAGCCGTTGTTGAGTTTAATGTAGATGGCACCATTATTACAGCCAATCAAAATTTTTTAACAAGCATGGGGTATAAACTGGAAGAAATACAAGGGCAGCATCATGCTATGTTTGTTGAACCCCATGAGCGTGAAGGCGAAGAATATCTATCATTTTGGGCCTCCCTTAGACGTGGAGAATACCAGACCGCTGAATATAAGCGTATTGGTAAAAATGGCCGCAGCGTTTGGATTCAAGGCAGTTACAGCCCGATATTTGATGATAATGGGGAGCCTTATAAAATTGTAAAATTTGCAACCGATGTGACGATTAACAAAGAAGTTAATGCCAATTTTTCCAGTCAGATTAATGCGATTAAAAAGTCCCAAGGCGTTGTTGAATTCAATTTGGATGGCACAATCATTTCCGCAAATGAAAATTTCCTGAAGATGGTGGGCTATAAATTATTTGAACTTGAGGGCAAACATCACAGAATGCTGGTGACGCCAGAAGAACGAGAGAGTGAAACTTATTTAAGCTTCTGGAAAAATCTTTATTTTGGTAAATATCAATCTGGTGAGTATAAACGCCTGAATAAAGAGGGTGAGGAAATCTGGATTCAGGGTAGTTATAATCCGATTTTTGATTTGAATGGCAAGCCTTATAAGGTTGTCAAATTCGCAACCGATGTGACAATCCGCAAGCAAGTCAACGCTAATTTTTCTGGCCAAATTAATGCGATTAATAAATCGCAAGGTGTTATTGAGTTTGACCTTGAAGGAAAAATTCTAACTGCCAATCAGAATTTTCTGGGCATTGTTGGTTACACACTTTTTGAAATCAAGGATAAACATTACAGCATTTTTGACAAAAATGACGAGCAGGAAAACGCCGCAGACGATGATTTCTGGCGCACAATTTGCTCAGGGGAATACCAATTTGGTGAATATAAAAAATGGCGCAAGGATGGCAAAGAAGTTTGGATTAGCGGCAATTATAATCCAATTTTCGATCTGAACGGCAAACCATTTAAGGTCGTGGTTTTTGTAAGCGATATTACAGCGCGTAAAGATGCGGAAATGAAGCTTTCAAAATATGCCAAAGAGATGAAAATTAAAAACAGCGAACTCATTATTGCACGCGAACAGGCTGAAGCCGCTGCCCGTTTAAAATCAGATTTTCTTGCCAGTGTGAGCCATGAAATTCGCACCCCGATGAACGGCATTATGGGGATGACTGAATTGATGCTTGGCACAAAACTGAGCAATCAGCAGGAACGTTATGCCCGCACTGTTATGAGTTCTACCAACGTATTACTCAATATTATTGATGATATTCTTGATTTTTCAAAAATTGAATCACGCAAGATGGAGGTTGATTCAGTCCCGTTTAATTTATTTGATGTTGTTTTTGATACATCTGAATTATTGGCAGTAAGAGCGCGGGAAGAGGCGCTGGAAGTATTTGTAAATTATAAAGACAATACACCCAAAAACCTGATTGGTGATCCGGCGCGCATTCGACAAGTGCTTACGAACTTGGTGAGTAATGCCATTAAATTTACTGAAAGCGGTTATATAGCGATTACGATAGAAACCGTTGATAATGAAGAGCTGCCAAAAGGCAAAAAATGCCTTAAAATATCTGTTCAAGATACCGGTATTGGTATTGAAAGAGAAGCCCAGGAAAAAATATTTGACAAATTTATCCAGGCAGATGCCTCAACCGCCCGCAAATTTGATGGTATTGGCCTTGGTCTTGCAATAAGTAAGGAATTGGCCAGCCTGATGGGTGGGGAAATTGGCCTTGAAAGTACGATCGGAGAAGGGTCGAATTTCTGGTTTACCATGCTTCTGGATGAAAATATGACGGAAGATGAGGCGCTATCCATTCCCCAAAATCTTAAAGGCCTGCGTCTTTTAATTGTCGATGATATTGAATTAAGCAGCACGCTTATCGCGCAGCAACTTACGCCATTAGGGGTTGAATGCGTGGTTGAAAATCATTCCTCTAATGCGGTTGAGATTTTGCAAAAAGCCGAGCAGGAAGGAAAGCCTTTTGATCTTGTTTTGATTGATTATTTAATGCCGCACATTAATGGCGATGCCTTAGCCCAAACCATTAGAACAACAAAAGGTATTGAAGATACTTGGCTTGTTATACTTGCAGCATCTGGCAGTGAAGACTATAGCCGCTTGTTTAAAGATGTTGGTTTTAATGGTTACCTTAATAAGCCGCTTAAGCAAGCTTTATTATTTGATGTTTTATCGTTGATTTGGAAACAGAGTTGCGAAAATAAAAAAGATATTTTCGTTACGCCCGATGATTTAGTTCTTAAACGGTTGGATGAGCTGGATAATCTTGACCTGCAATTTAAACAACCTGCCATTCTTCTTGCGGAAGATAATCGGATAAACCAAAACTTTGCCGTAGAACTTTTGGAAAATGCAGGCTGCCATGTTGATGTGGTGACGAATGGAAAACAGGCCGTTCAGCGCGCTGAGGAAAAAGCGTATGACCTTATTTTCATGGATTGTGTTATGCCGGAAATGGATGGTTTTGAAGCAAGCAGTTTGATTGTGGAAGAATTTACTAAAAATAATAAGAAAAAAGCCCCAATAATTGCCCTAACCGGCAGTGCTATGAAAGGCGATCGGGAGCGCTGCTTGAATGCAGGAATGAGCGACTATCTGATCAAACCCATCCGAAAAAACCAGTTTATGCAGATATTGGCCAAATGGTTACCTGATTTTATTCATGACAATAGCGCAGAGGAACAAATTAGTTTCGATGGTTATAAATTATTACTGATTGAGGATAACCGCATTAATGCCATGATGGCGGAAGAGCTTCTTACAAAATTGGGTATGGAAGTGACAATTGCCACAAATGGTGAAAAGGGCGTTGAGGCGCGCAAAAACCTTGAATGCGACATTATCTTTATGGATTGCATGATGCCCGTTATGGATGGCTTTGAGGCGACCATGAAAATTAGGAAGCTGGAGGCCGAAGGCCTGTTTAAGCCTTGCCCAATTGTTGCCCTTACAGCCAATGCCATGAAGGGTGACCGTGAACGCTGCCTTGAAGCGGGCATGGACGATTATTTTACTAAACCATTGAAAAACGATGCGATGATCGAAATGTTGTGCAAATATCTCGATCCAAAAGGAGCCATTTTATCAGAGAAAGACGAGGCCATTGAAAATGGTTTTGATACGAAGCTATTTGAAAATTACCAATATATGATGGATGATAAGTCTGAACATTGCCTGAAATCTTTCCTTGATGACAGTCAAATCATGATGGCCCAGTTCAATAAGGCTTGTGTTGAAGGTGATATGCAAAAAATATCTTATATTGCACATAGCTTAAAATCCAAAAGCGCGGCTATTGGCGCCATGGAGCTGTCTGAAATTTTGCAAAACCTTGAGGAAGAAGCAAAACAAAAAATAACCAACGCACTTGGTAAAGAAGATTTGCCGGCACATACGATTGATCGTTTTGAAAAATCATTTCAAAGAACTCAAAATTATCTAACTTTATATTTGGAAAAAAATGATGCTGCATGAATTAATTTCTTTAGACCGTAATTCAGTGGAAAATATGTATGTTATTTTGGGTGAAAATTCAGAATATAAATTTATAAAAATACTTAAAATATATATAGAAGAATCATTTTATTTATTTAATAATATTATATTATCTGTTGGTAAAAAAGACTTTAAGTCAATTTCAAGATCATCCCATGCTCTCTGTTCAATATCATCGAGTATTGCAGCAATAGATTTTTCAAAATTATGTTATAGAATTGAAAAATTTTCTTATCAGAAGAATTTAAATAAAGTAAATTCAGAAGTTTTAATTGCATCTTTACAATATAATAAACTTATCTTGGAAATTGAAAATTTTATAAAGTCTTATGAGGATAGTTTAAGAAAAATAAAAACTTGAATGTGTTAATTGAATAATTCAGCGTGACTGGTTTGGGAGAATTAAATTGGGCAATTTAAAAGGCGTGTTGATTGTTGATGATGATCCTATACAAATTATTATGCTAAAAGAATATTTTAAGGATCTTAATTTTTCTCACATTTTCGGTTCAAATAATCCAAAAGATGCTCTTGAATTATTCAAATCGAATATTGATCGCATAGATCTTATTGTTTCTGATTTAATGATGCCCTTTATGGATGGCATTGAGATGGTACGTAAACTTAAGGAGCGCAATTTTTCCGGGAAAATGCTTTTTATGTCAAGTATTGACCAGTCAATTCTTGATAGTACTAAGAAACTTGCTTGCCTGCATGATATTGATGTTATCGGGACATGCCAAAAACCCATTTTTAAAGAAAAACTGGATGCTCTTTTTTTTAAAAAACAAAAAGAAAAACAAGAGCATAAGATTAAGAAAGCCGAATTTTTTACAGTAGATGAAATTTTGGTTGCTTTTGAAGAAAAGCAATTTATTCCCCACTATCAACCAAAGGTAGATGTGGCGACGCGAAAAATCGTAGGCGCTGAAATGCTTGTACGCTGGCACCACCCCCTAAAGGGGTGTTTGGAACCTTCAAATTTCTTACCTGTACTTGAGCAGAGTAAATTAATGGGAGCTTTAACCAATCATCTGCTTATCAAGGCGCTTCATGATATGCAGGCATGGCGGAAAGCTGGAATTGATATTGGCTTGGCAATTAATGTTACAGCTGGGGAAATTACAAGTTTAGATTTTCCGGATCGTATTTCTAAAAATATTAAAGAATTCGGGATTGAATTGGAGAAGATTACATTTGAATTAACTGAAAATGAGGTTCTTGATTTTAATCCCACCTCAGTTGAAGTCTTGTCACGTTTGCGTCTTATGGGAATGAATATTTCTATTGATGACTTTGGGACAGGCTATTCT
>CALHLB010000059.1 GCA_938034375.1 uncultured Alphaproteobacteria bacterium | reverse complement strand
CGCTCTTCCAGATATCGGAAAAATAACCAATAAACTCGTCCCGCTCCCTCTGGCGGCGCTCGGTTTCAAGTTTGGCAACATCTTCTGATTTTGATAATAAAGAGAGAAGGCCGCGTTTAGCTGCCCTGTTCCTGTCTTAATCGTGGCAGGTCTGCCACAGAGGGGGTTGTGTCGGGGAACATAGCGCGGAATTTGGCGTCAACCTCATCATAAAACGCATCTTGCGGCCAGTCGGGAACGGCAGGTAGATGCCTGAAAATGCCTTTTTGGAAAAGATCATGTTGCAAAGTGGCAGGATTTTGCAGCCCTTCCCATTCCCGCAAGCGCAGGAAGGTGAACAAAATAACAGGATAAAGCCAATATTTATCGCTTTCTATTTCATAGTGAATTTCGTCATAATCAGGGTCATTTTTATGACCAACATATTCCATGTCATGGCTTTGAGCCACATGGTAATCAGCCGCCCTGTGCAATATGTCATAAAACTTTACGGGGTTAGGCTCGCGCCAATGCGCCACCAGCTCTGCCCAACCGCCATAGCCACCTGCATAGCTTTCATATAAATCATCACGCCAGGCTGTCATGGTTGATGTTTTGTCAGCCTTCAACCAATCTTTCATCACATCCATAATCATGTAGGGAAAACCTTGTGATGTCGTGCCGTGACCAAGGGCGCCGCCATGATACTTGCCCCGTTGAATATCATATTTCATGAGTTCCTGAAGCCCCAGTCGGGCCAGCAATTCCGCATGGTCTTTCCAGCCAAGGGTAATAACCTGACAAAGGCCGTTAACGAATTTATCAAAAAGAAAACCACTATTCGTATTGAGATGCAGAACGCCAATTGCATAAAGTATTTTTGGTATTTCAAGACGTGTCGCATGGGCCAGTTGCGCCCTGTCAGCATGGCGGTCAAAATTCTCGATAATAAACTTTTTTAACTCGTAATGCGCGATGTATCCTTTCTCACTTGCAACTGATAACTCGAATTTTTCCTCGGCAGTGTCTTCCAACCACAATTTTAAGTCTTCAATTCCCCAAGCAAAAACCGTCTCTTGCTGCGATTTTACCCAGTCTGGAAAGTTTTTCAGTATGTAATTTCTAATCTCTTCAATATTTTCAGCCATTTTGTGCAACTCTTGTCCTGTTATTCTGTGTTATGGATTATCTGGTTTTATCTTCTTTACGGTGGCCCTCTGGCCGGCTGCTTCTTCACCTTGCCCTTTTCGGTTACATGCTGCCCTTCCGCATTGCGCCAGTAAATACGTTTTGGCCTTTCACCTTTAGGGTAATTCCAGTCTCTCTCGCGATAATTGGAAACTTCTCCCGTCTCCCGGTCAACATCATATTTGATTTCCTTAAAATCAGGGTTCTGTTCGAGCCAACGTTTTGCTCTTTTCGCATTCCTAATTTGTTGCGGTGTTGCATTTTGCCATTCATTTTCCTTATTAATCACACGGTCAAGACGATTTTCTGAAAAATCTGGCCCACCTCTAAAAGACTGCTCCTTACTCAACTTTGCCTGATTGGCCTTCACCTCGCCAAAGATAACATTCTTTGTTTCAGGGTTGCGCGCAATAATGTCGACACCATTGCCTTGCGGGTTCTGGATTACAAGCTGATCTGTAAATCCTTTGTCAGCCAAATCTTTGCGGGCCTGTTCTTCCGCAATATCCCCAACCCTCTTGCTCCCGATATCATTCTTCTTCCCCCCATCGGAAGAGTTTGACTGTTCCGTATTACGATCTTTTGTTGGCGTTTTCCCACCCTGATCCACCTCGTTTAACAGCCGACGCTCATCAGGTAGAAGATCAGATTTCACATCGATCTTACGTTCGTAAAAAGAACGGGTTTCGACATGGGGAATACGGCTTAGGGCGTTGGGTTTGACAACAGAAACCTGCACCCAAAAGACAGTTGCCGCCGCCGCATGGCGCGTCTTGTCTGCCGTGCGGTTTATAACACCCGCAGACCCTTTAACAACCTTGATAGCAAGCGCAACTGCTGAGCGGATTAAAGGCGCGGCAACAGCCGTTACCCCCGCTGTGGCCGCAATAACAGCCGCAGAGATGATGGCAACCACAATCTCGCCATGGGCAACCTCTGCAATATCAACCAGTATTTTGCCGCCAGCCTCAAGATACCGGCCAGAGCGCACAAGCACCATCTTCTCTTCATAATAGTCCTTGACGCTCTTCCAGATATCGGAAAAATAACCAATAAACTCGTCCCGCTCCCTCTGGCGGCGCTCGGTTTCAAGTTTGGCAACATCTTCTGATTTTGATAATAAAGAGCGCAACCTTTCTTCCGTAACACCATCAAGATGCGCTCTTCTTCGGCTGAGGGTTCGCTCAAAACCTGACCGCAAGCCACCATCGGCAATAAATTCCAACAAACCGCCGCCACCATCTGTCGGATGACCTCGCGGGACAATGTCGTCAATCAGCACATGAAAACCACGGCTGGCAGGGTCATTTTTCAGCGCCGTGCTTTCGGCTAAAAGCTGGCGGTATGAATCATCAATTTGTTTGCGCAATTCCGCAGGCGGATTTAAAAAATCCTGAATTGCCTTCATAACGGCATTGCGGGCTTCTTCAACGTCTTTATCCGTATCGTTCGGCCCTTTAATGCCTGCAACAAGGCCGGCAAAGCGATATTGCGCCGCTATCCTGTTTTGTGCTTCCTGCGCATAATCTGCCACATTGGAAAACTCGTCAGCATAACTGTCACCTGTCAAATGGTCGGGGGCTTGCAAGGTGGCGGACTGTTCAGACATCCGCTCTAGCCCTGATAGTCATCAAAAAAGGTTTCAGCCAGAACCGTCAAGCTCATATCTTCTTTCAAAGGATTGCTGGGCGGCAAATCACCCAGTTTCACCTTGCTTAAGCTGAGGAACGAAACCTCGCCCATCAACATCTTAATGGCCGTTTTATCCCCTTCATGCAGCAAGAGGGCCTTGTCAATCAACGATGTAATTTCATGGGCATTCTCGTTCGTTGCAACGGGAATAGATAAAACATCATACGTGTTTGCAAAGCCATGCTCTTCAAAAAACTGCTTGCGCAAACGGTCGCGAATGGCCTTGCGTTCAGGTTCATGGCGGGTAAAAGAGCCGTTTTGATAAAAGGTCATGGTGTGTTCCCTAATTCAGATCAATCTTGCCCGCTTTAACGGTCATCTCGTTTTTCTGGTTAACAAGCAATTTCACCCCTTCAATAAGAATGGTTCCATCCTCATTAAGCTGGATCATCGATTTGCCGCAGACAAATTCCATCCGTTTGCCTGCAACAATCACCTTGTTTTGTCCCACTTCCTCATAAGCGCCAATCAGGGTTGATTCGTGCCTCATGCCCTGAACGGCCAGTTGATACCCACCGCCGACCGTTACAGTTTTTGCTCCACCCACGATTTCCGTTGAAGAGACCATTACGGTTTCGGCCTTGTTCTTACCAACACCAATCACCATATTGCCTTCGCCCATGGTTTCCTGTGCCAGAAAGCCCAGCTTGTCGGTGAAGGAACGCAGCTTGTCTGTCATCAAATCACCTAACTTTGAGCGTAAAACACCCATGGCCGCCGTCACGCCGCCCTGCAACACATTCGGCCCCACCATCAAGGTCATATTGCCGCCAATCACCTCATGGTGATTGTTGCCCACTTCCATTGTCTTGTTGTGGCCAATGCTTTCCGCCTGATTGTTATCAACCCGCTTGGTGCGGCTGTCTTCGATGTGCATGCGGTAATCCTTCTGACCATGCACATAAATCTCTTCCCGCCCCGCTTCATCCTCAAAAGTAAGCTCATTAAAACCTTCCGACTTATGCGTATTCGTCCGAAATACACTCTTCGTCTTATTTTCAGGAAGCGTATAAGGTACTTTTTGCCGTGAATTTGGCACCACCCCCGTAATAACGGGACGATCAGGGTCGCCATCGAGGTAGGAGACCGTCACCTCCATATCAATCCTCGGAATGATCTGCCCGCCAAAGCCGCCGCCAGCCCAGTTCTGCCCAACCCGTATCCAGCAGGTGTCAGAGCCATCCTTCTTCGCCCGCCTGTCCCACGGAAACCACACCTTCACACGACCATATTCATCCGGCCAGATTTCCTCCCCCTCAGGGCCGGCTATGATGGCTATCTGTTGGCCTTCTATCCTTGGACGCTTCGTCTTGCGGTGCGGTGTGGCGGGAACCCTTGAGGGAAGGGCAACAAAGGTGTTGGTGTAATCAGGGTCTCCCTCATTCGTTTCATAAGAGCGGTCCTCCGCCTGATGATGGATTTCTATAATCGCGTGTTCTTCAAACTCATTGTCAGGATTGGCAACATCATAAGGCTTGAAACGATGACCAGGCGAGAAAGTACGTACCGTTGATTGACCCTCAATGCGCTCATGGTCAACCTCCGCTGCCATCATGCGGAACCGCGACTGCTTTTCTAACTGTGTGTATTCAATACCTTCAGAGGCCTTTTCACCCGTGCCATAACCGCCAATAAAGGGATATTCATAAAGCTCATAGCCTTCTGAATGCGGCATCTTATGGAGGGAAGGGGTTGAAGCTTCCTGTGCGCTACCAGGGTTCTCAAAGTTCCAGTCCCGCCCCGTTCGGCTGGAGGGAATAAACCGAAAGCGTTTTTCAAACTTCGATATATGGTTTCTATCCGTTGACCCCATGGCATAACGAATATCCTGATAATCGTTTTCCTGATAGCCAAATTGATGGGAGGCAATGTGCAGGCGGTGGGTGGCAGAAACTTCTCCAATCTCTCCCCCCTCATGGTGGAACCAGTAGAAGATACCATCTTCTTCCAGACGGCGGTTGAGATAGTCCCAGTCTGTTTCGTTAAACTGAACGGAATAATGCTGCGGCTTGGGGGTATATTTATTGACAATGCCAAATGTATTCGGCCCCAGCAGCTTATGCTCCTGCATCAGGATTTCAGCCACTTCCACCGATGTCTTGTTCAGCCAGATGCGGCAGTCGGACTTCTGGGTTAAAAGCCAGTGTTCTGGTACAATGGTCAGATGATAGGAACGCAGCCCCCGTGTGACGGGTGGGCCTTCCATCAGCTCAATCACCAACCCGTTCCATGTGCGCCGCTCGCCCATGCCCTGTTCAACGGAAACATCCACCAGTTTCCCCACCAGATCATCGGGCTTGATGTCTGTTTTCTTTGAACGCACGGCAATGGAAAGTTCAAAAAGATCCGAGACTTTCTCCACCATTGTCATACGTTCCGGCAGAAACACATCCAGACCCAGGGACGTTTCAATCCGCAAAATACGATCAGCCTGAATGTATGAGGCTGAACCAGTATTAATGTTCATGGGAAAATGCCCTTTTTAATTTAATTAGGTGTAAAGTACTAATTTTAAATGTACTAATCTTACATTATGACAGCTATGCTAAAGTGATTAAATATGCAAGTTATACATGCATACTGGATATTAGTCAGCCGCAACTTTAATTTTTTTTAAGCGCCGTGGGCAACCCCAATGCCAATTGCGCCTTGGTCCGATGTCAACATGCACAGGCTTGCTGCATTCGTAAATACCAACACCACCAACATTGGGCAAGGTTTTTAAATATTTGCCTAACTCATACTTACTAACACCTGGGATCTCTATATCAGCAGCTTGACATTTAATATGATATGAATGTTTGGCTCCACCAACCCGTTTATTATAAATTTTGCTTCTAAAGCCTGAACTAATAATTGGTTTGGTGTCGTATTTATTTTTTACACTCTGGAGAATTGCAAGTAATTTTTTAGGAAAACATGACGTTCCAACACCACTATGCGTCACTTGGTAAATATTTGTTGGAGTTATATTATCGTTGAGAAAAGGTTTTGTTATTTTTCTATTTTCATTATTAATAATATTTTTTGATTTTAATTTAACGGCTTTCTTTTTCTTTATTGCGGCTTGTATTTCCAATGACTCGGCGATAAGAGGTTTAGATAATGATTGAAAGGGGTAATTAGTCGCTATTAAAAGTAAAATAGCCCATAGCTTGATAAACTTGTAATTCTGCATAGATAATATAACCTTTATAAATTTATTTGATTATCATTTAATTTTTTTTGCTAGACGGAAATTTCTTATAGCTGTTTATAGTTATTAATGCTATTTTTAATAACTGTTGTGAACGGTGTTTTTAGTGCCTGAATGGCTTGACATTTTAGCTGTTTTTGCTACTTAAGGTAAATGTATAGTTAAACTAATTTTACGAGGCTAATATGCGTAATTCACTTATTATTTCTGCCGCAATCCTCTCATTATTTGCAACATCAACATTTGCTGAACCAGCCTTGAGAGCAAATGATATTGTTGAACATTTTATCAAATCCGCAAAACTTGGCGAAGCAAGAGCAATATGTATCGGGACTGCACAAGAATGTGCCAATGAAAAAGGTGCACCGCTTGAAGCTTTGAACATGAGTGTTAATTTTGAATATAACTCTGCAACCTTAACACCTGAAGCTTTTGGAACATTAAAAGAATTTGCAATAGCAATTAACGACCGCCGCTTGGGCGTTGCAAGCTTTAAAGTTGAAGGCCACACAGATGCATATGGCACTGATATTTTTAATATGCAGCTTTCTGAACAGCGTGCAAAAGCTGTTTCAGATACACTTGTCTCATTTGGCGTTGCTCCTTCAAGGATTGAATCAAAAGGATATGGTGAAACAAGACTAGTTAGCTCGGATGCATTCGCTGCTGAAAATAGGCGCGTTGAAGCGCGAATGGTTTTACCGAAAGAATAGCTTCATATTAGTACAAGAAAAAACCAGACCGCAATATGTCTGGCTTTTTTTGTAATTAACTTAACAATTAGCCAAAGAAATATGTACATAAATATTATGTCTATTCAGTCCCCACATAGTAAAAATAAAATAAAAGTAAAATCAGATGATGTAATTTATGCCTTGTCATTGCATGAAACATTAAGGCTTTGGTTAGAAAAAATGGAAAGGTCTGGCAAGATTAATCCTAACGAAGCCAAAGAATTATGGAATAAGTGGAAGCGCTATCCCCATACAGCTTTGACACACTTTTCTGTTGGCACAGATATACTTTTACTTAAAATAATTTCTAATGATTTAGGGAGTTTTTTAGGTAAAGTGTATTATAAACAGTATGGCGATAAATGGCATATAATATTTAAAGGTCGTCCAGGCTTACGGACTATTTTAACAGGTACAAAATATGGGATCAAAAATCCTAAAATTATAAGTCTTGGTATTGGTGAAGTAGGAACAAAAACTGCTATCAAACAAGGTGGCATTTTATCAATTGTTTTGCTTACTGCATATAATGTTATCGATTATATTTTAACAGATAAGCAGACACTGATGGATCTAGTTGGTCAAATTTCTTCTGATATTGTTAAAATCGGTATTGCGACAGGGGCTTCAATTGCCACGGCAACTTTGGTTGGTGTCACAGCAATCAGTACATTTGCTCTCGGACCTCTTGTATGTGCTATTATTATTGGCTTTACCGTCAGTATAATTCTCAATCATATTGATGACCGATTGAATTTGACACAGAATCTAAAAGATTATTTAAATGAGACTAATATCCAATTACAAAATAATATAAAATCTGTTGCTAGAAACGCTGAAAGTAGTCTTGTTGATTTAACGGAAGAAACAATCGCATACTTAATACGTAAAACAACAAACTACCTGGTTAAGTATTTAAAATCAAATATTAAGCGTAAAATTAATGATTTAACATGGAAGATAT